>NZ_JAWLNX010000023.1:0-110536 GCF_035320975.1 Saccharopolyspora mangrovi | reverse complement strand
TCAACCTGGATGCCAGCGCGCCGGGCCTGCTCCAGAAAGAACCCACCCGCTGATCCAGCCTCCACAATCGACCGCGGACGTGTCGCCGACAGCAACCACCGCAACCGACGCCCCGCCTCATAACGCCGCTGAGCGTCTTCGCCGAAATAGTTGCGGTAACCGCCCTCCCGGAAGTAGCTGTCGTTGTAGATGTCGGTGGCCGAGGCATCGTCGCAGTTCTCGGTTGTCCAGACGAACCCGCAAGAGAGGCAGCGGCGCAGTATGCCCTCGAGTACTGGCTCATTGCCCGACATCTGCTTGCAGAGCAGGCATCGAATACCTTCGCAGTGGTTGCGCAATTGCGCCTCCTCCTGGACATCGGCGGTGCGGACACCGGAAGCCGGTCTGGCGGTCCCCAAGCGCAACCAGTTCCGGCTTGACATGTCGAAGAACCCGAGCGCGGCCAGCACGATCGCGGCGACGACGAACGTCAGGCCACCCCGGCACAGCACGGCCAGCCCCGCAGCAACACGCCCCGGCCCGTCCGGCAGCGCAGGCTGGAGCAGCCACGTGAAGACCCCTGCCACGATGGCGGCGAGGGCAGGCGGCCACAGCACTCGCAGCAGCGGAGCGAGCGGTCGCCCGGAACTCCGATGGAAGTACACGAAGAAATACGCCGTGATCAACGACAGAGCCAGGGTTGTCGCCAGGGGAACCCCGTGTGGTCCCACCACGAGCATCAGTGGAAGCGTGAGTGCGACGTTGAGCAGGGCCGCCAGCACTGTGCACCGTGTCTCGCGGCCGGGATATCCTTCTGCTCTCGTCACGATGGCGGCCGCACTGGCAGCCATCGTGACGGCGAGTCCGGGCGCGAGAACCATTATGGTGGTGGCGGCTGCCGGCACTGGCTGGCCAAGCCAGAGCCTGACCAGGGGATCGGCGGAGACCACCAGCGCCGCAGCGCCGATACCGCCGAAAGCAGCCAGATACCCGGTCAGCACAAGGTAGAGCCGATCCAACCGCTGTCTCGCTCCATCGCCGGCCATGGTCGTCGCAACAGGGAACAGGGCGGTGAGCACGAACGAGGGCAGCATGCGCAGGGGGTTCACCAACCGGCTACCAAGGTCGAATCCGGCGACCGTGTGCAGGTCGAAGAAGGCGGCGAGCACGAGCCGGTCCGTCTGGTTGTTGACGACAGCGCCTGAGTTGGACGCCTGAACCCGGATTCCATAGCTTGCTGCCGTGGTGAGATCGAACCACCCGACACTGCGGATTCGGGGAGTCAGCGCGGGGACACGTCGACGAGCGATCGTCACCAGGAGCGCTGCCCGGACCATGCTGGTCACGGCTACTGAGGCGCCAAGCCACTCCAGTCCGTCGCCGAAAAGCGCTGCGAGCACGACCAGCGCAGCGCCCAGGATCCCGGTGCCGCCCGCGATCAATCCGACGGGGCCGTAGTGTTGGTTGCCTTCCAGCATGGCCCGCCACGGCATCGCCATACTGTCCAGGAGGAAACCCACCAGCATCAGCAGCACGGCGCCGCGAGCCTGGTCGGCCACTGATCGCAGGTCGAACATGCTGGCCAGTACAGGCCAACAGACGGCAGTGATGGCGATGGCCAGCACACCGAGACCAGCGCCAATCACCAGGCCCAATGCCAGTACGGCCCGAGCATGTCTCCGGTCACCACCAGCGGCCGCCAAGGCGACCTCGCGGACCTGAACGGCGCCCAGCCCCATGTCGACCAGCGCGCCCGCAGCCACCAAGCCCGTCAGCAGCGCCCACACACCGTAAGATCGCTCGCCAAGCTGGTCGTAGAGCACCGGCACAGACACCAGACTCGCCACCGCTGTGACGGCACTCGCCGCGAACAAGAAGGCGCTGTTGCGGGCCACACGACCGAACGGACGCGCTGTCGCACTAGCCACGAGGAAACCCTCGCAGCAGGTCGATGACAGTCAGCGCGAGCAACTTGAGGTCCAGGGGCAATGACAAACTGCTGACATAGAGCAGATCGCAGCGCAGCTTGTCGTCCACAGTGGCCTCGTAACCGTTGGTGAGCTGGGCGATCCCGGTAATGCCGGGACGAACGCCATGACGCAGGTCGTACATCGGAAGTCTGCGCACGAAGTCCTGCACGAACTCCGGCCGTTCCGGGCGTGGCCCCACCAAGCTCATCTCACCTCGCAGCACGTTCCACAACTGCGGGAGCTCGTCGAGCCGGTACCGGCGTAGCACGCGACCGATCGCCGTGACACCCGAGCCACCTGAACTGGTCAATGTGGGGCCGGTGATCCGCTCGATGCCCACCCGCATCGTGCGGATCTTGATCAACCGAAAAGGCCTCCCCCGCTGCCCCACACGTTCCTGTACGTATAGCGGGGGACCGTCCCAGCAGACGACCGCACACAGCACCACCAACAACGGGAGCAGTACCGGCGCGGCGAACAGGACCAGCAGAATATCAACGGCCCGTTTGACCCGCATGCCAGCGCGTTTCTGTGGCCACCGCAGCCGCAGCCAGGGCAAGCCACCCAACCTCCGCAGCCGCCCCGAACCGAGCAGCCCGTAGCCCGGTTCAGCCAACGCTAGGACGTCAACACGATGGCTTGCGCACAGGCTCAGAAGGCGGTAATCGAGACGGTCCAGCCGCGCCTTGACCAACACCAGCTTCGGTCGTCCCAAAGCGAGCACGACATGCAGGCCGGACCAGTCTTCCTGGACAGGCAGACGAGCGATCACCTGGAGTTCCTCGTCCAAGCGTTCACCACGTGAACCAGTGCCCTCGTCCTCGACGACTACGACCGGGAACCGGCCGCTACCCGAGCTCTTGGCGGCATGAACACCCCGAAGGCCGTCGCTGACCATTACCGCTTCGGCCGTTTCCGCTGTCATCTGGTCTCCCCCTCCGAAGGCCAAATTCACGGCCCGCCGCAACCTCGATGCGTGTCACGGTCAATATTCGGAGGCACCCGACTTCCCTCCAGAATTGGAAACGTGACAAGCGCACCCACCTGCACCACGCCTTGTCTCTAACCGGGCGCCTTTAGTGACAATCTTCTAGTCGACTTGACTAGCGCCTGATCGTCCTGCCCCTGGGCTGGAATAGGAACGCTGCTCATGACAGCCTGCTGCGAAATATGTGCGATGGTTCGTCGAATGCCTTCGGCGAGGCACATGCGGGGTGTCCAGCCCAGATCCCGGTGTGCCGCAATGGCGTCGAGCGCTGAAGTTCTGACATCGCCGAGCCGTGCCGGGACGAACTCGGGTGCGTCGAGCGCGCCAGCCGCCTCGGCGACGATCGCGTGCAGCTCCCGGTCAGTTGTCTGCTTGCCGGTACCGATGTTGTATCGAGCGCCCGCACGGCCTCTGATCGCAGTTCGCACGAGCGCGTCGACGACATCGTCGACGTACACGTAGTCACGCGTATTCCTGCCGTCCCCGAACAGCCGAGTGGGCTTCCCAGCAAGCAGCGCATTGGCGAACACGGCAACCACACCCGCTTCTCCGCGATGGTCCTGCCGCGGTCCGTACGTGTTGGACAAGGCGACGTGCGAGCAGTCCAGACCGTGCATCTGGCTATAGGTGTTCAGGTACACCTCGGCGGCCGCTTTGCCCGCGCCATACGGAGAAGTCGGCTGGCTCGGTGCGTTCTCGGCCACCGGCAAAGCATCTGCGTTGCCGTAGATCGCGCCTCCAGAGGAGGCGAAGACGACCTTGCGCACCCCAGCTTTGCTCGCGGCTTCCGCTACGTTGATCGTGCCGAGCACGTTGACCGCCGCGTCAGCGAGCGGATCACGCACACTCGTGTGCACGCCGACCCGGGCTGCGAGATGAAACACGATCTCCGGGCGAGCGGCATCCATCACACTGGCCAGCTCAGGGCCGTTGATGTCGAGCTCGTACACGGTGCAGAAATCTGAGCTTTCGGCTGCGGCAAGATTCTGTCTGCAGCCACTGCTGAAATTGTCTATCACGTGCACGCGGTGACCGTCCCCGAGCAAGCGATCGACGAGCGTCGATCCGATAAATCCGGCACCACCGGTTACCACAGTGTCCATGGGGTGAGGATCTTCCAAGGACGGCTACGTCTGCCCGGCGCGAACCACCATGTAGTGAACGAAGCGGGATGATGTCCACCCATCTGTGCTGCAAGCTGCTGTTCGGTGAGCTTCTAGACAGTGATCTGTTCGGGGTGGTGACGAAGGGCAGGCCCCCGGAGGGTGTGGCGCGAACCGGTCTTGTAGGCATGGCCTCGCAAGCGGGGCCAGTCGGCCAGCTCGATGCCTTCCAGCCGGGTCGCGCCGATCTCTTCGGCCTCGGTCCGGGTCAGGCCCCCGGCCCCGACCGCACGCGCCAGGACCAAGTCTGGATGCCCGGACAGCGGCTTGGGTTCGCTGGAGTGGAACTCCGGCCGCTACGGGGTCGCCCCGTCCATCCCGTCCACCAGCGCCCGGTTCCCGGCACAGTAAGCGGCCCCACCGCAGCCGGACCGTGATCTGTCCCTCGACGAGATCGACCGTCTGCAGTGCGTCGAGGAACCCACGCAGGACCTCCGCGTGGATGTCAACCGCGCGGCCAAGGGGGTCAGCATCAGCACCAACCCAACCGTGATGATCGTCCACGTGCCGCCCTCGTTGCGGGCACGGCTGATCACATGCGCCCACGCCTGATCCCACACCCGCCGGGAGCAGCGCTGGTCCGGCAGCAAGTCTCGGAGTTCGTCAACTGGGATAACCCGGTCCGGCAGGTAGTCGAACGAGCGGCCGTCCACAGCCACCGGTCGATCCCTCAGTCAGCCACCTGAAGGCTTCACGAACGACCTCCAGCAGATTGCTTGCCCCTCCTCGTACTTGACATAAGCGGGGGAGCCATTGCTCGGTTCCTCTCGAACGGCGGCAGATGCCGCCGTTCGAGAGAGTCAAGCGTAGAACAACGCAGCGCACGGTTCCGCGCAAAGATAAAAGACGAAGATGATCTACAGAACGCCACCCTTCTTCGAGCCCGAAGGGCGAGGCACCAGACCCGCTGCGCAGGACGGCGCCATAGTCGAGATCGAAGCCAGACACGCGCGATCATCGCACCTCCAAGCAACCCCACAATGGGCGTGATCACCACCCCTACGGGGCAGCAGGCGCAGTAACGCCGCGTCGCGGAGCGCGGCTTTGGTGATCGGTCGACCGGCGCGGCGGTGCGTGCGCAGACCGCGAAGTGCCAGCATCGCCCAGGCGCCCAGCGGGCAAAGGATGATGCTCCCAGCGACGCCGAAGGCTGCGGTCAGGATCAGGGCGTAGCTACCGATCTCTCCGTCACTCCGGAGAACCTGGGGCACTTCGCCGAGCTGGGCGTCGCCATCACCGACACAGAACCTTTGCAGGCCTGCCGCCCGTTCCAGGAGGGCAGCCAGGGCTTCATCATGGGCGAAGGATCGGTCGCCATGGTCCTTTCCCAAAGCACGCCCAATCCCTACCTGCACGTGTTAGGCGGAGTCCTGTCACACGACGAAACCCCGCCGGTTCAGTCCGCGTGTGGGATGCGACCGTCGATGTCGGTGAATCCGTAGGCCTCGGCGAGGTCGGCCACGCGCCAGGCGGACCCGGTGCGGGTGCGCCGGTCCGGGTCGGTCGCCAGGGCAGTCACCGCGCGGCCGGCGAAGCGGGGTGTTTCGGCGGCGGCCAGGTCGAAAGTTCCCTCTCCGGCGAGTTCCACCACGCGGTTCCCTTCGGCATCGGCGGGAATCAGTTGCAGCAGCTCTGTATCCACGATGCCGGGCCACACCGAGACCGCGGTGACGTCGGTGTCGGCGAAGTCGTGGGCGAAGTCGGTGGTGAGGCGGTCCAGGGCAGTCTTCGCCGCGCCGTACACCGCGCTGTGCATGTACCTGATCGCACCGGGCGAGGACACGTTGACCACCAGGCCGTTCGACTCGATCAGCAGAGGTGCCGCGAACACGCTCGCGACGTAGTGGGATCGGAGCCCGACGTCGACGGTCTCATCCCAGGCTTCCGTTGGAACTTCCCAGAACGGTTTGCCGATCCAGCGCGCCGTGGCCGGGGAGTTGTAGACGTTGTTGACCAGCACGTCGAGGCGGCCGTGCTCGGCACGGATGACGTCGAACAGGCCGCGCACCGCATCGTCGTCGCGGTGATCGCAGACGAACGGCACCCCCTTCCCGCCGAGCGCGTCGATCTCGGCCGCGGTTTGGTCGACCGTCCCGGGAAGCTTGCCCGGGGACTTCGATCGCCCGGTCACGTACACGGTCGCGCCCGCCGCGCCGAGCTCCAAGGCGATGCCCTTGCCGACGCCGCGGCTCGCACCCGTCACGACCGCGATCTTCCCGTGAAGTTGCCGAGGTATTTCGCTCATGACTTCACGACAGTACTCTATGAATAGAACATGTTCTAGAAATTGGGTGGGTGACAGTGGAGCGCACGCAGCGGTTCGTGACGACCAACGGCGTCCGGATGCACCTGGCTGAACAGGGAGAAGGTCACCCGGTGATCTTCTGCCACGGGTTCCCGCACACGGGATACATCTGGCACCGGCAGATGGCATCCGTCGCGGCGGCCGGCTACCGCGCCATCGCTCCCGACCTGCGCGGATACGGACAGACCTCGGCGCCGACCGATCTCGACGCCTACACCAACCGCGCGGTGATCGGCGACCTCCTCGGCCTGCTCAACGACCTGGAGGCCGACAACGCGGTATTCGTCGGCGTGGACTTCGGGGCCGCCCTGGTGTGGGAGCTAGCCCTGCGCGCACCGGAGCGCGTCACAGGGGTGATCGTGCTCAACAACCCGTTCGTCCCACGAGCACCCCGCCGACCGTCCCAGCTGTGGGCGAGGGCCGCCCAACGCCACTTCTTGCACCTGGACTACTTCCAGCGCCCCGGAGTCGCCGACGCCGAACTCGCGGCGTGCCCCCGCGACTTCCTCACCCGGGTCTACTACGCGCTCAGCGGCGACTACCACTACCTCGACACCTGGAGCTTCCCCGCAGAAGGCACCGGATACCTCGACGTGCTGCCCGCCGCACCGCAACTGCCGTGGAACTGGCTGTCGGAGAGCGAACTCGTCGTGCTGGCAGCGGAGTTCGAACGCACCGGATTCACCGGCGGGCTGAACTGGTATCGCGCGATCGACCGGAACTGGGAACTCACCGCCGACTACGCCGATGCCGTGGTCACCGTTCCCACGTATTTCCTCTACGGCGAACGCGACACCGACATGGAGGGCTTCAGCGGACACGACCCCCTCGCCACCCTGCGAGCCAACGTGCACGACCTGCGCGCCGTCACCTCCATCCCGGAGGCGGGCCACCTCGTCCACCTCGAACGCACCGAAATCGTCAACACCGTGTTCCTCGAGCACCTCGCAGACCTGACGAAAACGACTTCGCACTGACACGCTTCCCCAAGAGTGAGTCTTCGAAGTCCTGTTCCGGGACCGGGCCGCCATGAGCGATCTCATCGCCACAGCCCTCGGGCCACTCCAGAGCACCCGCGGCGGTTGCTGCACCGCTGGTCGAAACGCTCGATTCCAACTTCTCGCACGGTACGGTCCCAGCGCCGCCCGAGCACTGCACCTGAGCATTCGCGCGGTGGTCTACCGGCTCGACCGCGTCAGCAAGTTGACCGGCTACTGATGCCAGCCAGCACTTCACGCTGGAGGCCACCGTGCTCGGTGCACGGCTCCTCGACTGGCCAACGCACCCGCTGGACCCCGACGGGTAACGCCGCAGCATTCCGGGCTCCCAGTCGGGCACACTGGAAGTGAGACCGGCCGGCAGCGTGGTTCGGAGCTCAGCCATGAACGCAACAATCCCCTTGGGGCGAATCGCCGGGGTGCGGGTAGGACTGCACTGGAGCGTGGCGGGCATCGTCGCGCTGGTCGCGGTCGGGCTCGCCTACGTGCAACTCCCCACGGCCTTCCCCGGGCACTCACCGTTCAGCTATGCCCTAGCCGGGGTGGCCGCCGCCGCTCTCCTGCTGGGCTCTCTCCTGACGCACGAACTCGCGCACGCGGTCGTCGCTCGCAGGAACGCCGTGGACGTCGACGGCATCACCCTCTGGCTGCTGGGCGGAGTCGCGCACCTGCGCGGTGAGGCCCGCACGCCCGGTGCCGACTTGCGCATCGCAGGGATCGGACCGATGACCAGCGGTGCGCTGGCCCTCGCGTTCGGCCTCCTGGGATGGCTGGTGCACCTCGCCGGTGCTCACGTGCTGATCGTGGCCGTCCTGGGCTACATGGCGCTGCTGAACATCGTGCTGGCGGTGTTCAACGTCCTCCCGGCAGCACCTCTGGACGGCGGCCGGGTTTTGCGGGCGGTGCTGTGGTGGTGGCGTGGTGACCGGTACCGAGCTGCGCTGTGGTCGGCGCGCGCCGGGCTCGGGCTGGGTGGTCTGCTGGTGCTCGGCGGCGTCGTCCAGCTGGCCCGGCAATCGGCTGAGGGACTGTGGTCGACCCTCCTCGGCCTGTTCCTGCTGGCCATGGCCGGCGCGGAAACACGCCAGGCCCGCATCGCCGCGGCGCTGGCCAGCACGCTCGTGGGCGATGTCATGTCCCACCCGGTCGAGACCGCTTCCGGCCACTCGACCGTGGAAAAGCTGCTCAGCGGATCGGCGGCCCCGCTGCGGCACCAGCAGGTGCCGATCGTGGACCACGCCGGATCAGTCCAAGGCGTGGTCAGCCTGCGCCGGCTGCACGCGGTGCCCGCAGACCAGCGTTCGACGACGACGCTGCGCGAGGTCGCAGCACCGATGGAACGGGTCCCCACCGCCCGGACCGATGAGCCGCTCTCGGGGATGCTGGCCCGGCTCAGCTCGATCACTGACGGGCACATCCTGGTCCTTTCCGGCAGCGATGTGCTCGGGATCATCGCCCCGTCGGACATCAACCGCGTCGCCGCCGAACGCGGCCTGCCCACTGCCCTGCCCGGAGTCACACCCAGCCCGAAAGCAACCGAGCCTCCGCCGAACTGGTGGTACCCAGGCCAACAGGGCCCGCGGTGACAACGTCAGCACGCGGCCAAGGCCCGGTCCTCACCTCGCACCGCCCTCCGGCAGGTGCCGGAAGGACGCAGGCGAGGTGGTTCACGTAGAATTTCTGCACAGGTGTACCGGGAAGTCTGGGCGGCGAGGTCAACAAAGCCCCCAATCAGATGGACATCTCATGAACACCGCGCGCACTTCCCCACGCACGTTGCCGGCCCGCACCTCAGGCCGCTAGTCCCGCACCCTGGCGCAGGTCCTGCGAACGGAGACGGTAGGCGGCAGCCTGCTCCTGGTCGCCGCAGGGATCGCCGTGATCTGGGCAAACACACGAAGAAGCACATAGCCCGAACCCCAAACGTGGGTTCGGGCTATGCCGAAGCTTCCCCCACGACCTTCCGCTGCCAACCAATCTACGCATGACGTCGACGACCGGACCTCGGCGGAACCGGTCGATCAAACCTCACGTTTCCGCGATAGGTGCAAATGTTCGTGCGATCGTGAATTCGAATCGCCAATTGATTCTGAATTTCGCGCGTTCCGCGCGCTGATCGCAGTGCTAATCTGCCGCGATGTTGCTGCTCAGTGAAGGAGAGTTTCGTGAAGCCGATGGATGACCGGCAGGTGGCTACTCTGGAGATGATGCGGGATCAGGTCATCCCGAATTCTCCGTTCACCGCATTTCTCGGCACGGAGATCACCGTGTGCTCTGACGGGGTCGCCGAGCTGGAGGTGTCGATCCGCAAGGACCTGACCCAACACCACGGTTTCGCGCACGGGGCGATCGTCGGGTGCGTCGCCGACAACGCGTGCACGTGGGCGGCGGCGTCGATCGTCGGCGACGTTGTCACCACCGAGTACAAGCTTCACCTGCTCGCACCGGCAGTCGGCGAGAAGCTGATCGGGCGCGGCCGAGTCCTGAAGGCCTCCTCCCGCCTGGTGATCGCCGCAGGTGACGTGCACGCCGTCACCGGCGAGAAGGAGAAGCACGTCGCCACCGTTCTGGCGACCATCATACCCGTCACCAAACCCGCGAAATCCTGACCACCAGTCGGTTGCGCAATCGCACGATTGGCATCCCTCCCGACTTGGGACAAATCGGCCGCGGTCGCCTAGCTTTTCAGCGAAAGCGTGTTCGCCGCTACCTTCGAGGTTGAGATGGCCGAAAACGAAGCCAAGTCCACCGAAGACGACACCGGTATCTCCAGCCAGGAACCGCGCAGGAAAACGATCAGCAACGCCTACGTGCACCGGCTGCAGCGCCGTCATTTCCTCCTGTTCGACGTCCTCCCCATCTTCGGCACCGTCGCCGCGTTCGCCTTCCTCGCCGTCCATCCGTTCGGGGCGCCGGAACTAGCACTTCTGCTGGCCATGTGGATCGTCACCGGGCTCGGCATCAGCGTGGGGTACCACCGGCTGTTCACCCACCGGTCGTTCAAGGCCAAGCCCTGGGTCGCGAACCTACTCGCGGTTGCCGGATCGATGGCGGGTCAGGGCGGCATGGTGTCCTGGGTCGCGCTGCACCGGCGGCACCACGAGTGCAGCGATCGCGAAGGCGACCCGCACTCCCCCAACCTCGCAGGTGGAGGTCTGAAAGGACGCCTGCGCGGACTGATGCACTCCCACTTCCTGTGGATGCGCCGCCACGAATACCCGAACGTCGTGCACTACGCGCCCGATCTGCTCAAAAACCGTTCCCTGGTGCGGGTCGCGCGCTTCTACTACTACTGGATCGTGCTGGGCCTGGTGATCCCCGCGGTCATCGGCGGCCTCGTCTACCAGAGCTGGACCGGTGCCGTGAGCTGCCTGCTGTGGGGCGGGCTCGTGCGAATCTTCGTGCTGGAGCACATCGTGTGGGCCATCAACTCCTTCCTGCACATGTTCGGCACCCGTCCGTACCGATCCCGGGAAGAGAGCGGCAACGGCGGCATCTTCGCTCTGCTCACCTTCGGTGAGGCCTGGCACAACAACCACCACGCCTTCCCGGAGTCGCCCTCCTTCGGACTCGACTGGTACCGGCTCGACCCCGGCTACTGGCTGGTCAAACTACTCAAGATCACCGGCCTGGCCTGGGATCTGAAAGTCCCCACCAGCGAACGCCGAGAAGCCAAGCGGATCCACACCAAGATCGAGCGCACCGCCGCCGCGGCGTGAGGAAGCGAGAAACCCCATGCTTGACCACGATTCCATCGTCGAGTGGTGCCGGCAGTACCTCGCGCAGCTGCTCGACGTACCCGGTGCGGAGATCGATCCCGACGCCGACTTCGACACGCTCGGACTCGATTCCGCGCTGGCCGTGTCCCTGCTCATCGAGATCGAGCAGAACTACGGCGTGGACCTGCCGCCCGAGGAGCTCTTCGACAACCCCACCATCAACGCCGTCGCCACCTACGTGCGGGCGCACGCGCAGAACCCCGTGGCATGACCATGACCTCAACCGGAAGCATCCGCGACGCCGAGGCCTCCGCCGCGATCCGCCACCACTACGACGTCGGCAACGACTTCTACCGCCTGTGGCTGGACGAATCGCTGACCTATTCGTGCGCGCTGCGCCGAACCCCGCAGGACACCCTCGAATCCGCCCAGCAGCACAAGCTGCGATACCACCTGGACGCGATCGGGGCGGACGAGGCCGATCGCGTCCTGGACATCGGGTGCGGCTGGGGCTCGACGCTGCGCATGTGCGCCGAGCGCGGCGTGCGCGAAGCCGTCGGTCTCACCCTCAGCGACGAGCAGGCCGACCACATCCACGGCATGGGGCTGTCTGGTGTGGACGTTCGTACCGAGAACTGGACCCGCTACGAGCCGGCCTCTCGGTTCGACGGGATCATCTCCATCGGTGCGTTCGAGCACTTCGCCAGGCCCGACGAATCCCCCGATGAGAAGATCGCGCAGTACCGGGATTTCTTCACCCGGTGCCGCGCCTGGCTCAACGACACCGGAACGCTGTCGCTGCAGACCATCGCCTACGCCAACATGTCCCGCGAACAAGCCAGCACCTTCATCCAGGAATCGATCTTCCCGGACGCCGATCTGCCGACGCTGACCGAGATCGCCGCTGCCGCCGACGGCATTTTCGAGGTGCAGTCGGTCGTCAACGGCCGACTCGACTACGCCTGGACCTGTGAGCAGTGGGCGCACCGGCTCCGGCAGCACCGGGAGGAGGCCGCGAGCCTCGTCGGGCCCGAGATCACCGCCCGCTACGAGCGCTACCTCAAGCAATCCGCGATGGGATTCAGGATGGGCAAGATAGGTCTGCTGCGTCTCGTGCTGCGCCCCTACCCCGCGAGCCTGTTCGGAAGCGGAGCGCGATGACCTCGCAGACACCCGCGCCGGTGCGGTTCAACCCGTTCAGCGCGGAGTTCCGACACGATCCCTATCCGGTGTACCGGCGGCTCCGCGAGGCCCGTCCGGTGCACCGGACCATGGGCATGTGGGTGCTGACCGGGCACGCCGAGGTGCGGCAGGTGCTGCGCGACCGCACCTTCGGCGCCGGGCTGATCCCGGAGCTGATCGACCGCCAGGCACGTCGTCTTGCGCAGGACGACATCACCACCATCCAGCACCTCGCACGGAAATCACTGGTGTTCACCGACAACCCGGACCACGCGCGGTTGCGCGGGCTGGTGAACCGCGTGTTCACCGCCGGTGCAGTGGCGGGGCTGCGCCCGCTGGTCACCGAGATCGCGGAAGAACTGGTCGGGCGCGCGTGGGCCGACGGGGGCATGGACGCCATCGCCGATCTCGCCGCTCCCCTGCCCAGCACCGTGATGTCGCGCTGGTTGGACCTGCCCGACGAGCTCAGCGTGCAGGTCGCCCAGTGGACCCACGACATCCGGTTCCTGCTCGAACCGGGGCTGATGAGTCACGCGGACTTCGCCCACGTCTGCCACGTCGTCCAGGAATTCGCCGACCGGCTCGGCTCGCTGGTGGCCGAAAGGCGGTCCAAGCCAGGCGATGACCTGGTCAGCAGTTTGCTGGCGGCGGAAACCGTCGGCGGCGACAGGCTCAGCGATGCCGAGATCGTGTTCGTCTGCATGATGTGCTTCGTCGCGGGCAACGAAACCACGAAATCCCTCATCGGCAACGGACTGCTGGCCCTGCTCCGGCACCCGCAGCAGGACGCTCTGCTCCGTGACGACCCCGGTCTCATCCCAGGAGCGGTCGCCGAGATGCTGCGCTACGACAGCCCGCTGCAGCAGACCAAGCGAGTGGCTACGCGCACCGTCGAGGTCAGCGGGCAGCTGATCGAGCAGGGTGATCAGGTGTTGCTGTGCCTGGGTGCCGCCAACCGCGATCCCGCGCTGTGCGACCGGCCGGAGGAGTTCGACATCACCCGCGATGCCCAGTCGCATCTGGCCTTCGGCCACGGCATGCACGGCTGCTTGGGAGGGCTGCTGGCCGTGTTGCAGGCAGAGGTGGTGTTCGAGCGCCTGTACCGGCACGCGGAGTCGCTGCGACTCGACTCCGACAACTGGGAGTGGCAGGACCAGAGCTTCATCGTGCGCGGTCTGACACGACTTCCGCTCACGGTGCGTTGAGGAGACGACAATGCCGCACGCACTTCCCGATACTCTGCAGCGTCGTTCCGCGGCCGATGCCGGCCGCAGGGCGTACGTGTTCCTCGACGAGCACGGGCAGGAGCAGTCCGTGCTCACCTACGGCGACCTGCACGCGCGAGCGCTCGCCGTCGCCAGCCGGTTGCGCCAGCTCTGCCGGCCCGGTGACCGGGCCGTGCTGCTGTTCCCGCCCGGGCTGGACTTCATCGTCGCCTACTTCGGCTGCCTCTACGCCCAGGTGATCGCGGTACCCGTGAGCCCGCCACGCCCGAACCGGGTGCAGGAGGCCACCCGCAGCATCATCACCGACTGCCGACCGACCGCCGTGCTCACGACCGCCACCACGATGGCCGCGGCGAAACCGCTGCTCGAAGCCGTCTCTAGCGCGGCGCACTGGGTTCCGGTCGACGATCTGGCAGAGGACCCGGGCTTCGTCCCCGAACCCGCATCGCTGGACTCCACTGCGTTCCTGCAGTACACCTCGGGCTCGACCGCCGCGCCGAAGGGCGTCATGGTCTCGCACCGCAACCTCGTGGCCAATCAGGAGATGATCCAGCACGCCTTCGGTCACGACGAGCACTCGACGTTCGTCGGCTGGACACCGCTGCACCACGACCAGGGCTTGATCGGCAACGTGCTCCAACCGCTCCACCTCGGTGTGACGAGCGTGCTGATGGCGCCGGGGGCGTTCATCCGCCGGCCGCTGAACTGGCTGTCGGCCATCTCCCAGTACCGCGCGCACACCAGCGGCGGCCCCAACTTCGCCTTCGACGCCTGCATCGCGCACGCCGAGCGGGCCGGCGTCGGCGCAGACCTCGATCTGAGCAGCTGGAAGGTCGCCTTCAACGGTGCCGAGCCGCTCCGGCACGACACGCTGCGCCGGTTCGCCGAGACCTTCGCGCCGTTCGGTTTCAGCCCGTCAGCGCTGTACCCGTGCTACGGGTCGGCGGAGGCGACACTGCTGTCCACCGGCAGCCGCAAGGGCCGGGGACCGCGCACGGTCGAGGCCGATGTCGACGCACTGGGCCGGAGGAGATTCGTCGCAGCGGTTCCGGGACAGGGCCGGACCCTGGTCGGTTCTGGTCTGCTGCCGACAACCGGGGACGTCAGAATCGTCGATCCCGAGACACGCCACCCGTGCAGTGCGGACGAGATCGGCGAGATCTGGATCTCCGGGAACCACGTGGCCACCGGGTACTGGGAACGCCCCGAGCTCACCGAGCAGACGCTGCGCGCCCGCTGCGAAGGCGTGGACGAGCGCGTGTACCTGCGCACCGGTGACCTCGGCGTGGTCATCGATGATGAGCTGTACGTCGTGTGCCGGTTGAAGGACGTGATCATCATCCGGGGCCGGAACCACTACCCGCAGGACATCGAGCACACGGCGCAGTCGGCGCATCCGGCGTTGCAACCCACGAGCTGCGCCGCCTTCGCCATCGACGGGCCCGGGGGCGAGAAGCTGGTGGTCGTTCAGGAGCTCAAGCGCGACGCTACCGACGTCGACGTGGCCGAGGTGCTGGCCTCGATCAGGCGGGCGATCGTGCAGGAGCACGAGCTCTCGCCCGGTGACGTGGTGTTGGCCGCTCCTGGCCAGTTGAGCAAGACCACCAGCGGCAAGATCATGCGCGGTGCTGCGAAGGAGCGCTACCTGGAGTCGGGTTTCGAGGCCTGGCAGCCCAGCGCCGCGCTGGCCTGAGCACGCGGTGAAGCCCGGTCCGCGCGGTGCGGACCGGGCTTCATCGCTGCGCGGTCACAGGTCCAGCGTGAGTTCCGCAGAACGGGCTCGGGACACGCAGATCATCATGGTCTTGCCCGTCTCCTTCTCCTCCTCGGAAAGGATGGAGTCGCGGTGGTCGACCGAGCCTTCGATCACGCCCGTCTCGCACGTGGCGCAGGTGCCTTCACGGCAAGAAGACGGGACCTCGAGACCAGCCTTGGCGAGGACATCCAGGATGGACTGCCCGCCAGCGACCCGGACGCTGCGGCCGGTGCTGTGGATCCGCACGTCGAAGGCGCCGTCGGCGGCGGGGTCGGCGACCACCTCGCGGGGGTGGAAGCGCTCGATGCGCAGCCGCTCGGAAGGCCTGCCCCGCCAGGCGTTCTCGACCGCCGCGAGCAGCGGTTCAGGACCGCAGCAGTAGACCAGCCCGTCCTCCCCTGCCGAGCGCACGATGTCCTCGAGCGGCAGCAGACCCGTCTGGTCCTCCGGGTACAAGATGACCTCATCGCCGTAGGACTCGAGTTCGCCGCGAAAAGCCATCCTCGCGAGGTTCCGCCCACCGTAGTGCAAGGTCCAGGGGGGACCGGCGGCCTCGGCTCTGCGGATCATCGGCAGCAGCGGGGTGATCCCGATCCCGCCCGCTACGAAGACGTAGTGCTCGGCCGGCCGCAACGGGAAGTTGTTGCGTGGTGTAGAGGCTTCTAGGACGGTTCCGGCGCGGACCTGCTCGTGCAGGTAGGTGGAACCGCCGCGTCCGGTGGGCTCGCGCAGCACGCCGATCCGCCACCGCCGGCGGTCGGCGGGGTCGCCGCACAACGAGTACTGCCGGATCATCCCGCCCGGCAGGTGCACGTCGATGTGCGCGCCAGGGGTCCATTCCGGCAAGTCGGCGCCGGATTCCGGTACGAGCACGAACGACCTGGTGTCGTCGGCCTCGATCTCGGTCGCGGCCACGCGCAGCCGCACGGTCCGAGGTGAAGGGGTCGGCTGATCGTCGGGCACGGTGCGTCCTCCAAGTGTGGTCCTGCCGAGACGAACCGCCCGGCAGCCGTGGCGGGCGGTTCGTGGTCACGCAACGGGCGTGAGAGTGCCGATCAGTGCCGTGTCGTGCTCGGCCGCGCGGACCCGCGGGTGGTCCAGCAGCTCGCCGAGGAAGGCGGCCGTGGTGCTCACACCGGCTCCGTCGATCTGGGTCTCGGCCAGCGCTCGCCGCATCTTGGCCAGCGCGGCATCGCGGTCCGGGGCCCACACGATGAGCTTGGCCAACAGTGAGTCGTAGTGCGCCGGGATGCGGTAGCCGTGCTCGATGTGGGTGTCCACGCGCACGAACGGCCCGCCCGGAAGCACGCAGCTGGTCAGCGTGCCGGGTGTCGGGGCGAAGTCTCGGGCGGGATCCTCGGCGTTGAGCCGGCACTCGATCGCCACGCCCCGGTGCTGCACGTCGTCTTGGGTGTATCCCAACGGCTGCCCGGCTGCGACCCGCAGCTGTTCGCGGACGAGGTCGATGCCGGTGACCATCTCGGTCACCGGGTGCTCGACCTGCAACCGGCAGTTGACCTCCATGAAGTAGTACCGGCCGTCGCCGTCGACGAGGAACTCGAAGGTGCCCGCACCCGTGTAGTCCGCAGCGCGGGCGCCGCGCACCGCCGCGTCCCCCATCTCGGCGACGATCCCCGGATCGAGGCGCGGCGCAGGAGACTCCTCGACGAGCTTCTGGTGCCGCCGCTGCAGGGAGCAGTCCCGCGCACCCAGGTGCACGACCTGGCCACGAGCGTCGCCGAGCACCTGGATCTCCACGTGGCGGGCGCTGTCGAGGTAGCGCTCCACGTAGAGGCGCCCGTCGCGGAACACGGCCTGGGCGTTGGCGCGGGTCCGGGCGAACGCGCGGTCGAAGTCGTCCGGATCCCGGACGACGGCCATGCCGCGCCCGCCGCCTCCGGCCACGGCCTTGATGATGACCGGGTAGCCGATGTCGTCGGCGAGCTGCTTCGCCTCCTGCGCGCCGGTCAGCGCGTCGCGGCTGCCCGGCAGCAGCGGCAGCCCGGCATCGAGCATGATCGCCCGTGCGCTGGACTTGTCGCCCAGGCGTCCCATCACCTCGGCGGTCGGGCCGATGAAGGTGATGCCCTCCAGCTCGCACACCTCGGCGAAGTCGGCGTTCTCGGACAGGAACCCGTATCCGGGGTGGATCGCATCGGCTGTGCGGGCGCGGGCCGCCTCGATGAGCGCCGGAATGCTGAGATAGCTCGACTTCGCCGGCCCCGGCCCGATCTGCACGCTCTCGTCGGCGAAGCGCACGACGGCCGAGTCGCGGTCCTCCGCGGAGTGGGCGGCGACCGTGGCGATGCCGAGCTCCCGGCACGTGCGGGCGATCCGGAGCGCGATCTCACCGCGGTTGGCGATGAGCACCTTGCTGATCATCGCGGGGTTCCTCCGGGCTCGGCCGGGGCCAGCTTCATCAACGGCTGACCGTGCTCGACCGACTCGCCGTCGGCGACCAGGACCTCCAGCACGGTGCCCGCCCGGTCGGCTTCGACCGGGATCATCAGCTTCATCGCTTCGACGATCGCGATCTGCGTACCCGGCTCGACCGCGTCGCCCTCCTCGACGAACGGCTTGGCCCCGGGTTCCGGCGCGCGGTAGAACACGCCCACGGTCTCGGCGCGCAGCACGACCGCGTCGGGCTCCGCCTCAACCGGCGCGGCCGCCGGGGCGGGTTCTGCCGCGACAGTGCGGGGGTGTTCACCGGCCTGCGGCAGAGCCACGTCGGGCCAGGTCATCTCCAGTTCGACGCCGCGAGCGGACAGGCGAACCGCACCAGGTGCCCGCGCGGAGCGCTCCGACAAGGCGTGCACGTGTTGCCGGAGCACGGTGATGACCTGATCGAGATCGTCGGTCTCGTGGAGCGGGAGCGGGGTGCCGTTGACGGAAGTCGGGCTCATCGGACGTTCTCCTTCTCGTCGTCAGTGTCGGTGCTGGCGGCCTCGGCGGGCACGGGGATCTCGTCGAGAGCGCCGAACTGGCGGAACCTGGCGTGGCGGCGGGTCACGAGGTTCATCTGGTCCAGCGGCGCCAGTTCGGCGAGGCAGCCGACCAGGGCGTCGCGCAAGGCCTCGGCGGCCCGCACGTGGTCGACGTCGGCTCCGCCCTCGGGCTCGGTGACGACGCCGTCGACGACACCGAGCCGCAGCAGTTCCCGCGCGTTGACGCGCAGGGCGTTGGCCGCCTCGGGTGCGGCGGCGGGGTCCTTCCACAGGATCGACGCGCAGCCCTCGGCGCTGATGACCGAGTAGACCGCGTTGGACGACATCAGCACCCGGTCGGCGACAGCGAGCGCCAGCGCCCCGCCGCTGCCCCCTTCGCCGGTGATCACGCTGATCACCGGCACCGGCAGGCTCGCCATCAAGCGCAGGTTCTCGGCGATGGCGGAGGCTTGTGCGTTCTCCTCGGCTTCGATGCCCGGGTAGGCGCCGGCGGTGTCCACCAGGCTGATCACCGGTAGGCCGAGTTTGCCCGCCAACCGCATCACGCGTGCGGCCTTGCGGTATCCGGCCGGGTTGGGCATCCCGTAGTTGCTCGCGGCGAGTTCCTCGGCGGTGTGTCCTTTCTGGGTGCCGATGACCGCGACCGGAGTGCCTTCCAGGCGCCCGATGCCGGCCAGCAGCGCGGGGCAGTCTGCGGACATGCGGTCGCCGCGGAGCTCGGAGAAGTCCTCCAGCAGTGCGGCGATGTAGTCCGCGGTGGTCGGTCGGCCGAGCCTGCGCGCCGCACGCACGCTCTCCCACGCGTCGGTTTCCGGCAAGCGGCCCGGGTCGCGGACCAGCACGGTCGCGGGAGCGTGCCGGACCGGCGCCGCGTCGTCCGGGCGCCGGCTGGCCACCGACAGCAGCCGGGCCAACGTCGGCCGGAGTTCGTCGCGCGGCCGGATCATGTCGATCACGCCGTGGCGCTGCAGGAACTCAGCGGTTTGGAAGCTCTCGGGCAGCTGCTGGCGGATGGTCTGCTCGATCACGCGACGGCCGGCGAAGCCGAGCCGGGATCCGGGTTCGGCGATGATGACGTCGGGCAGTGTCGCGAACGAGGCCGCCACTCCGCCGAAGGTGGGGTCGGTGATCAGCGAGACCGTCAGGATCCCGGCCTCGTCGAGCTGTCCCAGGGCGGCACTGGTCTTGGCCATCTGCATCAGGGAGATCACTCCCTCCTGCATGCGTGCCCCACCGGACGCGGTCACCAGCAGCAGCGGAGTCCGCTCGTAGAGGGCGGTCTCGCAGGCACGGGTCACCGCCTCCCCCACCGCAGAGCCGAGACTGCCGCCCATGAAGCGGAAGTCCATGGCGGCCACGATCACCGGGTTGCCCTCGATGCGGCCTCGGGCGCACACGATCGCCTCGTCGAGGCCAGTGCGGGAGCGGGCCTCCCGCAGCCGTTCGGTGTAGGGCTTGGTGTCGGTGAAGCCGAGCGGATCGCTGTCCGGCAGCGAGAAGTCCAGCACCTCAACGGAATCGGCATCCAGCAGCAGGTCGATCCGCTGCGGTGCGGTCAGCGGCGAGTGCAGCCCGCACTCCGGGCACACCTGGTGGGCGCGGGTGAACCGCTTGCGGTACAGCATCTCGGAACAACCCGGGCACACCAGCCACGAGGTGTCCGCGTCCGGTGTCGGGGCGGCCAGGGACTTGGTCATCGATTCCTCCCGGTGCCGGGCTCCAGTGGTTCGGGAAGGTAGGAACACGCGCTGGCGGGCAGCCGGGCCCCCGCCCAGCGCAGCTGGGTGATGCGGCTGGTGAACGCCGCGCCGCGCATCACGTGGGTGGCCAGGTCTGCGGCGTGCCGGTTCTCCGCGGCTGCCAGGTAGGTGCCGGCGACCCAGTTGTTGAACGCGCCCATCGCGGGTCCGCACCACACCTGGTAGTCGGAGACCCGGCCCTCGTTGCCGGAGATGCTCCAACCGGAGGACAGTCCGAGGTACCAGCGGAAGATCAGGGCCATCCGGCGTTTCGGGTTGTCCTGCGCCCGGCTGATCTGTCCCGGGTCGCGCTGCTCGAAGAACGTGATGCATTCCTGCCACACGTCGTCGAGCGACCGTTGGAAGATCCGCTCCTCTAAGCTGTTGCGCTCCGCTGCTGGAATCTGCTCGATCGCCTCGTGGGCTCGGTAGGCGTCGTAGAGCCGCTTGGCCTTGGTGGCGAACATGGTTCCTCGCTTGAGGACCTGCACCTCGACGCCCATCTCGAACATGTCGGCCGAGGGCGCCATGTCGCAGTCGTTGACGCCCGCGCCGGCCAGCAGCCGCTTGGTCTGCCACGACTGCCCGGTCTCGACGGTGGCCTGGTTGATCGATCCCGTCACCACGTAGGCCGCGCCGAGGGCGAAGGCGGCGGCCGCGGCGGCCGGGGTGCCGATGCCGCCGGCCGCACCGACCCGGATCCGCTGCGGGTACCCGAGTTCGCGCTGCACCCGGTCGCGCACCGCGATGATCTCGGGCAGCAGCACCATCAGCGGACGGCGGTCGGTGTGCCCGCCGGAGTCGGCTTCGGCGGTGATGTCGTCGGCCATCGGGATCTGTCGCGCCCACTCGGCCTGCTCGTTGGTGATCGCGCCCGAGCCGAGCAGTTCCCGCACGATCGGCTCCGGTGCGGGGCGCAGAAACTTCTCGGCGACTTCGGTGCGGGAGACCTTGGCGATGACCTTGTTGCGCGCGACGACCGTTCCGTCGGCTCCGCGGGTCAAGCCCGCGAGCCGGTACCGCACGATCTGCGGTGTCAGGTCCAGGAACGCCGACGCCTCGATGGTGCGAACCTCGTGGGTGAGGCACAGGTCGATCGTCGAGCGCTCCATCGCGGGCTCGTTCGGGCTGTGGATGAGGTTGCACGCGAACGAACGCCCGCGCAGCTCGGCGCGGATGCGGGCCAGGTCGGCGTCCACACGGTTCGCGACCACGCCGGCCGCACCGTAGGAGGCGAGGAAGCCCTGCTGGGCCAGGGCGATCACCATCTCCGCCGAGGCGATGCCGTTGGCCATCGAACCCGCCATGTAGGCGTGCCCGACACCGTGCTCGGTGAGGAAATCGGTGTCGCCCAGGGCCGGTGCGGGCAGCGGTGGTACCGCGGCCAGCACCTGCGCGCCCGGCACGGCACCCTCGCCTGCTGCGATGCCGTGAGCGTCTCTGATCAGGTAGAACGGCCGATCGAGTTGCAGCAGCCGGTCGTGGACCGAGCCCGCTTCACGCGCGAGCCCGGATACCGGGGTGGTGGTCACCATGGCCGTGCTCCTTCTTCACGCAGTTCCACTGCGATGTCGGTGAGTTCGTAGATCCGCAGGCCCGGTTTCCACATGCTGGCGTCGCCGGTGACGCGGACACGGCCGGGCCCTCGGCGGACGTCCTTGATGTGCACTTCGAGGGTCGCTTGCCCGTCGGTGGGCACGAACTGACCGCGGTACTTCCAGGTGAACGGCGCACCGACGGGCAGGATGAAGCCCGGGTTCGTCATGCCTTCGCCCAGGCCCGCGTCCAGCAACCACTCCTGCATCGCGTGGATGACGGTCTCGACGCCGAGCGATCCGGGGATCACCGGGTCGCGTGGGAAGTGCCGAGCGAAGAACCAGTCGTCCGGGTCGATCCGCCGGACCGCGTGCAGGTATCCGTTGCCGTACCGGCCGCCGCCGTCGACCACGTGCAGGTCGTCGAGCAGCGCGAAGTGGTCGCGGGCGCACAGCGCGGCAGCGGGGTCGGCGCGCCGGGCGGCGACGTCGATGGTGCGCACGGCGGGTCGGGGCTGCTGCGCGTCGAGCCAGGTGGGCACGGCGCGACCTGCGTCGAGGCCCGTCTGGTTGGCCATCGCCTCCTCGCTGAAGTAGCCGAAGAGGGTCTCGCCTTCGTAGAACGGTTCGCCGTCGGCCAGCAGCGTGTAGGCGAAGCTCTGCAGCGACGCGCCGTTGTTCAGGGTGGTCGACAGCAGTTGCGAACGCTGGCGGAGGGTCTTGTCCCGCAGGTCGACCTCGCGCAGCACGGTCGCGGTGCCACCGAGGTTGCGCAGGCTCACCGGTGCCTGCGGGGCGGACAGGGTCGGTCCGAGGAAGTACCCGATGGACAGCGCCGACTGGAGCGAGGTCTCCATGTAGATCATGTTGGGCATGGAGGCATTGGCGGTGTCGGCGTAGTACCAGGAATCGGCGGGCGAGTCGTACTCGGTTTCGTAACTCGCACCGTCCAGCTCGCCCCGCCGGCCGTCCATCGACACCAACCGGTCCACCAGGGTCAGACCGCGGTCGGGAACCCGGGTGGCCCGGCGGTCGGAGTAGTGCTCGAACTCCGGGCCGAAGGCGATCCCGTGGCTGCCCCTGGCGAAGTGGGCGATGTGGAACTCGTTGATCAGCGTCTGCTCGCCGGCCGCGGAGTACCGTCCGAGGAACGCCGGGACGGTGCCGCCGCGGTCCGGCCCGATCGGCACACCGGGTTTTTCCACCAGTGCCAGGCACAGACCGGTGATCCGTGCCGCGATCTCGTCACCGGCGCGGAATTCCACATCGGCGCGGACGTGCGGCCGAGGTACGAGGTCGACGCCAGTGACGTCGAGCCGGACCTCGGTGGCGTGTAGCCCGGTGGTGATCTCGGCTTCGCTGCGCGCGGGTTCACCGCTGCCATCGCCGGGTGAGAAGACCGCGTCGGCGAGGCACAGGTGCAGCCCCAGGTAGAGCGCGAAGATCTCGGCGGCCTGCTCGCCTGCCGCGAGCAGCTGCTCGGGTGTGCCGTCCAGTCGTGCGACCGAGGCGACGAGAGCGCCGTGTCCGCTGCTGCCGCCGCGCAGCCCGATCCCGCCGACCTCGTCGAGCAGCAGGGCCGTTCCCGCGGCGAGCTTGACCGACGGGTTGCAGCCGGGTTGGAGGTAGCCGGGGCCGAAGACTCCGGAGATGTCCCCGTCGGCCAGCCGGGCGAGGTCGTCGCGGTCGAGCGTGGTCCGTTCGGTGCGCGCCAGCGGTTTGAAGCGGGCCTCGGTGGTCACCGGTGGTGGTGTCTGCGCTGTTGGCGGAGCCGTGGACGGCGTGATGCGGCCGTTGACGATCTCGTAGTAGCCGGAAGCGGCTGCGGAGACTGTGGGCGCCGCGATGTCGACGCCCCAGCGGCTGAGCGTGCGCGCCTGCATCAGCACCTGTGCGTGCAGCGCGTTGCGGTGCGCGTCGGCGACCGCGCGTCGCATCTCCCGGGCGACGGCGCCGATGTTGTCGGCGCCGCCGTTGCCCCCGGTCTGCGATGCCGCCGGAGCCGGTGGTTCCCCGGCAGGTGGGGCGGCGAAGGGGTCGAAGGGCTCGCCGTCGAAGCCCAGCCCCTCCAGGTCGTTGGTCACTGCTTCTCCTCCGGATGTCCCAGTTCGCTTCGGCGTGGTGGGAGTGCTCATGCGCCGGACCACCGCCGGGTTCCCTCGCGGAACTTCTCCGACATCCCCGGTGCCGCCACCATCTCGATGTCGTGCCACCGCTGGAGCACGGTTCCGCGCCGGTCGCAGGCCGTAGCGGTGACGGTGATCGCAGTAGAGGCCTGCCGCACGTGGTCGACGATCAGCACGAACGGCTCATCACCGGGAAGCGCTGCGAAGTGCTCCGCGCGTCCGAAGCCCAATGGCAGGCTGGCCTGGCCGAGCAGCCGGTTGCCGTGCACCGACGGACCTTGCAGCAGCAGGTCGGCCAGCACCGGGCTGTGCAGTTCGCCCCGGTAGGCGCCGGAGCCGACCGGAGTGTCGGCGAGCCGGCATTCGAGCACCAGCCGGTCGTCGGAGTGGTGCAGCACCCGCCGCAGTCCCTGCAGCGGCGGACCGTGGAACAGCACGGCGTCGCGGTAGATGTCCAGCCCGTTCTCGGGCCCTTCGCCCAGCGGGTACGAGCCGGTGACCGCCGGAGCACCCGCTGAGGACGTCGAGAGCACGAGCGTCGCCGCGTAGTGCAGGACGGGCAGTCCCTGGCCGGTGTCGGTGCGCACCGACACCTTCACCGTCGCGTCCCCGGCGGGCTCCACGGTGACGTGCTGCCCGCCACCCAGCTCACCATCGAACAGGATTCCCTTGTACACCTGGAAGTCACGCGCCTCGACGACTCGCCGGCCCGGATTGGCGCGCTCGACGACGTGGATCATCCAGCCGAGCCCGAAGGTCGCCGGCAGCACCGCGTGCTCGCCCACGACGTGGGCTCCGATCACCGGGTCATCGGCCAGTGGCGCGATGTCGCGGTGCGCGGTGAACGCGGCCGCCAGGGCCTCGTCGCCCGCGGTGAGGGACTTGTCCTCGCCGACCAGGACGCACACCTCATCGACTCGGTCGCTGCCGAACTGCTCGACGAACGCCTGCGCGCCGACCTCGGGTTCCAGCAGCCGCACGCCACGCGCGTGGAACACCTCGCGCAGTTGCGGCGTGACCATGCCGCCGTCCCACGCGCCCCAGTCGATCGCCGTGACGTGGCAGTCGGGACGGCGCCGTTTCCAGCTCGCCGCGAGCCGGCACAGCGCCTCGTTGGCGGCCGCGTAGTCGGCTTGGCCGGCGTTGCCGAGCAAGCCCGCGACCGAGGTGAACAGCACGAGGTGCCGCAGCGCGTCGGCATCGGTGGCGTCGAGGATGGCCCGCAGGCCGGTGAGCTTGGTCCGGAACACGCGATGGATCTCGTCGCCGGTCTTGTCGGTCAGGTGCGCGTCGGCCAGCACTCCGGCGCCGTGGACGACGCCGGTGATGCGGTCGCGCAGCGGTGCGAGCGCGGCGGCCACGGCGTCGTGGTCGGTGACGTCGACAGCGATGTAGCGTGCCTGCGCACCGGCCTGCCGCACCGCGTCGACGGTCGCACGGATCTCCCGCTGCGCGATCTGCTCGCGCGAGCGCCGCTCGACCTCCCGGGGTGTCGGACGTTCGCCGCAGGCCTTGATCTCCTCGATCGCCGCCGCCTTGAGGCCGTCGTCGGGGACTCCTTGGGCCCAGGACGGCTCGTCGGTGAGTTCGGTGCGGCCGAGCAGGACGAACTCGGCCTGCGTGTGCTGCGCCAGCGCGCGGACGCACAGGGCGGTGACTCCCCTGGCGCCGCCGGTGACCACCAGCACGTCGTCGGCATCGAGCGCGACGTCCGGGGTGCCGGACCCGATGGCGTCGGTGTGCGCGATGGCGTGCCGGTACGTGCCGGGTACGACGGTCCAGCGGAGGCCGTCGCCGCCGATGCCGACCTCGGTGGTGTCGGTGGCCGCGTCGGCGATCTCGCCGAGCAGCACCGCGACGAACTCGTCGCGGTCCACGCCCGGGTCGACGTCCAGCGCCCGGCAGAAGACTCCGGGAGCCTCGCGGGCGAGCGTCTTGACCACACCGCCCACACCACCGGCCAGGGCCTCCTCGGCGGGACGCCCGCCGCGCAGTCCCAGCCCACCGTCGAGCCGGGTGACCGTGACGAAGCCGGCCCGTGAACCCGCCGCCGCGGTCTTGGTCAGCGAGGCGAGTGCGTGCTTGGCGACCAGGATCGTCTCGGCCACCTGCCGCACGCTCGCATCCCAGGTCTGCCCGTCGAGCAGGTTCACGCACAGGTCCACGCGGCCCTGGAGGTGGTGCGCCAGCACCTCTTCCAGTTCCGCGGTGTTCCCGTCGAAGGCGTCCGGCGACCCGCTGGGCTGCACGCGGCGCACGTTCCAACCGCGTGCTCGGAGGCCGCTGACGAGCGCCTCGGCGTCATCGCCACCTCGGTCGGCGACCACGGCCACCGGCTCGGTGGCGTAGGCGTCGCCGAGCAGGTCACGTTCGGGCAGTGCGACCAGTTCGACCGTGTGCCGAGGGGTGGGGCCGAGCCCGGCGGGCGCGGTCCCGTCGCTCAGCGGGCCTGGGCTTTTGGGTCCGCATCACCGGCGGCCGGCACCAGGAACTCGGTGATCTGATCGAGCGTGCGCAGCTCACCCAGCTGCTCAGGACCCACCGCGGGCAACTCCGGGAACCGCTCCTGCAGGACACCGAGGATCTGCACCCGCTTGATCGAGTCCACACCCAGATCCGACTCCAGATCCATCCCCGGGTCGACCATCTCCACCGGATATCCCGTCTTGTCCGCCACCACCTCCAGCAGCGCCGCACGCACCGACACCGAGTCCGCGCCAGCCGAAACCGGGTCCGGTGTGGCGCTGGTGCTCGTGCCGTCGGCCACCAGGAATTCGGTGATCTGATCCAGTGTCCGCAGCTCACCCAGCTGCTCAGGACCCACCGCGGGCAACTCCGGGAACCGCTCCTGCAGGACACCGAGGATCTGCACCCGCTTGATCGAGTCCACACCCAGATCCGACTCCAGATCCATCCCCGGGTCGACCATCTCCACCGGATATCCCGTCTTGTCCGCCACCACCTCCAGCAGCGCCGCACGCACCGACACCGCATCCACACCAGCCGAAACCGGTGCAGCGGGTTCGGAGGATGGTGCCGGCTTCACCTCGGGAGGTTCGGGCGCGGCCGGGAGGCTCTCCGGTTCGGCGCGGGTGGTCAGCGCCTGCTGCGGCGCTGCGGGTCGCACCGTCGTGGCTTCGGCAACCACGGTCTGCCGGGGCTGGGAGGAGCGCTGCCCGCCCAGGTCGAGGGCGGTGAGTTCGGCGAGCACCTCGTTGGCGCGGGCGTGCGCCTGTGAGATCGCGATGCTCTGGTTCTTCACGCTCTCCACGACCTCCGGTAGCCGCGAATCCGGGCGATCCCACTGCCCGTGGTCGCGCATCAGCCCGGTCAGCGCCTCGGCCACCTGCAGCTGGCCGTCCAGGTACTGGCTGTGCAGCGCGACGTGCTGGTGCACGGCGTCATCGGGGTCCGACGGCCGGGGGCCAGCAGGCACCTCGTCGGCGGGCTGGGTGGTGTGCGGGTCGTTCATCTGCTCCCTCTCCTGCACCGGTTCGTCGACCGTGGCCGCCGACCGGACGTGATCTGCGACGTGCGTGGGGGTGTGGGTGTTCGCGGAGACCTCGAAGCCGTCGGCCAGACCTGCCTCGTAGGCCTCGCGGCGCGTGCTCGGGACGTGTTCGGCCGCGGAGATCGGCACGGTCATTCCCGTGGGCGTGACCGCGTCGAAGTCGGCGGCGAGGTGGGCGTTGATGCCGGTCATCGGCACGCCCAGCACGGCCAGGCGCACCGCGGCCTGCTTGAGCGCGACATCGCTGTCGCCCAGCGGTCCCGCGTCGGTCGGGATCGCGACGACCGGCTCGTCGGCGAGGATGCGCTGCACCAGCCGGGTCAGCACCTGCTTCGGGCCGAACTCGACGAACACCGTGCACCCGTCGTCGTGCATGGCCCGCACGGCGTCGGCGAACTCGACCGGTTCGAGCAGCTGGCCCACCAGGGTCTGGGCGTTGGCGGCAGGGTCGGCGCCGTACTTCCCACCTGGGCTGTTGGCGTAGACGGCGGAGCTGCTCTCGCCGATGTGCACCGATGCCACGGCAGGCCGGAACCGCTCCACGGCGTGCGCGACGTGCGAGGTGTGGAAAGCCGCCGACACCGACAGCAGCCGGGCGGGCATGTCGTTCTTGGAGGCCGCGACGACGAACGCCTCCACGTCGGCCGTGGGGCCGCCGACGACGACCTGGTCCGGGGCGTTGTGGTTGCACACCACGACGTCCGGGAAATCCGCCAGCACCTCGGTGACCTGGTCCCGGTCGGCCTGGATCGCCGCCATCGCCCCGTGGTCGGCGTTCTGGCGGTCCGCGGGTGGGGACATCGCCTCACCGCGCGCTCGTGCCAGCCGGAAGAAGTCCGCGTCGTGGATCGCACCGGAGGCCCACAGCGCGGTCAGCTCACCGAAGCTGTGGCCGAGGAAGCCGGCGCACTCCAGGCCCAGCGAGGACAGGTACCGGTACTGGCCGGCCGACAGCGCTCCGATCGCCGGCTGGGCGTAGCGGGTCTTGAGCAGGGTTGCCTCCTGCTCCTGGCGGAGCTCGGCGTCCAGCAGAGTCGGTGGGTAGACCACCTGCGCGAGACGGGTTTCAGCCCCGTCGAACGCGGAGTTCGCCGCGTCGAACGCCGCACCCACCACCGGGTTGTTCAGCGCGGCCTCCAGCCCCATGTCGAGGTACTGGCTGCCCTGGCCGGCGAACAGCGCCCCGACCTTGAGGTTGGGACGAGCCTGGGCGCGGTAGAACACTCCTCGCGGGTGCGTCCACTCCTCAGCGTCGAGCGCTCCCGCGAGCTGCTCGGCGGCCAGTTCCCGCAGTTCCCGGGCGGTGTGGTCGTCTGCGGCGGCGAAACCGAGTCGGGCGTGGGTGTCAGGGATCTGCGCGTCCTCCGTCGGCGCGGCGCCCGATCGGAGCAGTTCCAGCAGCTGCTGCGGGGTTTCGGCGTGCCAGAGGTGGCCGCGCGCGGCGCGGTGCAGCGTTTCGGTCTCGGTGCGCTCCTGGCCGTGCTCCTCCAGCACGAAGTGGAAGTTCGTGCCGCCGAAGCCCATCGCCGAGGCGGCGGCCCGACGCACCGGGCGGTGCGGATCGCGGATCCACGGGCGGGTCTTGACGTTGACGTAGAACGGGGCGTCGGAGAAGTCGACGGAGCTGTTGGTGTTGTCGACGTTGATGGTGGGCGGCAGCGTCTTGTTGTACAGGCTCATCGCGAGCTTCATCAGGCTCGCCGTGCCCGCGGCGCCCTTGGTGTGACCGATCTGGGACTTCACGCTGCCCAGCGCGGCGAAGTGCTGCTCGTCCGAGCACTCGCGCAGCAGGCCGCCCAGCGCGGACAGCTCGGTCCGGTCGCCGACCGGCGTGCCGGTGGCGTGCGCCTCGAACAGCTCGACCGACTCGGGTGGGCAGTCAGCGTCGGCGTAGGCGCGGTCCAGCGCGACCCGCTGTCCTTTCGCGAGCGGGGCGTAGATGCTGTTGGACCGTCCGTCGCTGGAGGAGCCGAGACCGCGGATGACCGCGTAGATCCGGTTGCCGTCCCGCTGCGCGTCGGCGAGGCGGCGCAGAGCGAGCATGCCCACTCCCTCACCGAGCAACGTGCCGTCGGCGGCGTCGGAGAAGGGGCTGATCGTGCTGGTGCGCGAGAGCGCCTGGGTCTTGCTGAAGCACATGAACCCGAAGATGGAGTTCTCGGTGTCGACCCCGCCGGTGATCATCATGTCCGCGCGGCCGTCCACCAGCTCGGCGATGGCCACCCGGACCGCCGACAGAGACGCGGCGCAGGCGGCGTCGACGGTGGAGTTCATACCGCCCAGGCCCAGCCGGTTGGCGACCCGGCCCGCGACGACGTTGGCGAGCAGCCCGGGAAAGGTGCTCTCCTCCCACGGGGTGAACGCCTGGGTGTACTTCGCGGCGATCTTCTCGGCGTCCTCGGTGGTCAGCCCGCAGCTGCGCACGACCTCCTTGAGCACCGGGGTGGACAGGCGGGCGGCCAGCGGGTGCGTCAGCGGCACCGGCCCGGTGGTGCCCAGCACGCAGCCAGTGGTGGCCGCGTCGTACCAGTCCGAGCCCACGGCCGAGGCGTCGCGGAGCACGTCGCGCGCGACGCCGAGGCTCAGCAGCTGCATCGTGCTGGTGAGCTCGAGCTGGTTGGGCGGCAGGCCCCACTCCAGCGGACTGAAGTCCACGTCGGGCACGAATCCACCGCGATGCGAGTAGGTCTTGTCCGGCACCGCCGGGTCAGGGTCGTAGTAGTCCTCGAGACGCCAGCGCGATGCCGGCACCTCTTCGGTGCAGTCGGTGCCGTCGACGATGTTCTGCCAGAACTCGCGGTGGTTGCGCGCCATCGGGAACAACCCCGCCATGCCCACAATCGCGATGGGATTGTTCGCCAGTCGCCGGTCCATCAGGTCTGTACGCTCGCTCACGTCTTCCTCTCAAGGTCCTTCTCGTGCGCACGGCCGGAAACGAAGACACGCACCGCCGTGGGTGAAGTGGTCGATCGCCGCCGGGACTGCGTCGGCTCGTCGGCTCGTCTGCGCAGGCGTCACCCGGCGACGAGCTGTGCCGGCGGCACCAGACCCATCGCACCGGTGACGAACGGGGTCAGCTGGTCGGCGAAGAGCCGGTGGCCGAGGACGCTGGGGTGCAGTCCGTCCTCGGCCCACATGCGCGGATGCGACCACTCGCCGATCGCGGTGACGTCCAGGCACAGCGCGCCGGTGGCCGCCGTGACCTCGCGCAGCACCGCGTTGGCCTCGCCGAAGCGCTGCCGGAGCAGGTCTCGGAAGGACTCCGGGACCGCCAAGTTCTTCGGGATGTCCGGGTAGGCGGCGGTGAACACCGTGGTGTCCACACCGCGAAGGCTGGAGTAGATCGTGGTCAGGTTGCGGCGGAACCGCTCGGGGTCGTAGTCGCTGACGAGGTCGTTGACGCCGACGATCACACCGATCACCGGGGGTTTGTTGGCCAGCACGGGCGCGAGCTGGTGGTCGACGACGTGCTGGGTCGTCGCCTGGTAGGTCCCGAGGTTGAGCACGCCCTGGCTCGGGATTCCCAGTCTCTCGGCGAGCCGGGGAACCCAGCCGTGGAACGGGCCGTCGAGCCCGGGGTCGCCGCGGCCTTCCACGAAGCTGTCGCCCAGCGCTGCGAATCGGATCACCGGCATGTGAGGTTCCTTCGTTCTCGCGGCCGCGGGAAACGGCGTCTCCAAGAGGGGTCAGCTGGGTGAGAGAAGTCGCTTGTCGGCCGGGAAGTCCACCTCGTCGTAGAGCTTCTCGAGCTGGTCGGGGGCGAAGAACTCATCGCCGTGGATCCCGCCGCCGAGCATGGTGAAAAAGCGGCTCTTGAAGTGCTCGCTGCGGCTGGTCGCGCGGAACACCGAATCGAAGAACGGGGTGAGCTCGAGCTCGGAGATGCTGGTGGTCAGCGCGTAGGATCCCCGGCTGTCCTCGTCGCGGTGCGCGACGTACTCGGCGACAGCGTCGTCGATCGGCCGTTCCCCGGCGAGGCCCTGGTGCAGCTTGTCGGCCAGCACTTCGGTGTACTTCAGGGCGTCGGTGATGCCCAGGCCGGTGAAGGGGTCCTTGTGGTAGCCGGCGTCGCCGACCAGCGCCCAGCCGGGCCCGTTCGACCGGCGGCGGTAGTTGTCGGGGTAGAGCATCGGGCGCAGCTGCTCATCGCGCTTTCCGTTGTCCCGCAGGTCCTGACCGAGTTCGGGAACGATCTCGTCGTAGATCGCGTGGAAGTTTTCCTCGGCGTTGGCGCGGAATTCGCGGAAGCGGTCCTTGCGACGCATGACCGCGCACAGCATCTGGCCGTCGTGCGTGGGCCAGGCGCCGATCTGCTGGTGGTTGAAGTCGGTCTGGTGGTGGAATTCCCACTCGATACCGCTGAAGTAGCTGTAGTACACGAAGCAGGCGGCGGGAACGACGTCGTAGAAGTCGGCTTTCACGAGTTCTGCGACGGTGGAGTTGCGGCCGTCGGCACCGACGACGAACCGGCTCCGGAATTCCTTCTGCTGTTCTTCACCGACGACCTTGCCGCGCACTCCGGTGACCCGGCCGTTGTCGTCGTGAATGAGTTCTTCGACGGCGAAGCCCTCGATGACCTCGGCCCCGGCCTCACGGGCGCCGTCGACGAGGATCGCGTCCAGCACCGTGCGGCGCGGGGCGTAGACCTCGGTGAGCCCGTCGATGGGGTCGGCGAAACCGCTGAGTTCGATCCCGGTGTAGGCGAAGTTCATCCGGCGGATCGGCGGTACGCCGGTGGCGATCAGCCGGTCGAGCAGGCCCCAGGACTTCAGGCGGGACAGTCCGGCCTGCTGGATGAAGTGCGTTGAAATCGTGTCACTGGGAAAGGTTGACCTGTCCACGACCAGCACTCGATGTCCCTGTCTGGCCAGCAGCATCGCCAGTGGAGATCCGGCGCAGCGGGCGCCGACAACGATCACGTCGTACATGTGGAAAACTCCCGTCATCACCGGGCAAGACCATCCGCGGGCCACGTGCCACTGCACACGAATACTCTTGCCTGGAGTCGAATTCGGTCAACATCCAACGTCTCAGCGCATCGAGCGATAGGCCGATGCAATCAGCGCTGTCGATATGCTCCGATGGTCGGCAGACGATTTCGGGAAGAGTTGATTCCTCGTTAACCTGCCGAACGCACCGATTTCGGAGCTCCTGGAATTGAACAACCGGAAATGAAAGGGTGGAGCACCCCACCGCTACTTGCTGTACATCGACTCGATCACCTCGGCGTGATCACACTCGATGGCCGTGCGGCGCAGTTTCATCGATGGCGTCAGGTGACCTGCGTCGAGCGAGAAGTCGGTCTCCAGCACGCGGAACTCGCGGATCGACTCGGCCCGGGAGACCAGCGCGTTCGCTTCGTCCACAGCAGACCCGAGCTCCGCCGTCAGACCCGGATCTTCGGTCCAGCCGGGAGTCTGCAGGTCGAGACCGTTGTCGGCGGCCCACTTTCCGGCTGCCACCGGGTCCAACGTGATCAGAGCACTGACGAACGGGCGATCGTTTCCGACCACCAGGCAGTTGCTCACCAGCGGGTGCAGTCGGACCCGGTCCTCCAGCTGCGTCGGCGAGATGTTCTTGCCGCTGCTTGTCACCAGGATCTCCTTGCGGCGGCCGGTGATGTAGAGGTAGCCGTCCTCGTCGAGGCGACCGAGGTCACCGGTCCGCAACCAGCCGGTGTCCACGTCGTGGACCGCCAGCGGATCACCACCCGTGACACCCGGCCAGTAGCCCGGCGTCACGTTCAGGCCGCGAACGAGGACTTCCTCGTCCTCGGACAGCGCGACGGTGACACCCGGGACGGGGCGGCCCGAGCTGTTGATCCGGTTGTCCTCCACCGGGTTGATCGTGACCGCGGTCGCCGCCTCGGTCAGCCCGTAGGCGCCCAGGACGTTGACGCCGATCCCCCGGAAGAACAGCGCCGTCGTCTCGTCCAGCGATGCACCACCGGAGATCACGTGCGTCCACCGCCCGCCGAGGCCCTCACGCAACGTCGCGAACACGGTAGCGTTGAGCCTGTCGCACTCCGCGCGGATTTCGGCGGGGATCGGTTGGCCGTGGAAATGGGCCCGGCCGGCCTCGATCGCGATGCTTTCGACGGCGGGATCGACACCCATCTTCCGGGCTGCCTTGCGGATCTTCTCCAGCGCGTAGGGGACCAGCCCCATCAGGCTGGGGCGGAACGAGCTCAACGCGCCGAGCAACGCGGGGAAACCGGGAAGCAGCGCGGTCCGCGTTCCGGCGTAGAGGCAGGCTCCGAGGATGGTGCGGCCGAAGATGTGCGACAGGGGAAGCACCAGCAGCGTCGAGGCCTGTTCTCCCCCACTGGTCCGCCACGTCTGCCCGAGGTGTTCGACGCTGGCCGCGGAGGCCGCGAACATGTTGCGGTGGGTCAGCATGCATCCCTTGGGCACGCCGGTGGTGCCGCTGGTGTAGACGATCGTCGCCAGGTGGTCGGCCCGCACCTGCGCCCGTCGTTCGTCGAGGACGGCGTCGGACACCTCATCCGCGCGCCAGTCAGCCAGGTCCGCGAACTCCCACACGCGCCAAGCGTCGCCGCCGATGCGCACGAGCTCCTGGCGCTGGTCGGCGGACTCGGCGAAGCACCAAGCGGCCCCGGAGTCGGTAGCGATGTGCCGGACCTGCTCCTCCGAGGCGGTGGGATAGATCGGAACGGTGATCGCGCCGATGCTCAGCACGGCGAAATCGGCCAGCGCCCACTCGTAGCAGGTGTTTCCCAGCACTGCGACGCGGTCGCCGCGGCGCACTCCGGCCTCGATGAGGCCCCGCCCCACGCGACGCACGTCCTGGGCGAATTCTGCGCAGGTGATGTCCTGCCACCCGTCCTCGGCCTGCCTGCTGAGCAGGGGCCGGTCCGGCGTGCGCCGGGATCCTTCATCCACGACATGCGCGAGGCCTTGATCGTCCGGCAGTCTCAGGCCCTCGCCACCGCTGCTTTCCCGCACCACTGATCACCTTCACCGTCGATTGAGGACACAACACCGGTGCCGGGGACGCGCTGCGGAGCATGGTGGTTCGCGTTCACGGCCGCCGGGGTGGTTCGCTTCGGACTCGGCGTGGAGGCGCAAGGAAGGCGTCCGTTCGCGCACGCGGACACCTGTTCGAGGTCGTGGTCGCGCGGCGGTCTTCCCTGCGAGGGACACGCCGTCGTGCCGACCTGCCGTCAATCTTGGTTCGCGCGCGGTGGCGGGGCAATGCGGCTCTGGCTAACGCGCGGTTGCGATGTCCTATTGCCGCAACGACGAAGGGGCGCACAGGGATTGACTCCCGGTGCGCCCCTGTCGTGCGGTGTGGTCAGGCTGCGTCTGCGATCCACTCCCTGACCTCGGCGGCCACTGCCGGGCTGTCCTTGATCCACCCGAAGTGGTCCAGGTTCTCCACGACACCGGACTCGGCATCCCAGTGCCGTCGGGTCAGCTTGGCCCGGGGAATGCGGGTGCACAGGTAGTCGACGTTGGACTTCGGGCCGAGCTCGTCGTCATCCAGGGAGATGGCCATCACCGGCATGGTCAGCTCGCGCAGCAGCGGCGCGTAGTTCCGCTCGGAACCGCTGAGACGGTAGCGGCCGGTCAGGTTCTGATAGCACCAGTCGGTCATCACGCGGCCCGCAACGGGAGTGGGCACGAAGAGCCCGCCCGGCCAGCGCCCCCGCAGCTTCGACACCGACCCGATGTAGCGACCGCCGGCCAGCACGCTCAGCCGACGCTCGGGCGGGAACGCCCGCCAGTACACGCTTCCGGTGGCGAACAGGCACAGCCCGGCGATCCGGGTCGGGTCGGCGCAGGCGTGCAGCAACGCGGTCTGGCCGCCGAGGCTGTGTCCGAACACGTGCAGCGGGGCCTCGGGGAAGCGTTTGGCCACGGCTTCGGTGATCGCGGGCAGGTCGGTCTCCACGATCTCGCGGTAACCGAAGTTGCGGCTGTCCTCGAGCGACGGTGTGCTCTCGCCCTGCGCTCGCAGATCGGCTGTGGCCACCGACAGTCCCTCGTCGTGCAGCGCTTTGACCAGCGGGTAGTAGAACTTCGCCTTCATCGCCATCGCGGGCAGGACCAGCACGACCGGGGCGCTCGGGTCGTCCTGCGGCTTGATGCGCACGACGAAGCGGACGTGGTCGGGAGTCGTCACCTCGACGGCTTCCAGCGCCTGAAATCCGGTCGACGCCGGCTTGTCTTCGGGCATGGGGGCTCCTTGGTGCGGTGCTGGGGGTTCGCGTCAGTCCGCGGCGACGTTGCAGACGCAGTCGAAGGAGAACTTGGCGACGAGAACGTCGTTGTCGTCGTAGCACAAGGCCTTGGTGTCGAGGTCGAACTTCTCGTCGCTGCTGCGGGACAGCACCTCGGAGACGGTCCGCTCGTCGACCGTGGCGATGGCGCGGATCCGCCCGAAGGCCGGCTTGAGGAACGTGCACCTCGATTCGCGAACCACGAACCGGGTCACCGAGGCCAGTCGCGGGGCCATCGCTCCCACGAACGCCGAGCCGTTGGCGATGTCAGCCGCCAGGAACAACGCGCCCGCGTGCACGCTGCCCATGTGGTTGTTCATGGCGTCTTCCGCGGGAATCTCGGCGACGGCGCGCTCCGGGCCGACCTCGGTGATCTGGACGCCGACGTGGACGCTGAAGGGCACCATGGAGTTGGTGACCTCGCGCAACTTCTCGAAATCCGGGGTTCCCGCGCCGTGCTCCGCCAGGGGCCCGAACAGGCTCGGTGCTTGCTGTGACATGTCGACCATCCCTACGAGTGCGTCGTGTTCCGTTGCTGGGAAAGCGTTTCTGCGGGCACGGCTCAATGGGGTTGCACGTCGACGACGTAGTCGAGGTGGACCTTGCCCACCGCCGCGTCGGTGTCGTCGTAGAGCCAGGCCTTGCCGTCGAGTTCGAACCGCCCGGTGACCTCTCCGCTGAGCACGTCGGCGACGGTGCGCGGATCCAGCGTGGCGACCGCGCGGATGCGCCCGTATCCGGGCTTGCGGAACGACACCGTGCAGCTGCGCAGGAGGAACAACGTCACCCGGGTGATCACCGGCGCGAACGCTCCGCCGAAGGCCATCGCCCCGGCGAGTTCGGCGGCGAGGAACTGGGCACCGGCGTGGACGCCGCCCATGTGGTTGTGCATCTGCTCGCCGGCCGGGACTTCCACGGCTCCCCGCTCCGGGCTGATCTCGACCATGCGGGTGCCGACGTGGTTGCTGAACGGCACCATCGTGTTGGCGTGCTCGCACATCTTCTCGTAGTCGGGTGCCGTTCCGTCCGAGGAGCCCGCGTACGGTGCGAACCCTTCGAAGACGTCCCGATTCAGCTGCTGCGCCACGATGTGTCGTCCTCCGGGTGCGCGGTGAAGATCCGAACCTCGTCAAGGGCGAATACTTCTGCCGCGCACCGGAAAGCGTCAACGGAGTCCGCGGACTGCCATCGGGCGATTGCGGGGTCCGATGGCCCCGCCCGTCGAGCACGCGCGAAGTTCAGGCGCTGTTCGCCGACTCAGACCTGCAGCGGTTCCTCGCCGAGCACACTCGCCTGCGCTTCGACGCAGTCGAGGAACAGTTCGGCGGCCGGAGAAGTCTTTCCGCTCAACCACGCGACGTAGAGCTCGACGGTGGGCACCGGGTCGAACAGCCGCACCGGCACTGCCCGCACGTTGCCGCTGATGTGCCTGCCCCGCAACGTCGATGCGAACCCGACCAGGGGTTTCACCGACGTCATGATCGCCACGGCCCCGGGATCGTCGACCTCGTGCTCGACGTTGAGCGTGATGCCGCTGCTCGACGCCGCGCCGAAGATCGAGTCGTACATCGCGGGGCACTGCTCGCGCCCGAACAGGATGCACGGTTCGTGCGCGAGTTCACTGAACGAGGCGCCAGGCCGTCCGGCCCACCTGTGGTTCGGTCCGACCACGGCAACGAGGGGGAACTTGGCCAGCGGGCGTGACTCGAACTCCGCACCGACCGGCCTCCCGTAGACCATGGCCACGTCGACGTCGCCGGCCCGCAGCGCCTGCAGCTGCGGGCCGGTGCGCATCTCGTGCAGCGTGACGCCGACGTTGGGGTGGTCGGTGTGCATCGTGGTGAGCACCGCGGGCAGGACATGCTGACCGGCCGCGAAGTTGTACGCGACGTCAACGTGCCCCGAGCGGCCGGCGGCGGCTTCGCGGGCCGTCTGCCCGGCCTTGTACACCTGCGCCACGATCGCGCGGGCCTGGTCGCGGAAGGCTTCGCCGGCGGGCGTGAGCCGGACTTCGTGCGAGGTGCGGGCGACCAGTTCGGTGCCCACGCTGCGTTCCAGTCGTTGCAGGTGCTGACTCAGCGACGGCTGCGCCAGGTGCAACTTGGCGGCGGCCCTCCCGAAGTGCAGCTCTTCGGCGATCGCGAGGAAGGATTCGAGGTGCCTGAATTCCACATTGCCCCCCGGGGCGGCTGTCGGACAGCTCTGTGCTCGACAGACGGTATGCACCTCCGAGGAACACCCGGTGAACCAGGGGCACTGCTAGCGGAGCCAAGCCGTGTCACATAGCCGAAACCGCAGACAAATCACCCTCGGTGAACTCCGTCACATGTCCGGTGGCGGAGTCCGTCCGGGGTAGCCGGCGCCGCCATCGGTGCTCAGCCGATGTCGAACCGCACACCCGGTGCCGCGAGCGCGATCGGGCCTTCGTAGCTTTCCGCCGCGGACGCGCGCAGGTGCTCCAGGCTGCGCTCGTCGGCGACGGCGAAGTGCGTCAGCACGAGCCTGCCCACCCCGGCCTTCGCGGCGATGACGCCCGCGTCGGCGCCTGAGAGGTGTCCGTGGTCGCCGACCTCGGGCTCGGCCAGCGTCGCCTCGGTGAGCAGCAGGTCGGCGTCCTCGGCGAGGTCGTGGAGCGCCGGTGTCGTCCCCGTGTCCCCGGTGTAGGCGAACGTCGCCGTCGCCGACTCGATCCGGACACCGCAGTTCGGGATCGCGTGTCGCGTCTCGTGCATCGCCACGCTGAGATCACCCACGACGTGGGTCTCCCCGGGTTCGTACTCGCGGACGTCGAAGGCGATCTCGAAGGCCTGGTCGAGCAACGGGAACGTGTGCACCGGGAACAGTCCGGCCCAGCGGGCGAACAGGTCTCCCGATCCGCGCGGCACGTACAGCCGCACGGGCGTGAACCCGTTGCGCCGAATCGTCTCCACGGTGGCGCCGGGTTCGTGGGCGAGGCCGCTGAGCAGGCTCTTGCCGATGGGCAGCAGGTCGTAGCAGTGGTCGGAGTGGAAATGGCTGATCACGATGCCATCCAGGCTCGCGGGCTCGGTGACCGAGCTGAGCGCGGTGGCGATGCCCGGCCCGCAGTCCAACAGCAGGCGAGTCGTCGCCGTCTCCAGCAGGTAACCCGAACTCGCCTGACCGTCGGCGGGCATCCCCGCTCGGCAACCCAGCACGGTAAGCCGCATCCTCTTCCTCCAGCGAATACCCAGGCCGCTTCGGCGCAGCGACAGTTCTGGCCGAGCTTTCCGGAAAACCATTCGCGACGACAAGACCTCCCCCGAAAATGATCAATTGATATCCCCTATCAGGCGAGAATGAACTCATACCGATGCCTCTGAACAGGGAACGTCAACCATCATTTTGATCTCGCTCGATTCGAGATCTCAATCGCGACCGCAAGGCTGCTCTCAGGCGTTGCCACACCCCGGCGGAATCGAACGTGCACGCCTTCCAATCGTCGCTGGCCAGCAGGAACATCCCCTTCGCTCCACGCGGTCCGCGAATCCGCGACTCACCAGGTGTTCACCGGAATTCCACACGACCATGCTCAAATTCCCCCCGGGCACGTCCCGACGCCACCGTAAGCCCGGGAACCTTCGCGGAGTCGGCGGAACAACGCGCCCAACCATGAATCCAAGACCGGAGGCGAGACCAACAGTGAGCCGAATCCGAATTGAGGGACTGAGCAAAACATTCGGACATGCCCGGCGTGGCAGCACCGCCGCCGTGGATTCGGTCTCCCTCGACATCGACCACGGCGAGTTCTTGGTCCTCCTCGGGCCGAGCGGGTGCGGCAAGTCAACACTGCTGCGGATGATCGCCGGGCTCCTGCCGCCGAGCGAGGGCCGCATCCTCCTCGACGACCGCGACATCACCCACGTCGCACCGAAGGACCGCGACCTGGCGATGGTGTTCCAGAGCTACGCGCTCTACCCGCATCTGACCGTCGCGCGAAACCTGGGTTTCCCGCTGCGCACCCGCGGCTGGTCGCGCACGCGGATCGACGGCAAGGTTCGCGAGGTCGCCGCACTGCTCGGTCTCGAGGAGCTGCTCAAGCGCCGTCCCAAGGAACTCTCCGGCGGTCAGCGGCAGCGCGTCGCACTGGGCCGCGCGCTGGTGCGCGACCCGGGCGCGTTCCTGATGGACGAGCCGTTGTCCAACCTGGACGCGAAGCTGCGCACCGCAACCCGCACCGAACTGGCCGCGCTGCATCAGCAGCTCGGCTCGACCTTCCTCTACGTCACCCACGACCAGGTCGAGGCCATGACGATGGCCAGCAGGATCGCGGTGCTCAACAACGGCCGCCTGGAGCAGGCGGGCACGCCGTCCGAGGTCTACGACACCCCGGAGTCGGTGTTCGTCGCGGGGTTCATGGGATCGCCTCCGATGAATCTCATCGACGCCCGTCTGGAGAGCCGCGGCGATCGGTTGCGCGTCACAGCGCGCGACCTCGAGGTGCCCTTGGAGCACCCGGCCGGCGACCTGCCACCGCGCGATGTCGTGCTCGGAGTTCGCCCCGAACATCTCGCCCTGGTCAGCGAGCACACGCGCGGACCGCTGTTCCGGGGTGTCGTCGACGCGATCGAGAACCTCGGCAACGAGGAGGTCGCGCTGTGCTCGGTCGGCGACACCAAGCTCGCCGCCCGCGGTCCCCGGCCCCTGGGCCTCCAGCCGGGCGAGCCCGTCGCCTTCACCACGCTGCCCGAGCACACCCACCTGTTCGACCCGACCACGGGTCGCCGCCTGGTCTGGCGCCCCCACCCTGACGCCGTCAGGCACGTCGCACTCGACGCCCAAGCCGTGTGATCACCCGGCCACCCCGCTCCCGGCACGGAGCAGGGCACCTTCCCAACAACAGGAGAACCACATGAGGGCAAGACGCACGCTCAGCGGCCTCGCGGCCGTCGCCGTGCTCGCACTGACCACCTCCGCCTGCGGAATCGGCGGACTCGGCAGCACCGACACCCAGACCACCGCCGCCGCCCCGGTACCCGAACTGCGACCTGACCAGCAGGTCCAGATCGTGTTCGAGAGCTACAACTTCGGCCAGGCCGGTGCGTGGACCGACACCTTCAACGCGCTGATCGACGAGTTCCAGCGCCAGCACCCGAACATCAAGGTGACCGCGCAGAAGCCGCAAGGCAACAGCCCCAACCCGGTGTCGGACACCGTCTCCAGCGTGCAGAACCAGATGATGGCCGGACACGCACCTGACGTCGCGCAGCTCGGATTCAGCGAGCTCGACTTCACCATCAACCAGCTCCGCGCCAAGCCGCTGGACGACCTGGTGGGACGCGAGGCCGTGCACGCCAACTTCGACGGTCCCCGTCACCCGTTCCACGAGTCCGCGCGCGACCTCGGCGACTGGAACGGCAAGACCTACGGCGTGCCGTTCGTCTTCTCCACGCCCGTGCTGTACTACAACGCCTCGCTGTTCCAGCAGGCCGGGCTCGACCCTGCCAAGCCGCCGGCCACGTGGGCCGAGGTCGAGAAGGCCGCGCTGGCCATCAAGGCGGCCACCGGCAAGAACGGCGCGTACTCCGACTGCCTCACCGAGGCCAGCAAGGACTGGTGCTACCAGGCAATGGTGCGCTCCAACGGCGGGCGAGTCCTGTCCGAGGACCGCAAGAGACTCGCCTTCGCCGAGCAGCCCGCCGTCGAGGTCGTGACGATGGCGCAGCAGATGGTGAAGTCCGGCGCGACACCGGTTCTCGGTCAGCGGCAGGCCTACGAGGGCTTCGGCCGCGGTGAGATGGGCATGATCCTCGAATCCAGCTCTCTGCAGGGCAACTTCGAGAAGGCCGCGAAGGGCAAGTGGGACCTGCGCGCCGCCCCGATGCCCGCATTCGACGGCAAGGCCACGGTGCCGACCAACTCGGGGGCGTCGCTGTTCGTGCTGTCCGACGACCCGGCCAAGCAGCGCGCTTCCTGGGAGCTGATCAAGTTCCTGACCAGTGCGGACGCCTACGAGATGATCTCGAGCAAGATCGGCTACCTGCCGCTGCGCACCGGACTCCTCAACGACCCGGAGGGCCTCAAGACCTGGGCCGACCAGAATCCGCTGATGCAGCCCAACGTTGAGCAGCTGGCACGCCTGGAGCCCTGGGTCTCCATGCCCGGAGTCAACTACCAGCAGATTCGCGACGGGATGATGGCCGCCGTGGAGAAGAGCGTCTACCAGGGCGCCGACCCGCAAGCCACGCTGCGCGCAGCGCAGGACCAGGCGTCGAGCCTGCTTCCGAAGGGCTGAACACCCTGATGAGCGCTGGAGTTCCGGCCCCGGATCTCACCCTGATCCAGCTGAGCGACACCCACATCCTGCCTGTGGGCGAGCTCCAGCACGGCACGGTGGACACGTTCACCAACCTGGAGGCCGCCCTCGCCACGGTGGCGGCCTCCAGGGCCGAGGTGTCCGCCCTGCTGCTCACCGGCGACCTCACCGACGACGGCTCCCCTGCCGCGTACCGCAGGCTGCGCGAGCTCGTCGAGCCCGCGGCCGAGGAACTCGGCGCCCACGTGATCTACGTGATGGGCAATCACGACGAGCGGACGGCCTTCCGCAACGAACTCCTGGCGGAAGCGGCGACCGGGCCCCACGACGCGGTGCACTGGGTCGGCGGCGTGCGCATCGTCGTGCTGGACACCACCACGCCCGGCCAGCACGACGGCCGCCTCCACCCAGGCCAGCTGGACTGGCTGCGGGCGGAGCTGGAGCAACCGGCTCCGCGGGGAACGGTGCTGGCCCTGCACCACCCGCCCCTGCCGTCGGCCGTGCCGCCGGTGCACCTGCTGCGGCTGTACGACGCCGACCGCCTCGGCGAGGTCGTCGCCGGAACCGACGTCCGGATCATCCTCAGCGGGCACAACCACGCGACCGGATGCGGCGTCTTGGCCGGGATTCCGGTCTGGGTCTCGCCCGCGTGCGCGAACCAGATCGATCCCCTGGTGAAGGGGCGTCTCCGGGGTGTGCCCGGCGGTGGCATGACCCGCATCGACGTGTTCGCGGAGTCCGCGATCGCGACCGCGGTGCCGATCGACGTCGCCTCGTTCGTCTACGACCACGACGAAGCCCAGGTCGTGAAGATGATCCACACCCACCTCTCCGAAGCGGAGTGACCACCGTGTTCGTCGAAATACCCGCGCCCGCCCAAGCCGCCCCGCCGGCTGCGCTACGGGATTCGCCGCTCAGGCGGATCCTCCGGGCAGCGCCGCCCTACCTCTACCTGGCGCCAGGACTCGCACTGCTCATCATCTGGACCTACCGGCCGCTGGTGCAGACAGCGCAGCTGTCGTTCTACTCGTGGAACCTGCTGCCCACGTCCCCGATGGTGCCGGCCGGCACCGACAACTACGAGCAGCTCCTCGCAGCACCTGAGCTGGCGAACGCCGTGTGGTACACCCTCGCGGTCATCGCCGGGCTGCTGCCGTTCACCGTGGCGCTCCCGGTCGTCGTGGCGCTGGCGACCCGCCAGGTCAACGGACGCGCCCGGGAGTGGTACCGGGCGCTGATCTTCACACCGATGCTGGTCGCGCCGGTCGCCAGCGCGGCGGTGTGGCAGTGGCTGCTCGATCCGGGATCCGGAGCGGTGAACCGGTTTCTAGGTGTCGACGTCAACTGGTTGTACGAGAACGTCCCAGCGCAGATCTCGATCATCGGCATCACCGGCTGGCACCTGCTCGGCTTCGCGGTTCTGCTGGTGTCGGCTGGCCTCTCCGGCATCAACGACGACTACTCAGCCGCCGCCCAGCTCGACGGGGCCTCCCGCTGGCAGACCACCCGCTGGATCACCTTGCCGTTGCTGTCACCGACGCTGGTCTTCCTCGTGCTCATGACGGTGCTCCTCGGCGCCCAGTGGACGTTCCCACTGATCGACACCCTGACCCAGGGCGGTCCGGCGGCGGCGACCACGCACATCTACTACCTGCTGTGGGACTACGGCTTCCACAGCCACCAGGCCGGCCTCGGAGCGGCAGCGGGCGTGATCTTCTTCACGACCTTCGGCGTCGTCGCGCTGTTCCTGATCTGGCTCTCCGACCGCATCAGCCACCACGACGACTGATCGCTGAAGTGCGAAAGCAGGCACACTTCTCATGACCACCTCCACGCTGGAACGCGACGCGACGAGCCACATCACGGCCGTCGAGCAACACGCGGAGTCCGATCTCCCCGTCGGCGCCCGAAGCCGCTCGCGGGCCATCCTGGGCCACGGGATCCTGGGCGTGCTCGGGCTGCTGTGCGTACTTCCCATCTACTGGATGTACGCGACCTCACTGCGCGCGCCCGGCGACGTGTTCTCACTGTCACCGCTCCCCTGGCCGCTGTCGGTCGACAACTACGCCTACGCCTGGAACACGATTCCCATCGGGCGCATGCTGGCCAACACCCTCGTGGTAGCGCTGGTGACCGCGCTCGGCCAGCTGCTCACCGGACTGTTCGCCGCCTACGCGTTCGCAGTCTGGGAGTTCCGCGGCAAGCAGGTGCTGTACCTGCTGTTCGTCGGCACCTGGCTGGTCCCGTTCCAAGTGGCGATGCTGCCCAACTACGTCCTCCTGCTCCAGCTCGGCGTGCTCAACACCATCGCAGGCGTGATCCTGCCGTCCCTGTGCTCCGCGCTGAGCGTCCTCATGCTCCGCCAGCACCTGCGCAGCTTCCCCAAAGAGCTGCTCGACGCAGCCAAGATCGACGGACGATCATCCTGGTCCACGCTGTGGACCGTGGTCGTGCCCAACCTCCGTCCGGCGCTGGCCGCACTGGGCATCCTGCTGTTCGTGCAAGCCTGGAACGAGTACTTCTGGCCGGCCCTGGTGCTCCAACGCAGCAACGCCATGGTCCAACTCGGCATCCGCAGCTTCATGGGCACCGAAGGCAACGACTGGGGCCCACTCATGGCGACAGCCGGACTCGCATGCCTCCCGGTGTTCGCCCTCTACCTCGTCCTCCAACGCCAGATCGTCAACGCCTTCATCCGCTCCGGCCTGAAGTAGAACCTTGCTATGAGATCGTGCGCTAAAGATCCGAACGCCGCTGGCCGACAAGGAGCTTGTATGTGATCAGCCACCTCGAGAAAGCCCGGCGAACTCGGCATGTCCTCTCACTAGGTCGACGTGGCGCACTGGACGTCCTCTCCTCTGGCGGCCAATACCTGTAAAGACAGCGCTGAAGACCTCAGAGCAGTCACACGTAGGACGGCGGGCTTGGCTCAGGCTTCGACCATGACCGAGAGAACCTCCCCGAGCCCCCAAGAGGCCTTCGGCCGCTGCTTGCCGGCAATCAGCGCTTCGTTTCCGGTGTGCCGGAGCATCCGAATCAAAACGCCGCTCGTCGAGCAGAAATCGCCTCGACCCAGCGACCGTTCGCCGTGATGTTCGGATGTTCCGACTCCCGGCTGGCCGCTGAGATCATCTTCGATCAGGGCCTGGGTTCGTCGTCCGCGCGGCAGGCCATGTGATGGGCGACGAGGTGCTGGGGAGCATCGAGTACGGGACCGGCGTGCTGGAAGCCCCGCTCGTGGTGGTCCTCGGACACGATTCCTGCGGCGCGATCGGCGCCGCGTACGCAGCACTCGACGACGGCGCGGTCCCAGGCGGCTACATCCGCGACGTCGTGGAACGGGTCACGCCGAGCGTGCTCGCAGCCCGGGCCGCCGGACGTTTCCAGGCCGACGAGATCCTCGCCGACCACGTCCGCAACACCGTCGACAAGCTGCTGGAGCGCTCCAACCTGCTCACCGAACGCGTCGAAACCGGACAGACCGCCGTGGTCGGCCTGTGCTACGGGCTCGCCGACGGCCGAGCGCACGTGGCCGCGGCTCGCGGCGTGCACAGGCCCGTCGGCACCACGTCCTGACCGAGCGGACCGTCAGGACCCATCACCGTGCCCTTGGGGGCATCGCACGGCGTCGGCGCCGGTCACCCGGTCGATCGGGGGCCGGCGGCACGACGGAGCCGGTTGGCGATCGCCAAGCCCAGCCCTTCCTCCACCGGCGAGGAGGCGACGACGAGGTCGCATCCTCGCCGGTCGAGCTCGCGCAGGAAGCCGTACAGCCCGCGCGCGTAGCAGGCCATCGAATCGGGCAGAACCACCACGGCGTGCCTCGACCGAAACATCGGCGACCGACGGCGGGATTGAGCAGAATTAGCGCAGCGCCCAACTCTTGGACCAATTCCCGAGTGAAGTGACCAGGAGGAAATTGGTCTTGGCGCCGGCTATCGCTTGGTGAGGCCTCCGTCGACGGCGTACTGACTGGCGGTGACGTAGGTGGCGTCGTCGGAGAGCAGGAACAAGGCGACCGCCGCGGCTTCGTCGGCGGTGCCAATGCGCCCGAGGGGCACCTGGCTGACGATCTCGCGCTCGAACTGCTCGCGAACTTCGGCAGGCATGAAGTTGCGGAAGTTGGTGCTGATCGGACCGGGCACGAGCACGTTGACACGGATACCGCGCTCGGCGAGTGCCGACGCCCATCCCCGCGCCATGGCGACGAGAGCTCCCTTCGTCGCGGCGTAGACGCTGGCCATGCCCGCACCTTCGTAAGTCGAGGTCGACGATGTGACCACGACCGAAGCGCCGTCGTTGAGCTGCTCGGACAGTCGCGCCAGCTGCAGCACGGGCCCGCGCACGTTGGCACTCATCATCCGGTCGAAGAACTCGGCATCGACTTCACCAACATCGGCGACGGCCGCGTATCCGGCGTTGAGCCACAACCCGTCGAGCCCACCGCCGCTGGAGGCGACGCTGCGCGCGAGGACATCAGGAGAGCTCGGATCAGCCGCGTCATTGGCCACGACCAGAGCCTCCGGCAGCATCTGCTGGGCCTCCGCCAGCCGCTGCTCAGAAATACCGGTCAACACCAGCTGGCCACCTTCGTCGGCGATGCGCTTGGCACCGGCCAACCCCATCCCGCTGGTACCTCCAGTGATCAGAATCCGCTTGCCCGTGAACCTGGCCATCGTTACCCCTGAGTCGCCGTGATCAACAGCAGTGTCGCGACACCACCACTATGTGAGACATCAACGTATCATCTCTGCCTAGATCTGCAACATGACAGGAATGGAAATCGGTTCTGTTTGAATCGGCGTGTATCGTCGCGGAACACACGAAGGTGGCGTTGGGGACGGCGAGAGGTGACGTGGCATGACCGAGTCGGCAACACCCCGCCCACAACGAGCGGACGCCGAACGAACGACGCGCAAGATCCTCACAACTGCCGATCAGCTCCTCGGGCAAGACCCGACGACCACTCTCGAACAGATCGCCACAGCTGCCGGCGTCGCCCGAGCGACACTGCACCGGCGATTCACCAGCCGCGAAGCCCTCATCGAAGCCATGACGGTGTCGGCCCTGACTCACGTCAACGAGGCCATCGAAGCCGGTCGACCGGGGACGGCACCACCGCTAGTAGCGCTGCACCAGGTCACCGCCAACGTCATCGACGTCAAAAGCGGCTGGCGATTCACGCTGAACCACACGCACCCCGCCAGCGACGCAGTCTCAACGCTGCAGGACCAGATCACCCACCGATGCCTGCAACTACTCGCCCGCGCCCAACAAGCGGGCCTCCTGCCCGCCGAGACCGATCTCAGCTGGCCCCAACGCACCTACTACGCGCTGCTCGACATCGCCATCCACGAGCACGCAGAACACGACACCAACACCGACGAACTCGCCGACCGCGTCGTCACCACTCTCCTCAACGGCGTCGGCACCAGAGTCCAGCAGCCATCCCAGTGAGAAACCACAGCGACAGCTTGATCGCTGCCGGTACGCAGGCCACGCCACCACCAGCGGCGTCACGGGAACCACCACCTGCACCCGCGCCGGCATCACCGAAATCGCCATCACACGCAGGGCAGGCGCCCCACAAGCAGCCTCGAAGGTGCCGGCTGTGGGCCCAAGACCGTAGCCACCGGTTAGCCCGTCAATTCATCGGCCCGGTCAAGACGGTGCAGAGACTCGAGAACGGACTGTGCCGAGTCGCGAATGACGACCAGCGCGAAGCTGGGGTCCTTGAACTCGTCGGCCCCGTGCCACGCATCGCGAAGCTGCGACAGGCAGTGCCGCAGGTGCTGCGCTTCCCTCGCAGAGCCTTGATTCTCGATCTGAAATGCAACGTCGGTAAGCAACGTGCGTCAAAGGCCTTGGCGCTCCTGAATCAACCGCCACGCCGAGCCAATCGCCGAGGGTCGCTGCACGTCTACTGCTGATGGTGTCCTGGTCCCTGGTTCCAGCGGTGGCCGTTGGGTCGACCACGAGCGAGCCAGGTTGCGGTCTCACCGGTCGCGTCGGCTGGGGCGCACGCCGTGAGCAGGATCCGGTTGAACTCCTCACGCGCCGGACGATCAGCTTCGGTGAACCCGCCGTGCTCTTGGCGCGCCCAGTGCTCCCGTTCGGCCTCCAGGCGGTCCAACAGCTCACCTCGCGTGAGGCGGTTGAGATCGTCCCAGGTGACATGCTCGAACTCGGCCATAAGCGGGCCCTTCTCGCTACACGAGCCAACCCTACGCCTGCAAACGAACGCGCCTCACGTTCACGCAGGGACAGCCCCCGCTCTGCGTCCCCACACGCGTGCGGTTGCACGACTGACAACCGCACGCACGTTTTAGTCTCGGTTATGTCGGGTTGGAGATTGGGGAAGATCAAGAAGGCTGCGCGCCTAATGGTGCCCTGTCCCCAGGGGTCCAGGATCTCGCACGAACTCAGCGCTAGGCACCACACGGCATCGGCCCGCGCGGCTGTCGGCGACGACGCGTGCCGACGCGTGCTCGATCCGCTCCGTCCAGGCGTGCTCGAACGCGCGCAATCGCTCGTTTCATCGCCGGAAGCTCCCCGGTCATCGCTGCTGGGCGTCCTCGTCGCACCCTTGTGTAACGGTGGTTACCGAGCAGCCCGGCATCCGGCGCTCACGCTGAAGCCCAGAAGTGATCGTCGTGTCGAAACAGCGAAGGAACTGCCATGTCAGCTACTGCTCACCCCACCCACTCGATGCCGGCGGCGGTGTCGCGGGTCCTCCACGGTGCGCTCGCCGGGATCGGCGGCGGGCTCGCCTTCGGCATCCTCATGACGATGATGGGCATGCTGCCCATGGTCGCGATGCTGGTCGGCAGCGACAGCGCCGCGGTCGGAGCCGTGGTGCACCTGGCGATCTCAGCACTTCTCGGCGCCGGTTTCGGGCTCGTCGTTCCGTTCACCCGCTTCTGGGCGCTGCTCGGAGCCGGAGTCGCCTACGGCGTGATCTGGTGGGTCCTCGGAGGCTTGCTGCTGATGCCCGGGGGGCTGGGGATGCCGGTGTTGCAGATGAGCCCAAGCGCGATGCAGAGCCTCATCGGCCACCTGATCTACGGCATCGTCACCGCCCTGATCTTCTACGGGTTCCGCCGCCGGGCCAACCACTCATGAACGTCAACCGCACTGAGGTCCTGGTGTTGCGGATCTACGTCTCGCCCGGCTGCGCCGGCTGCCGTACCGCGGAAGAACTCGCCGACACCGTGCGTCGCGTGCGGCCGGCCCAGCCGGTCGAGCTCATCGACCTCGCCGAGCACGACGGGCCGATGCCCGAAGGGCTCGTCGGCACCCCCACGTACAGGCTCGGCAAGACCACCATCGCGCTGGGCAACCCCTCCCTGCCCGAACTGCTGCACCACCTGGACAACCACCCAGATCGAGGGTGATGGTGACAGGAGACGGCACCACCACCGGAGGACCGGTGCACGACACCCACTACTGCCTGTCCGAAGTCGACCTCTTCCGGGACCTGTCCCGCAAGGAGATGGCCGAGCTGGGAGCACGTGCCCCGCTCCGCGACGTCGCCGCGGGGCAGGTGCTCTACAGCCCCCAGCGGCCGACCGAGACGTTGTTCATCATCAAGCGCGGACGCGTGCGCCTGTTCCAGATCGGCTCCACCGGCCAACCGGTCACCACCGCCCTGCTCGGGCCGGGCACGGTCTTCGGGGAGGTGCCGCTCATCGGGATCCGGATGGGCGGCAACTGGGCCGAGGCCCTGGAACCGTCGCAGCTGTGCCTGATGAGCCCGCACGACGTGCGCGAGCTGCTGCTCGCCGATCCCCGGATCACCCGCCGCATCAACGAGCACATGACCGCGCACATCGCTGAGCTCGAACACCGCCTCACCGACATGGCCTGCAAAACCCTCCCAGAACGGTTGGCCAGCACGCTGTGGACGCTGACGAAGGCAACCCCGCCGAAGGAGGCTTCCGAGCCGGTTCGACTGACCCACCAACAACTCGCGGGCCTGGTCAACGCCACCCGCGAACGCACCACCACCGCACTAGGCGATCTGGCCGAGAACGGGCTCATCCGGCTGCACCGAGGCAAGATCACCGTCACCAGCCGAGAGCGCCTGCTGATCTTTGCCGAGGGCGGAGGTCGAAGCCCGACCGATGTCCCTTACCGGCAATAGTCACCGCACACGAGAAGGTTCCTGTCCGAACCTGCGTGTCACCGGGCGCCACCGCCCGCCTGTCCGGTAGGTGATGCCCAGCTCAGCGTGTAGAAACTTGCAGCCAATCATTCGTGTGCTGCGCTGCCCCTCTCGTCATGACCCCGAGTACGGCCCAGGTCGCGACGTCCGCGCAAAGCAGTGCGTTGGCAACGTCGTACACCCCGATACGTTCCAGTGCGAGGCCGTGAAAACCAACGTCCCGATACTGGACCGCCCCACTTTCAGCGGGATCGCGTACATCCTCCGCGCCAGCGAGCAACCGGCAGCGCGCGAACAACGGCCACTTACTCTTCCCGGGAGTACATCGACACGGCAGGCAGGAGATCGGATGTCATCGAGCCTGTGTCGATGGGCCAACGTCGATGACATTGGCCCGCCCCTTCGATCACCGAGCTCGTGCGCTGCAGTCTCCATTTGTCTTCACGTGCACGCGTCCCCTTCGCCTGAGCTGCTCGTCAGCCGCGTGAGTCGGCTGGAAGCCGGGTTGTGCTGTCGTCCAGGCGGTAGCCCTTACCTCGGACCGTGCTGATCCAGTGGGCTCCTGTTTTACGGCGGAGGTAGCGGACGTAAACGTCGATGACGTTGGACGCCGGGTGGTTGTCGTCGCTCCAGGCGGCGGCGATGAGCTGCTCACGGGTCAGCACCGTACCGGGATTGCGCATGAAGACTTCCGCAAGCGCGAACTCGCGCGCGGTCAGATCCACGATTCGACCGTCGACGTGAAGCCGGCGGGTGCGCAGATCGAGGGTGAGATCGCAACAGCGAAGCAGATGAGCGTTTTCGCCATTCCGGATGCGGAGTCGGATGCGGGCGAGGAGTTCCTGCATGCGGAAAGGTTTGCCGACGTAGTCGTCAGCGCCACCCTCGAGGCCGGCGACGGTGTCGGCAACACCGCTGCGGGCGGTCAGGACGATGATCGGCAGGCGGCTGCCCGCCTCGCGCAGTTGCCTCAACACCGTGAAACCGTCCGTCGCCGGTAAACCGATGTCGAGCACGAGGAGGTCGTACCCGCCGGACAGTGCATACCTCCGAGCTTGCTCACCGTCGCTCACGACCGTCGCGCCAAATCCCTCAGCACGCAAGCTTTGCTGCAGCAGCAGCGCAATCCCCTTCTCGTCTTCGGCGACCAGAACATGTTTCAAACCAAGGACCCCAACATCATTCACAGGTTTAGCTCGTAAAGCTTGCCCTGCTTTCCCGCGACATTGGGTGTCCCCATGTAAAATCTCTGTGCCGCGAAGCGGAGATGGCAATACCGCTCACGCACAGCAGGTACTCAACGCTCTTCGAATTCGCAGATCAACTCCCAGTGGGCTCGGACCGACGTGCCAGCACCGGCCCAACCCGCGAGCTGGTGACGATCTGGCTGGGCTCTTGACGCGCCATCACTGCAACTTCTGAGATGGCGATCCCATGACTCGGTTAACGATCGTGTGCAGACGCCAGCAGAGGTCTCCAGCGAGGTCAGCACGATCACTGTCAGAGACGATGCGAGCGGCGACGTTGATGACGCCGCTGGCGCGGTCCACCTGCTGGTGGCGGCCCGCGCCAGCGGGCCAGTCGGTCAACGCGGCGAGCTCGGCGATCCGAGTTTCCAGGAGTACCAAAGCGGTTTGGGGAGCCGCACGAGGGGATCTGTTCGGTGAGTCGTGGGACTACTTCGAGGCGATCAAGGTGTCGAAGTCCGGGAAGGAGTCGGCGAGGCGGCTTCCGGTGAAGTTGCCGACCCAGCCGTCCTCGTCGTGGAAGAACCGGATCGAGACGTAGTCAGGCCGGGTTCCCATGTCGAACCAGTGCGTGGTGTGCGCGGGGACGCTGATGAGGTCACCCGCCTCGCACAACACCGCGTAGACGCGGTCGTCGACGTGGAGGTAGAACACGCCGGCGCCGCACGCGAAGAACCGGTCCTCGTCGTCGTCGTGGGTGTGCTCGGAGAGGAACTTCTCGCGGGCGGCGGCTGCCTTCTCGACCCACTCGGTGGTGTCCTCGGGGACCATGCTCATCGCGTCCACGAGCACGTAGCCCTCGGTGTCCACGACGCGCTTCACCTGGTCCGAGTACGCCTCGAGGACTTCCTCGGACGTCGGCGCGGCGGGTAGGTCGGCCAGCGGCCAGCGTTCGAACCGGACGCCGAGCCGCTTGAGCTCGGCGGCGATCTCCTCGCCGTCGGTGGACCGCAGCAGAGGCTCCTCGGGGGCGTCGTCGGCCCACACGGTCAACAGCGTCATCACGAACTCCCTTCGACAACGTTCATGCTGGTGGCCGTCGCGAACCGGAGCAACCACTCCAGGCATTCGAGGCGGTGGCGCGCCTGCAGCAGGTCCTCGCCCCAGACGTAGACCCCGTGACGCGCCACCAGCAGGGCCGGCGTGTCCGCGCGGAAGCCGCGCTCGAAGGCCTCACCCAGCACGGCCATGTCCTGGCCGTTGGGGATCACCGGAATCGTGACGACGTCGTCGTGGGCCGCGCGGCCGAAGCCCTTGAGCATCTCCAGATCCCGCAGGACGACGCCGTCCGGCCAGCGCTCGGCGGCGAGCACCGGGGCGAGCGCGTGCACGTGGACCACCGCACCCGCACCCGACACGGCGGCGACCCGCGCGTGCAGACCGGCCTCAGCCGACGGCACACCGCCGTCGACGGCCTCGCCGTCGACGTCGACCACCACCACGTCGTGCTCGGTCAGCTCACCCTTGTCACGCCCGCTGGCGGTGACCGCCAGGCGCAGCGGGTCCCAGGACAGCACCTCCGACAGGTTGCCCGAAGTGCCCCGCATCCAGCCCATCGACGCGTAGCGGGCGGACTCCGCGGCCAACCGCGCCCCGGCTTCGATCAGCGTGCTCGCGGCGTCACTCACCGGGCGACACCTCGACCTCCGACAGCGACTTCGCGGTGGTGTGCGGGCCGAAATCGGCCTCCGCGCAGGGTTCGCCGGGCCGGGCGATGCCCACCGTCCGCCACCCGGCCGCCGCGGCCGCGTCGAGCTCGGCCGGCACGTCGGAGAAGAACACGATCCGGCCCGGTCCGGCACCCAGCGCTGCGGCGATCGCCCGGTACGACGGCTCTTCGCGTTTCGGGCCGGCATTGGTCGTGTCGAAGTGCCGTCCCTCGAACAACCCGGTCAGGTCGCCATCGTTGGTGCGGGAGAACGCCGCAACCTGCCCGGTCGCCGATCCCGACGAGAACACCGCGAGCCGCAGGCCCGCCTCGCGCCAGGTCCGCAGCCTCGGCGCCACGTCGTCGAACAACGTCGTGGTCAGCTCCCCGGCCGCGTAGCCGTGCTCCCAGATCAGGCCCTGCAGCGTTTTGAGCGGCGGGACCTTCTGGTCGGCGTCCATCCAGCCGTGCAGCACCGACACGATCTCCTCGGTGGTGGCAGTGTGCGCGAGTCCAGCGCGGGCGCGGATGTCCTCGACCGCGCCGGTCACCACCGGGTCGTCCGGGTGCTCGTCGATCCACGGCCCCAGCCTCGGGCGCGCGTAGTCGTAGAGCACCACGTGCACCTGGCTGGTCGCGGTGAGCGTGCCCTCGATGTCGAGGACCACCCACTCGGCGGCGATCGGCTCGCCGGGGTTCGTCACAACTCCTCCTCGTACCTGTCCAGCTCGTGCGGCCCGAACGGGCCTCGGTCGGTGACCACCGTGGTCACGAATCGCGGTGGTGTCACGTCGAAAGCCGGGTACCAGCCGTGGATTCCCGGTTCGGACACCCCAGCTGCGGCCAGCACCTCGGCGCCGTCGCGGTACTCGATCGGCACGTCCTCCGCGCTGGGCGTCGAGGTGTCCGGGGCCTGCACCATCGCGTGGAACGGCACGTCGAAGGCGTGCGCGGCCACCGCGAGCCCGAGCGTGCCGACCTTGTTGATCACATGACCGTCCGCGGTGACCCGATCAGCGGCCGTCACCAAGGCGTCCACGTCGCCGGAGGCCAGCAGTGCGGCACCCATCGAGTCGGTGATCAGCGTCGTGTCGACGCCCATCTCCGCGAGGGTCACCGCGGTGAGCCGCGCCCCCTGCGCGTAGGGGCGGGTTTCGGTGCACGCGAACCGCACCCGCTTGTCCTGCTCCTGCAACGCGCGCACCAGCTCGACCAGGTACAGGTCCGGCCAGCAGTGCGTCAGCGCGCAACCCTGATCCGGCAGCAACGCCGCGGTGTGTTCCCCGAGGACCCGGCTGCTCCTGCGGTACACCGCCTCCCCGCAACGCGCACCTTCCGTCGCCGAGGCGACCAGGTCCCGCTCGTCGACTCGGGCCAGCACGCGATCCACCGCTTTGCGGAGGTGGTTGTTGGTCGGCCGGGTCGACACCAGGCGCGCACCCGCCTCCTCCAGCCGCGTGCGGGGACGCGGATCGCTCTCGGCCTCGCGCGCTGCGAGCACCATTGCCCACAGCGCCGCGAAGTAGGGCCCGGAGGACTGCGTGACCATGTCCTCGATCGCACGCGCGACGTCCTCCAGCGTCGCGCAGCACACCCATTCACGGCGCTGCGGGAACACGCGCCGGTCGAGGATGTGCACGCCGTCGTCGGCGATCCGCACGCTGTCGGCCAACACCGGCAGCGCCATCAGCTGTATCCCGAGGGGATCGGGTGCGCGCCGGTGAGGAAGTGCTCGCCGACCTCGCTCGCCTTGTGCGACATGGGATCGTGCAGCGTCAAGGTGCGCGCGTTGCGCCAGAACCGGTCGAGCCCGACTGAATTGGACGTCGAGCGCGCACCCGTGAACTCGAAGACCCCCGAGGCGATCTCGGTCGCGAGCCGGCTCGAGACCACCTTCGCCGACGCGATCGTCACGGCGGCCTCCCCTCGCTGCTCCGCACCGAGCTCCTCGCCCGCCTCGAACGCCGACCACAGCGCAGCGGCCGCCTCGTCGGCCAGCGCGCGTGCCGCCTTGGTCCGCGCGACCCACTCGCCGTAGCCGGCCAGCGCGTACGGGTCCTCGACCGCCGCGGAGATCCCGGCCGGTGCCCACCCGCGGCCGCGCGTGCGCGTGTAGTCGGCGGCCTCGGCCAGCGCCCCCTCAGCGATCCCCACCGCGACCTGCGCCAGCATCAGCTGGAAACCCAGCGAGGCCAAGGACCGGAGCACCGCACCCGCCGTGTCGTCATCGGAGTTTCCGAGGATCTCAGCGTCGGGCACGAAGGCTCCGTCGAAAGCGATGGCACCGCTGGCGGTGAGCCGCTGCCCGAGGTTGTCCCAGCCGCCCGGGTGTGAGATCCCCGCGGCGCGCGCATCGATCGTGAAGGTCACCTTCGCATCGGTGTCGGTTCGCACGCCGCTGACCACGAGTCGATCGGCGACGCTCGTGCCGGTCGCGAACGTCTTGGTCCCGTCCACGCGCAGCCCACCCGGAACAGCGGTGAGCCGCAGTGCGGCGTCCAAGGGATTGCTCACCCCGGCCCAGAACCAGTTCTCGGTGGTGGTGGCGCGCTGCAGCCGCTCAACTTCGTCGGGCCTGGCGAACAACCCCGTTCGCCACAGCTGCAGGTAGTGGTAGCCGAGCAGGTGGCCGACCGAGGCGTCAGCGGCGGCCACGATCCGCGTCGCCTCGTTGACCGCCGACCAGCCGGCTCCCCCACCGCCGCGTTCACTCGGAACGAGCAGCCTCAGCAGACCTGACTTGCGCAGCCGGTCGACCTCGCTGGCCGGCTCGGCGCCGCCCCGCTCCCGTTCCACCGCGTCGGCCCGCAATTCCGCCGCCAACTCCTCGGCAACGGCCTTCCAGTCCTCGCTCAACGACTCTCCCCACCTCGGTCACGTCAGCGCAGCCAGCGACTTCGATGCTAGCGACGGCCACCGCTGTTGGAAATCATGCTCAAAACGATTCCGCGTGCTGAGACACTGCGGCTGTCCGCTCGGAAAACGCCCTGCGAGGCCGGATTGGAATCCGCGAGCGGGCGGGCCCGACGTCGCGACATCGCCTTCAGCGACGGACCACGCCGGGTCCTTCCTCGTCAGCTTCCGGCCTCTTGTGCTGCGGTTTCCGGGAGCGCGGCCTGCACCAGCGCGCGGGTCGCCACGTGGTGCGGCGAGTCGAGCACCTCGCTGGTGCGGCCGTGCTCGACCACCCGCCCCTCGTCGAAGACGAGCACCCGGTGCGACAGGGTCGCCACCGCGAGCAGGTCGTGCGTGATCATCAGCAATGCGCAGCCCGTGTTGGTCTGCAGCTTGGCGAGGACGCCCAGCAGGTCCTCGCGGCGCCGCGCGTCCAGGCCTGAGGTGATTTCGTCGCAGATCAGCACCTCCGGCTCCGCCAGCATCGCACGCACCAGGGCGGCCCTCTGCAACTCGCCACCGGACAACCTCGAAGGCAGCCGCGTGGCGCTGGACTCCGGCAGACCGAGAGCCGCGAGTTCGTCGCTCGCGCGAGCACGTGCCTCGGCCTGGTCGAGCCCTCGCAGCCGCTCAGCCGTGCGCGCGACCTGGTGCAGCACCGGGGTGAACTCGCTGAACGACGCCTTGGCGTCCTGGAAGACGTACTGCACCCGCGCCAGCTGCTCGCTCGACCGGCGCCGCAGGACCGGCGACAGCGGCCGGCCGTCGAGCAGGATCTCTCCGCCGCGGTAGCGGTGCAGCCCGGCGATGCAGCGCGCCAAGGTCGTCTTGCCGCTGCCGGAACGTCCCAGCACCGCCACCCGTTCCCCGGACCCGACCTCGAGGTCGATGTCGTGCAGGACGTCGCCGTGGCGGTGTCCCGCGCGAAGCCCGCGCACCTGCAGCACCGGGTCACCGGACTGGCGCTCCTGGGGCACCACCGGATCCGGCCGAACCAGCGAGTCCACATCGGACTCTCCCAGACAACCTCCTTCGATGGACAGCACCCGGTCGGCGACCTCGCGCACCAGGTCGAGGTCGTGCGTGAGCAGCAGAATCGCGATGCCCTGCTCGGCCACCGCCCGCAGCTCGGCGGCCAGCTGAGCACGGATCACCGGATCCTGACCCGTGGTCGGCTCGTCGGCGATGAGCACCCTGGGCCGCCCGATCAGTGCCTGAGCGAGCACCACCCGCTGTTGCTGCCCGCCGGAGAGCTGGTGCGGGTAGCGCCGCAGGTACCGCTGTCCATCGGGCATCTGGGCCTGCCGCAACGCCTCCAGCACCCGCTCGCGCACCTGCGCCTTCGGCACGTGCAGCCGCGCGATCTCGGCGAGCACCGAGCCCACGCGGCGCACCGGGTTCAGCGCCGCCGAGGGCTGTTGCGGAATGTAGCCGACGGTTCCTGGCGCGAACGAGGAATCCCCAGCCGATCCCGCGATCTCCACGTTGCCCGAAACCGTCATCCCGGGTGAGGTTTCACCGAGCAGCATCCGGGCCAACGTGGTCTTCCCGCTGCCGGATTCACCGACCAGCGCGGTGATCTGCCCGGCGCGCAGGGTGAACGACGCTGCCGAGAGCAGCGTCCGATCCCCTGCGGTGATGGTCACATCGTGTGCGGCGACGACGGTCACCGAGCCTCCAAGAAGTTCACGTCGCGATTGCGCAACCAGCGGTCGAACAGCAGATTCACGCCGACCGACAGCACCACGATCAGCACAGCGGGAACGACCACGGCCCACGGCTGCAAGAACAGTCCGGTGCGGTTGCGGTCGACCATCGCCGCCCAGTCGCTGGCACCCGGGGCCACACCGACGCCGAGAAAACTCGCCGAGGCGGCCAGGTAGACCGCCCCGGTCAGCCTGGTTCCCAGGTCGGCGGCGAGGATGCGGCGCATCGCCCGCGCCACGTAGCTCACCGCGATCCGCGCGCGGTGCTCGCCTTGCAAGCGCATCGCCTCGACTGCGGGCCTGGTCGACAGCGACAGAGCGGCGGCGCGGCTGATGCGCACCACGTCCGGCAGGTTGATCAGCGCCACCACGGCGACCAGCACCCACATGTTGCCCGGCGCCAGCGCGGCCAGCAGCAGCAACATCAACATCGAGGGCAACGCCAGCAGCACGTCCAGCGGCCGCATCAGCACCTCGTCGAGCAGCCGACTGCGTGTCATGCCCGCGATCAGTCCCATCGGCACGGCCAGCAGGTACGTGCAGGCGGTGGCCGTCACAGCCGTGATGACCAGAGACCGTCCACCGAGCAGCACCTCGTTGGCCACGTCGCGGCCGAGGAAGTCGGTGCCGAACAGGTGACCGCCGCCGAGCAGGAACGCCACGTCCTTGGTGGTGTCCACGGAGGCGAACAGCGGCCCGAGCAGCGCCACCACGACCGGCACCACCACCAGGACACCCGGAAGCAGATACTTGCTCATCGCCCCACCTCCGACGTCGGCGACAGGGCGCGGGCAGCGATGTCCGCGCCGAGGTTGACCAGCACCGTGGTGCAGGCGAACACCAAGGCCAGGCCCTGCACCACGGGCAGGTCCCGGGCCGAGACCGCATCCAGCAACGCGGTGCCCAGGCCCGGCACCACGAAGATCGCTTCGACCACGATCACCCCGCCCAGCAGCCAGTCGGCGGTGCGCGCCAGCTGCTGCACCGCTGGAGCAGCCGCGTTGGGCAGCACGTGGAGGAAGCGGATGCGCGCCGGCGAGAGCCCGAGCCGCCGGACGTGCTGGACGTAAGGCGAGCGCTGGGCCTCGATCGTGCCGGCCCGGATGAGCCTGCTCAGCGAGCAGATCGGCCGCAGCAGCAGCACCAGCACCGGCAACACCAGCAGCGCCGGGTTGGCGATCAGCGAGCTGCCGATGGCCGTCGGCGGGAACCAGCCCAGCTGCACCGCGAACACGGTCACCAGCAGGATCGCCATCGCGAACTCCGGTGCGGCGTAGAGCCCCAACGTCGTGCTGGTGATCGCGCGGTCGACCCGGCCGCCCTCCCAGTGCGCGGCCAACATGCCCACACCCGTCGACAGCGGCACGAGCAAGGCCAGCGCCAGCCCGGCCAGCAGCAGGCTCGGCCCGATGGCGGAGCCGATCACCTCGGCCACCGACCGCGGACCCACCAGCGACGTACCGAGATCACCCTGCACTGCGGCGGCCAGCCACCCGGCGAAGCGTTCCCACACCGGCTGGTCCAGACCGAGCTGCTCGCGCAAGCTGGCGATGATGGCCGGGTCGGGGTTGTCCCCCGCTCGGGTCACCGCCGCATCACCCGGCAGCGCCTCGGTGAGCGCGAACACCCCGACCGCGACCAGCAACACCTGCAACACACCGAGCAGCAGTCGGCGCGCCACATAACCGATCACGCCAACCACACCTTGTCGAAGCGGGCCCAGTTGAGCGTGTTGGCCGGCGACTTGTCGTCGACACCGCCCACGTTGGGGGCCGAGCCGACGATCCAGTCCGAGACACCCCACCAGATGAAGCCGCCCTCCTCGAACAGCTGGCGTTGCATCCGGGTGTAGATCTCGGCACGTTCACGGTCATCCAAAGTGGACTGCGCCGAGTTGTAGAGCGAGTCGAACTCCGGGCGCCGCCACGCGGTGTTGTTCGTGGTGGAGGTGGTCAGCAGTCGCTGCGAGAAGTGGGAGTCCAGCGGCAACCCGCCCGAGCGGTAGCTGGCCAGAACGCTGTTCTTGGCGATGTCGGACCAGTAGGTGTCCTTGTTGCCCAGCCGCACGTTGAGGTTGAGCCCGATCTTGCGCGCCTGGTCGCTGATGGCCAGCGCGGCCTCCTTGAGCCCGGTGGAGGCATCCGAGGTGTCGAAGTCGATGGTCATGCCCTCGGCGCCCGCCTTGCGCAGCAGGTCGCGCGCCAGGTTCAAGTCCTGCTTGCGCTGGGGAAAACCGGCGTAGTAGCGGTAGCCCTGACCGTAGACGTCGTTGCCGACCTGGCCGGACCCCTGCAGCACCGAACGCACCAGCTCCTCGCGGTCGATGAGGTGGTACATCGCCTGTCGCACCTCGGGCTTGTCGAACGGCGGGCGGTCCACCTTCATCGCCAACCCGTGGAAGTTGCTCAGCGGCAGGCGCAACACCCGTATCTGACCACTTGCCTCGTAGGTGCGGGCGCTGGTGAGGGTGAGGTCGTTGGCGTACTCGACCTGCTTGCCCAGCAACGCGTTGACCCGCGCCGCCTCGTCGTTGGTGACCACGATCTCCAACTCGTCGAGCAGCGGTGCGCCGTCGAAGTAGCCGGGGTTGCGCTCACCGAGGAAGGCTCGTCCCGGCTCGAAGGACTTGTACTTGAACGGCCCCGAGCCGATCGGCTTGCTGAAGTCGGTGGTGCCCTCGGGGATGATGTAGGCCCCGAGCGTCGCCAGCGCGTTGGGGAACTCGGCGTAGGGCCGCTTGAGCCGGAACTCGACGGTGCGGTCGTCGATCGCGCGGCTGTTCGCCAGGTCGATCACCGAGAGGCTGGCCTTGGCCCGTCGGCTGCTGCCGGGCTCGGTGATGCGCGCGTAGCTGTAGAGCACGTCACCGGCCCGAACCGGACGTCCGTCGTGGAAGTTCGCTTGCCGCAACGTGACCCGCCAGGTGAGCAGGTCGGCGGAGGGTTCCCAGCGTTCGGCCAGCCGCGGCTGCGGGGACATGTCGTTTCCGTAGTCGGCGAGCTTGTCGAACAGTGCCTTGGCCCGGGCGATCTCGACGTAGAGGTCGCTGTCGTGCGGGTCGAGCACCTCGGCGGAACCACCACCTGCGAAGGCGGCACGTAACCGGCCGCCGCGCTTGGGCTCCCCCACCGCGGGCGCGCCACCCGGGGCGCAGCCCGCCAGCAGAGTTCCGGTGGAGACGGCACCCGCCGCGGCCAGGCCGAGGAAGCGTCGTCTGTCGAGGTTGAACATTGCGATCTCCTACCTTGTCGGGGTCGGTCAGTCGATGCGTCGGGCGATGAGGTGGAGCCGGTCACCGGACATCCGCTCGGACAGCTCGGCGTCGGCGGACCACGGGGTGTCGGTGCGCGGGCCCGGCTCGTCGAAGAGCGCGAGAACCTCGAAACCGGCGTGCTCGGTGAAGTAGCGCAGTTCCTGCGGGAACAGCAGACGCCAGGCCGAGCGCTGCACGAGCTCGTCGTCATCGGGCAGCCGCCAGCGGCGCTCCCGCCGCAGCAACTGAGCGGCGTGGTCGATCCACAGCCGAGTCCGCGAGCTGTACTGCTGGCCGTCGTAGCTCAGCGTGCGCTCCGCGATGCCGTCGAGCAGCTCGGTGTTGCCCAGGAAGAACGCCCCGTTGCGCGCTTCAGCGATGAGCAGTCCGCCGGGCCGCAGGTGGTCGTGGCAGCGGGCCAGGAACGCCTCGAGCTCCGAGTTCTCGTGGCAGTACAGCAACGCGCTGTCCAAGCAGGTGATGACGTCGAACTCGCGCCGGAGGTCGAACGAGCGCATGTCGCCCACGACGAACTCGGCCTCCCGGCAGTGCTCGATGGCGTGCGAGATCATCGCCGGCGAGCTGTCCAGCCCTGTGACCCGGTAACCGTGTTCGCACCACCACCGCGCGTCACGCCCGGTGCCGCAGCCCACGTCCAGCAGGTCCTTGCCGCCGTCGAATCGGCGCACCACGTCGTCGGTGAACCGGGCTGCCACGTGTTCGAGGTCGGGAAACCACGCTTCGTAGACGGCAGGGTTGTCGGTCAGGAAGTTGGTGTGGGCCACGAGGTCTCCTCATCCGTGGTGGGTCGGGGGCCGATCCCGCTGCGCCGGTGGATCGCCAGCACGGCCAGGGCCGAGGACACGCCGATGGCCACGCACAGCACCGAGGGCAGCCAGGGCAGGCTGGTTCCGGCCAGGTCGATTACCCAGCCGATCAGCGCATTTCCGCCGGCGGCGGTCACACCGGAAGCCAGGTAGAACACGCCGAAGTAGGTGCCGGAGAGGTTGTCGCGCCCGAAGGTGGGGATGAGCTCGTAGACGAAGGGTTGGGTCAGCATCACGCCGACCGACAGCGCGAATGCGGTGACCAGCACCGGTACCAGCCGCAACGCTGTCTCGGCCGGGGAGCTCGACGGCTGGTCCGGCATCGCGGTCGCGGCGATCGCGGTGACCGCGAAACCGCCGCCCATCACGGCCAGGCCGGTGGAGATCGCGCGCCCCCGGCTCCAGCGCCCATCGCACCAGCGGGTGATCCGCACCTGCAGAGCGAGACTGGCCACCGTGGTCACCAGGAAGATCACCGACACCGAGACCGCAGTTCCGGTGAAAGTCTCGGCGTGCATCGGCAGCACCAGGTACAGCTGGTTCTGCAGCGCGAACATCCCGGTCAACGCAGCGGTGAACAGGGCGAACCGGCGATCGGTGAGCACCTCGCGCCAGTCGGTGAGCACCGAGTTCTGCGGCCGCGGGACTTCCCGGGCCGGCAGCACGAGCACCTGTGCGACGGTGAGCACGGTGAAGATCAGCGCGGCCCCGATCGCCGAGGCCTGGAAGTCCACCAGCAGCAGCACGCTTCCCAGCAGCGGGCCGATCAGCATGCCGGTGTTGGCGAAGACGTTGAACAGCGAGAACATCTCCGCGCGCCGCTCACCCGCCTCGTGGCTGAGATAGGAGCGCACCGCGGGGTTGAACAGCGCCCCCGCCAGTCCGGACAGCACCGAGGCGGCCAGCAGCACCGGCAGCGAGGTTCCGAAGGCGAAGAGCCCGAACCCCACCGAGCGCAACGCACAACCGGCGATGATCACGCCACGTGCGCCGAGCCGATCGGAGGCCGAGCCGCCGAGCAGGAACAAGCCCTGCTGGCTGAGGTTGCGCACGCCGAGCACGATGCCGACCACAGCGGCCGACAGCCCCAGATCCTGCCCGAGGTAACCGGCGAGGTAGGGAATCAGCAGGTAGAATGCCGTGTTCACGCCGAGCTGGTTGACCAGCAGAACCTGCACGGCCAGCGGGTAGCTGCGGAAGAGCCGTACGGTGTTCACGCGGGCCGCACCCCGAGACCGATGAGCCCGGCGATGCGCAGCAGACCGTTCTCCCCACCGAGCCCGGTCCACGGGTCCCGGGCAAGCAGCAAGTGACCGTCGAGGTCCACCCAGCGAGCCATCCCGCACAGGTGCACGGCCGGTGCGATGCCCAGCGAACTCGCGACCTGGCAGCCCAGCATCACATCGACACCGAGTTCGTCCGCGGTGTCGATGATCTCGCGAGCGGCGCGGATGCCGCCGCATTCGGGAAGCTTGATGTTGATCCCGTGCACCCGGGAGCCCAACCGGCGCACGTCCTCCGGAGTGCGTGCGTCCTCGTCGGCGACCACCGGGATCGGCGAGTTCTCGGCCACCTCCGCGAGCAGGTCCGGAGTTCCCGGCGCGATGGGCTGTTCCACCGCGTCGATGTCGAACTCCGTCGCCGCGCAGAGCATCCGCTCGGCCTCCTCTGGATCCCAAGCACCGTTGGGGTCCAGAAGGATCCTGGCGTGCGGGGCGGCTTCGCGGATGGCGGCCACGCGAGCGAGCTCGTCGGCGCCCGATCCCAGCTTGACCTTGAGCACCTGGAAGCCCTGTCCGACCAGCCCGATGGCCTCGGCCGCCGCCCGCTCGGTCGAGGTGATCCCGATCGTGCGCGCGGTCGGCACCGAACCCGGCGGTTCGGCCTCGATGAGCTCGTGGACCGCGATGCCGCGCTTGCGGGCGAGGAGGTCGTGCAGCGCCGCGTCCAGTGCCGCGCGCACACCTGGGGAGGCCTGCGGCAGGTCGGTGCGCAGCGCCTCCTCCGGAGCGAGGTCGGCCAGTTCCGCCTGCGCCTCGGCCAGTTCGGCTTCGATGCGCGGAACGTCGAGCTCGTAGTAGACGCTGGTGACGACCTCGCCGTGGCCGAGGTCGCCGTGGTCGTCGAGAGTCAGGGTCACTGCGTCGCGCTCGGCCATCACCGAGCGCGAGATCCTCAGCGGCTCGTGCAACACCAAGCCGCTCGCCCGCCAGTCGAGCTTCACGCGGGCACCTCCATGTTCTTCAGGGGGTCGATGACCGTCCGGCAGCGCGTCCACCCGGTGGCCTCGACCTCCGGGTTCGCGACCTCCACCGGGCGGGTGGCGATCGGGGTGTCCAGCAGTCCGCGGGCTTGGCAGTAGTCGTCGTCGAAGACGGTGCCCAGGTAGCGCTGCGGGCCGTCGGGGAAGACGGTCACCACGTTGGCACCGGGATCGACGCGTGCCGCCCAGGCCGCGACCAGCGCCACCGCGCCGGTGCTCCAGCCGCCGGTGACGAACGCGTTTCGGGCCAGTGCCCGGCAGGTGGCCACCGCCTCGCCCGGGCCGATCCAGTGCACTTCGTCGAACTGCGGGTAGTCGACGTTGCGCGGGTGGATGCTGCTGCCCAGTCCGCGCATCACCCGAGGTCGGGCGGGTTGGCCGAAGATCGTCGATCCCACGGTGTCCACACCGATCAAGCGCACCTTCGGCCAGCGCTTGCGCACGGTGCGGACCATCCCGGCGCTGTGCCCGCCGGAACCGACGCTGCACACCAGCACGTCCACGCGGTCGAGCTGACGGCAGATCTCCGCACCCATCTCGGCATATCCCGCGGGGTTGTCCGGGTTGTTGTACTGGTCCGGCCAGTAGGCGCCCGGCAGCGAGCGGCAGATCTCGCGCACCCGGTCCAGCCGAGCCTGTTGCCAGCCGCCTTCGGGATGCGGCTTGTCGACGATCTCCAGTCGCGCACCGTGGGCGCGCAGCAGTGCCCGCATGCCGGGTTCGAGTTCCTTGTCGACGACCAGGACGATGGGATGGCCCAGCGCGTTGCCGGCGAAGGCCAACCCGATGCCCAGCGTTCCGCTGGTGGACTCCACCACCGGGGCTCCGGGCAGCAGGTCACCGCGCCGGTGTGCTCCGCGCAGCATCGACAACGCCGCGCGGGCCTTCATCCCGCCGGCGCTGAGGCATTCCAACTTCGCCCAGAAACCGGGATGGGGTTGCGGGAGTGGTGTCGAAACTCGGGCGAGTGGGGTGTCGCGGACCAGGTCGAGCAGGTCCGGGTTCATGCAGCATCCTCTCCGGGGTAGCGGTAGAGCGAACTCGGGCCGCCGTCGAGCCAGAAGAACGGGTACGGCTCGGCCGAGACGGCCGTGACTCCGGAGCCCAGGAAGCACGGCAGGATCCCGCTGCCGGTCTGGGCGAAGAACACCAGGGGTTTGCCGGTGGCGCGGGCGTGTTCCAGCAACGGTTGAAAAGTTCCGTTGCTCAGCACCATCCCGGAAGCCAGCACCGCGTCGCAGTCGGCCAGGACGGACAGGGCGTCGGTGTGCACCACTTCGCCCCACTCGGTCTGCCCGCCCTTGTAGTCGCACGCCAGGTAGTCGGCGCCGCGTTCACGCAGGTGGTGCAGCAGCGAGTTGACCACGCCGATCACCAGAACCCGCCGCACGGGCGGCAGCAGGTCTACGACTGATTTGGCCCGGTGCAAGGACTTCTGCAGCGAGGTACCGCGGCCGACGACAACCTCCTCTGCGTGCCTGTGGTGCGGCCGCACCGATTGCAGGTAACCGTCCAGCGCGGCGATGCGCACCGCCGTCGACGGGTGCCGCAGCAGTTCGGCGACCGGTACGCCGACGCAGTCCAGCACGACGTCCTCGGTGAGCTCACCGGGTTCCACGGCGCACGAACCCACGGCATCGGCGACCCGCAGGCTCAGCACGTGGTTGCGGTAGGAGGTGTTGCGCGAGGCGTGCCGCACGCCTTGCTGGGTCAGAAACCCCACGCTCACCACGGCATCCGCGATCTCCTCGCCGTGCTGTCCGATGCGGACTTGCTCGATCAGGTCCGCCAGCGACCCTGGCGCGCTCATCCGGTCTCCTCGGCGTAGCGCACGTCCAGCCGCTCGATCAGCGACTCGGCGTGCGCACGTGCGGCGCCCTTGCGGCCGCTGGTGACCATGACGTGACCCAGGTAGTTGTTGTTGCTGGTCGCCGCACCGGCGTGGTGCCCGGCGGGCTTGAGCCGGTAGTCGACCACCGCCGGGTCGCGCAGTTCCTCGACGCCGCGGATCTCCTCGATCGCGCCAGTCCTGGGCGGCAGCAGGAAGGAGATCGCCGCGCTGGCAGCGCCGGTGTCCACCGAGGTCAGGTCGGGCTTCTCCCCCAGTGCGACCTGCGCGTAGATCGCGGCCAGATCGATACCGGTGACCCGCCGGATGAGCTCGGTGATCTGGTTGCCCGCCGGACGCGGGTTGACCTCGACGATCTTCGGGCCGTCGGCCGTCAGCTTGATCTCGGTGTGGCAGACGGTGTTGTCCAGTCCCAGCGCCTCGATCGCGGCCACCGCAGCATCGGCCACCGCGCGCTCGGTGTCGGCTTCCAGCGCGGCCGGGAACATGTGGCCGGTTTCGACGAACCACGGTGCGCCGGCGACGCTCTTGTCGGTGACACCGACGACCGTGGTCCGCCCGCCGAAGGTGACGCTCTCCACGCTCACCTCGGCTCCGGTCAACAGCTCCTCCAGCAACACCACGGGACTGCGTTGCTGGCCACGAGCGTTGACCGGAAATCCTTGCAGTGCTTCGAAAGCTTCGCGCAGCTCACTGGCGTCGTTGACCTTGCGCACGAACATCCCGGCGCACAGGTCCACCGGCTTGACCACCAGGGGATAGCCCATCGCCGCGGCACCTTCCTCGAGTCCGCGCAACGTTTCGGCCAGGGCGAACGCCGGTCCGGGCACGCCAGTCTCACCGAGTAGCCGCCGGGTGCGGTCCTTGGAGCAGGCCGTCTCGACCGCCTCCGCCGGCGGGCCGGGAAGCCCCAGCCGCTCGGCCAACCGCGCAGCCGTGGCCAGGTAGTAGTCGCACGAGGTCGCCACCCCGTCGAAACCCAGCACCGGCTGCAGCCGCTCCAGGTGCGGCAGCAGCACGTCGGGATCGTTGGTCTCCACGGTCAGCACGTTGTCCGCGCCCAACAGCGGATGCGGGCCGGAAGCCGGAGCTGAACGCAGGTAGTGCTGCAAATCCCGCGTGACGAAGCTGAACCGGTGGCCGCCTTCGCGGATCGCTCTGGGCAGCAACGTGCTCATCGCGCCAACCCAGCTCTCCACCAACAACAGGTGACCCACCACGACTCCTATCCCGATCATTGTCGAACAACAGTCGGTAATGGTAATCGTTTCCAATTAGGTGGATCAACCTGCCATCTAGTGAAGGTGGATGTGACTCAACGTGGTGAATAGAAGGACGTCCGCTGCGGCGGCTTTGGCGCTCGCCGCTCCCCTGCTCAGCGCCGTGCCCGCAAGTGCGGAACCGCTGGTCTTCGAGCCGTGCCCGTTCGAGGGCGCCGAGTGCGCCGAGCTCGCCGTACCACTGGACGAGCGTGATTCCGACGCGGAGATCATGATTTCGGTCTCACGCGTTCGGGCCACTGGCACCCCTGAGGAGTACCGCGGGGCGCTGCTGGTCAATCCGGGCGGCCCGGGCGGTTCCGGGCTCGAGTACTCGGTGAGCAAGGGCAAGAAGCTGCCCGAGCAAGTCCGCCGGTCCTACGACATCATCGGCTTCGATCCGCGCGGGGTGGGGCGCAGTGCCCCGCTGGACTGCGGTGAGCTCGGCGGCCTGTTCAACCACCCTGCGCCGGAACCGGTTCCGGCGGACCGCGCACAAGAGCGCGCCCACTTGGACCGATTAGCCCACATGGCCGAGGACTGCCTGCGGCACAACCCGGACTCGGCAGCGATGAACACGATGAACACCGCGCGGGACATGGACCGCATCCGGGAAGCCCTCGGCGAGCCGAAGCTGAACTTCCTCGGAGTCTCCTACGGCACCTACCTGGGCGCGGCCTACGCCGCCGAGTTCCCCGAGCGGGTCGGCCGCATGGTGCTCGACAGCGTGGTCAGCCCGGACCGCTGGCACGACTTCGATGTGCAGCAGGCGTACGCGATGCTGCGGCAGCGCGATGTGCTCTTCGACTGGATCGCCGCCCGCCCGGAACTGGGCCTGGGCACCACCCGCGACGAGGTCCGCGACGCCTACACCCGGGCGCGCATCGGCCTGACTGAAACGCCGGCCCGCGGTACTTTCGGCGCCGCGGAGTTCGACAACCTCGTCTACAAGACCCTCTCGCGCACCGAACGCTGGCGGCCGTTCGCCGAGGCGTTGGGCGCCTACGTCAACTCCGGCAACGCCGATGGCCTGGGACCCGCGCTTCCCGAAACCGACACCGAATCACGCAACTACGAAGCCGCGCTGCGCACCGTGAAGTGCAACGACAGCACACGGCCGAGCCGCGCGGAGATCATCAGTGACATCCGCCAGCTGCGCGAGACCGACCCGCGGCCGATCCTCACAGGCCTGGAGTCGACCACCTGCGCCTTCTGGGACCGGCCGCGACAAAGCGCCCAACTGGGCAGCCCCGATATGCCCCCGATCCTGCTCACCCAAGCCGAACTCGATCCCACCACGCCTTACCACGGCGCCAAGCGCATGCAGGCCGAACTCCCGGGCTCCCGCATGATCACCGCTCAGGACAGCTACTCCCACGGCCTGTTCGCCAGTCAGCGGATCGCCTGCGTCGACGACGCGGCGGCCGCCTACCTGGTCGACGGCCACCTCCCAGAACGCGACCTGCACTGCCCGGGGCCGGGGCTGCCCGAATAGACCACCACCGGCCCACGAGGCGGGGGATGTCGGGCGGCTCCTCAGGAACAGGCGCCGGGCTGCACTCAGCTGCGGACCGGCCCTCTCGCCGGGCCCCTGATCGAGGACTGGAGCCGCCCGGCATCGACCGCAAACCCGTCGCCCGATGCACGAGCGCCCGCGAGCCTCATCTTCCGGGAATTTCTGGTGGTCCTGGCTCGTCGGCCTTCGTGCCTGGGTCAGTGTTCGTCGTAGTGATCGTCGTGCGCGGCGTGCCGGTGTCCATCATGGACGTAGTCGACGTGGTCGCCGTGCGGCACGGCGACATGCCCGCACCCCTCGCCGTGAGTGTGCTCGTGGCCATCATGGGCGGCGTGATCAGCTGGCTCGCATTCGTCGTAGTGGTCGTCGTGAGCGCGGTGCAGGTGACCGTCGTGGGCGTAATCGACGTGATCGCCGTGCGGCACGGCGACATGCCCGCAGCCCTCGCCATGGGCGTGCTCGTGTCCGGAGTGCTGCTGGTGTGCCGTGGTCATCAGAACTCCTCCAGGCGCAAATGGGCGCTCTTCGCTACTCCGAAAAGCGTACAACGCATTGTCGATTACGCATAAGTACCAGCACATCCAGACCTGGCTCGTCCGCAACACATGAACGACCCCTCAGATGAAAACGGTTTTCGTTCTCGTTTAGACTGGCCCGCGTCCTCGTCCACCACTGACGACTGCGAGATGGGATGAATGACGCGTTGAACCAGCTCCTGGGCAGGTCGAGCAGGCCCGAACCGGACCGGGCCGCTCGTTCCGAGGAGATCGCCGACCTGGTGCGGACAACCCTGAACCTGGGAAGGCAGGTGTCCATCACCGTGCAGCAGCTCGCCTGCGCCGAACCCGGGTGCCCACCGATCGAGACCAAGATCGTCGTGCTCGGCCTGGAGTCGAAGCGGTGGACGATCCACGCCCCGGTGTCCGAAGTGGACGACGACACCGTCCGCAACACCCTGACCACCCGACCCGAAGGGGACAGCGCATGAGCGATGACACCACCGATTCCCGCGTACCGGTCACCGTGCTCACCGGGTTCCTCGGATCCGGCAAGACCACGCTGCTCAACCGGATCCTCACCGAGAACCACGGCATGCGCATCGCCGTGATCGAGAACGAGTTCGGCGAGGTAGGCATCGACGACGGGCTCGTGCTCGACGCCGAAGAAGAGGTCTTCGAGATGAACAACGGCTGCATCTGCTGCACCGTGCGCGGCGACCTCATCCGCATCCTCGGCGCCCTGCTCAAGCGCAAGGACTCCTTCGACGCCATCCTGATCGAGACCACCGGCCTGGCCGATCCCGCACCGGTCGCGCAGACCTTCTTCGTCGACGACACCCTGCGCTCGCAGCTGCGGCTGGACGCGATCGTCACCGTCGTCGACGCCAAGCACATCATCCAGCACCTCGACGACGACAAGCCCGCCGACACCGAGAACGAAGCCGTCGAACAGCTCGCCTTCGCCGACCGGGTCGTGCTTAACAAGACCGACCTGGTCGACGAGGACGAGATCGGCGACGTGCGGCGCCGGATCCACGGCATCAACGCCGGCGTGCGGATCCTGCCCGCGCAGCACGCGAACGTCGACCTCGGTGACGTGCTCGGAGGGCACGCGTTCGACCTGGACCAGGTCCTCGCCGACGAGCCGGAGTTCCTCGACGACACCGATCACCAGCACGACCTGACGGTGACCAGCGTGGGCATCGAGGCCGACGGCGTGGTCGAGGTCGAGAAGCTCAACGAATGGCTCGGTGTGCTGCTCGGCGAACGCGGCACCGACCTGTTCCGCAGCAAGGGAATCCTCAACTTGGCCGACACCGACCAGCGCTACGTGTTCCAAGGCGTGCACATGCTCCACGACGGGGAGCTCGGCGCGCCCTGGCGCGAGGACGAGTCCCGGCGCAACCGGATGGTGTTCATCGGCCGCAACCTCGATCGCGACCAGCTCGAACGCGAGTTCCGCGCCTGCCTGCAACCCGCCACCGAGGGAGTTCCGGCATGACCGCGGCCGTGGACCGGACACCCTTGCGGCCGCGCTGGCAGGCCGAACTCGACGAACCCGCGATCGCCCTGGACGTCCTGCGCGGGGCGCGCGACGCACCCGCCTGCCTCGTGGCCGGCGGCTCGGAAGGCGATGTGCGGGTCTTCGACCCCGACGGCGCGCCCCGGTGGCGGCTGACCCTCGACGACGCGCTGCTGACCGTGTCCGCCAGCCCGGACGGCACCCGGATCGTCGCGCTGGGCATGGAAAGTCGGCGGTTGTGGAGCGCCACCGACGGCGCGGTCCTGCGCACCGAGGGGGCGGGCTGGTCGGCCTCGGCGTCGTGGGACGCACGCTCGCAGTCGCTCGCCGTCGCCGACGGCAAGCGGGTCCGGGTGCTCGACCGCTCCGGCGCCGTGCGCTGGACCTCCGAACCCCTGCCGAGCACGGTCACCAACGTCGTGTGGCCGCGCGGCCGGCTGCACGTGGCGGCCTCGGCCTACCAGGGCGTGACGATCTTCGAACCCGACACCGATCGCACCACCAACACCCTCGCCGCACCCGGCGCGATCTCCGGCCTGGCCGCGGCCCCGAACGGCCGGTGGATCGTCGGCGGCAGCCAGGACGCCACTCTGCACGGCTGGAAGGTCGACGACCGATCGGACTTCGAGATGTCGGGCTTCCCCGCCACCGTCTCCCACCTGGCCTTCGAAGACGGCGGCCGCTGGATGGCCTGCGAGTCCGCCGAAGTCCTCACCTGCTGGGACTTCTCCGGCCCTGGGCCCACCGGCCGCGCGGGCGTGGTCCTGACCGGCCACCAGGCCGCCGTCTCCGCGTTCAGCTGGATGCCCGGCGAAACCCGCATGCTGATCAGCGGCGACGCCGATGGCACCGTGCTCGTGTGGCAGATCGACACCAGCACCCGCCCCGGCGACGAACTCCGCCCGATCGGCGGAGCACGCGATGACGACCCCGTCACCGCCATCACCACCAGCAAGCGAACCGCCTACATCGCCCGACGATCCGGACGCATCGACGCCCTGACCGTCTCCTGACCGCGGGCCCCAGGCGGCACCCGGGTCCGCGTCCCGCGGCGGAGAGGACGCTCCACCCCTGGGTCCTCTCCGCCGCGCACCCACTTCATCTCGAGATGATCAGAATCGCGTGTCATGACAGCGAACGCGAACTCGCCCATCAGCAACGCGATGACTTCCCGACAGCACGCCGTTCTGCGGGCGCTGTCCCAAGCCCGCGGATTCACCAGCGCGCAGTCGTTGCATGTCGAGATCCGCTCGAGCGGTGAGCGGATTGGACTGGCCACCGTGTACCGGGCGCTGCACACCTTCGTCGCCTCGGAAATCGCCCACACCATGCACGACGCCGACGGCACGCAGCTGTTCAGCATCGCGCCGGCCAACGGACTCGGCTACCACCTCATCTGCCGTGAGTGCCGACGACACGTCCCGGTTTCAGTAGGCTTCGTCGAGGACTGGGCCGTGCATGTCGCCAGCGCACACGGATACACCGACATGGAACTTGTCATCGAGGTCTCCGGCCAATGCCACACCTGCGCGGCCAGCACTCCTCGTCAGCAGCGTTCGTCAAGCTGCTGATTGCCCCGAGCTCAGCTCGGGATCCTGGGAACCGCGTCGATCAACTTGCGGGTGCAGGAGCTTCGTGGCGCGTGGAACACCTCCTCGACTGGGCCCTGTTCGACTAGGTGACCGCTCTCGAGGATCGCCACCGCGTCGCACAGCCGCCGCACGACACCGAGGTCGTGCGAGACCAGCACCAGCGTCAACCCGTTCTCCCGGACCATCCGGGACAGCAGCTCCAGCATGCGAGCGCGGGTCGAGACGTCCAGCGCGCTCACCGGTTCATCGGCCACGAGGACCTCCGGCCCCGGAGCCATCGCGCGGGCGAGCGCGACGCGCTGGCGCTGGCCGCCGGAGAGTTCCGCCGGGCGCCGTTGCGCCACAGCGGGTTCGAGTTCCACGTCCCGGAGCACCTGGGTGACCCGTTGCTGGTGGTCGCCCTCGATTCCGAGGCACACCAGCGGTTCTGCGACGATGTCGCGCACGCTCCAGCGCGGATCGAGCGAGCTCATGGGGTCCTGGAAGACCATCTGCACCTCGCGTCGGAAGCGGTGCAGCGACCGCGGACGATCGGCCCGGAGCTCCTGCCCGCGGTAGTGGATCGACCCGCTGTGCGGCTGATCCAGGGCCGTGATCAGCCGCAGCAACGTCGACTTCCCGGCACCGGATTCGCCGATGATGCCGAGGTTCTCACCGCGCCGGACGGTCAGGTCGACCTCGTGCAGCGCCGCGATGTGCGGAGCTCTCCGGAGGAAGCCGCCGCGTGGAGCAGGGTAGGAACGCTCGATGTCGCGCAGGTCGAAGAGCACCTCACCAGCCGCGCTCATGACACCTCCTGGGGCATGCCGATCGAGCGGGTCGCCTCCAGCAGCTCCCGCGTGTAGCTGTGCTTCGGCGCGGCGATGATCTCCGAGACCGGCCCCCGTTCGACGACCCGCCCGGCGCGCAGCACCACGACGTGCGTGCACAGCTGAGCCACGACCGCGAGATCGTGACTGATGAACAGCAAGGACGGCGGTTGTGCCGCCGCGGGCTGTTCAGCGGTGGTGAGCGCGCGCAGCAGCGCCAGCACCTCGGCCTGCACGGTCGGGTCGAGGGCGGTGGTCGGTTCGTCGGCGAGCAACAGGCTGGGCTGGGTAGCGAGGGCCATGGCCAGCAGCACCCGTTGTCGCTGCCCGCCGGAGAGCTGACCGGGGTAGCCGCGCAGCAGCCGCTCGGCGTCGTCGAGGCCGACCGAGGCGAGCAGGTCCCGCTGCTCGGCGGCGCACCGACGGCGAGCGACGCCTCGTCGGCGCAGCGGGATCGCGAGCTGGTCCTCGACGCGCACCAAGGGGTTCAGGGCGGTCAGCGCGTCCTGGCTCACCAGCGCGATCCCGCCGCTGCGCAGCCGGTGCCGCGCGCGGTTGTGGAGACCGACCAGCTCGCGTCCCTCGTGGCGCACGCTGCCGGTGACCTCGGCTCCGGGCGGGGTGATGTCGGCGATGGCCGCGGCGGTCAGCGACTTGCCGGAACCGGACTCCCCGATCAAACCGACCCGTGCCCCGGCGTCGATGCGCAGGTCGACGCGATCGACCACCGCCTTGTTGTCGAAGGACACGCTCAGCTGATCCACTTCGAGCAGACTCGGTGCATTGCTCACGCCACGCTCTCCCGTCCCGTCCGTGGTGCCCGCGTTGCGGACACCGCGATGGCGAACCCGCCGAGCAAGGCCAGCGCCAGCGTGGGCGACAGGACGGCCCACGGCGCCCGTTCCACGTAAGGCATCGATTCCGACAGCAGCAGACCCCATTCCGGGGTCGGCGGTTGCGCGCCCAGACCGAGGAATCCCAGTGAGGACAGGTGCAGCGCCACACCGGGCAACCGCAGCAGCGCGTGTCGCGCCACCGGCGGGATCACCGCGGGCAGCACGTGCTTGCGCATGATCCACCCGCTGCCCGCACCAGAGGTCCGGCTCGCGCGGATGTAGGTAGTGGCGAGCTCTTCGCGCACCAGCGCGGCGGTGTGGGCCGCCAGCGGTGCCCACGCGACCGCGGCCACCGCCACGGCCGCACCGAGCACTCCCGGTCCCAGCAGCGCAGCGGTGAGCAGCCCGGCGACCACGGGAGGTACGGCGTTGATCACCTCGACCGGCCCGCTGATGCCCGGCAGCAACCCGAGGACCAGCCCCACCGCGAACGACACCGCCGTGATCGCGGCGGCCACCAGCACCGTGCGCACCGCCCCGTGCCCGAGCCGGGCGAGCACGTCGCGACCGAGCGCGTCGGCGCCGAAGGGGTGCGCCCACGACGGCGCGGCCAGCCGCAGCGAGGTGTCAACAGCGGTGGGGTCGCGCAGCAACCCGGCAACGGTGACGATCAGCAGCGCCCCGCCGAGCATCACCGGCAACGCCCGGCCCCAGCGCCCCGGTTCGGTCCGCACCTCGGCGGCTGCCGGGACCGACGCACCGCGCAACGCCGGACCGAGCAGCAGCACCTGAGCGAGACCGACCGCCGTTCCGGCCAGCACGCCCAGCACCAGCAGTGCCAGCAGGGCGGCCTGCAGCGTCGGCAGGTCCTGAGAGAGGGCCGCCCCCAGCGCCAGCCGACCCACACCGGGGATCGCGAAGAGCTCCTCCACCGCGACCGCCCCGCCGAGCAGCCCCACGACCACCAGCGCCAACTGCGGCAGCAGCGCCGGCAGAGCGCGGCGCAGCACGCCCATCGCGATCGTCGCGCGGCCTCCGCCCAGCACGAGCCAGGTCCGCGTCCACGGCTCGGCTGCAGCGCTCTGCAACCCATCGTGCAGCAACCGACCGAGAAGCCCACCGGCCGGAACGCCCATCGCGACCGCTGGCAGCACCAGGTTCTCCGGACCGGCCCAGCCGTAGGGCGGTGCCCACCGCAGCCAGACCGCGAAGACGACCATCAGCCCGGAGCCCAGCACGAACTCCGGGACCGCGGTGAACATCGCCGCGCTCGCGCCACTGCGGTGACGGACCTCGCCGTGCGAGGCGTCCGCGAGCACCCGCGCCGCCAGCATCGCGGCGACCACGAGCGCGACCGCGATCGCCCCACCCATCAGCGTCAGCGACACCCCCAGGCCGCCCAGGAGACCCGGCAGCACCGGCTTGCCCGACACCCAGGACGTCCCGGCGTCTCCGCTCACCAGCCCGGCCAGCCACTGCCCGAGCAGGCCGAGCGGGCCCGCGTCGAGCCCCAGCCGCTCCCGGACCGCAGCCAGCGCTTCCGGGGACACCTCCCCCTCCGCCGATTGCGCCCGCAGCACGCTCCACGCCGGATCACGCCCGGAAAGCCACGGCAGCAGCCCGACCAAGGCGATCATGGCAGCCAGAGCACCGGCCCGGGACACCATCGGGACCGCGAGCTTCGCAGTGCTCACTCGGCGCCCTTGCGGGTGTCGCGCTGCACCAGCATCCGCTCGCGGGGGTCGAAGGCCGCGCCCTGCACACCGGGTGCGTTGCCCTGGACGACCCGCTCGTGCAGCATCGGGATCGCCGCGTCGGTGCGCAGGATTTCCCGCTCTGCCTCGAGGATCTTCGCCCTGCGGGTGCGCATGTCGCCCTCGCCCTCGGCCTCGCGCAACGCGGCGTCGACGGCCGGGTCGCACAACCCGGAGAGGTTGAACCCGCCATCGCAGGCGAAGTCGCTGCGCAGGTAGGCGGCCGGGTCACCGGAGTCGAGCACCGTCGCGCGGGAGAGGATGAACGCGTCGAAACGCCCGTCCAGAGCGTCGGTTTCGATCTGGGAGTACTCCCGCACCACCAGCTCGACCTGGAAACCTGCACGTTCCAGCTGCTGCTCCAGGATCGCGGCGACCTCGGGCAGCTCGGCGCGGTCGCTGAAGGTCGCCAGCGTGATCCGCTCGCCCCGAGCGGCAGCGGGTGGCGTTGCACCGCTTCGCGGCGGGCGCTGAGCCGACCACGGGATCGCGGGCCCGAGGAGGCCTTGCGCGATGTCGGCGCGATTCTCGTAAGGACCGGACACGATGGGGGCGACGTCGATCGCCTCGCGCACCGCCGCGCGCAGCCCCGGGTCACCGAAGACCCCTCCCGGTCGGCTGTTCAGGTAGAGCGTGTTGGTGCGCGGCATCGGAACTTCGGTGAAGGTTCCCGGTTCCAGCAGTCCCGCCTGCGAGGCCGGGATCGCCTCGACGATGTCGCCGGTGCCGGTGCGCAACGCAGCAGCGCGTGCCGCGCCGTCCGGCACGAACGAGACGTCGAGCCCCGGGGCCCGCGCCGGGCCGTTCCAGTGCTCGTTGAACCTCTCCAGGCTCGCTCCCTGGGATCCGCGCAGCTCGGTGAGCACGAACGGTCCCGTGCCCGCACCCGCCGGGTTGACGGTTCCGTCCGGCTGGTAGGCGGCTGTGGCGAGCACGCTCAGCTGCGGGCTCGAAAGACGCTGCGGGAGCATCGGGTCCGGCGTGGCCGTGCGCACGACCACGCGGTCCGGCCCCGCCTCGGTCACCGTCAGCTCGACACCGTCCAGGATCCTCGGCTTCGGCTGCGCTTGCGCCGCGCGCTGCAGCGCGTTGACCGCCACGGCCGCGTTGAGGGAAGTCCCGTCGTGGAAGCGCACGCCCGGCCGCAGGCTGAACTCCCACTCCACCGGGCCGGCCTGCCGCCACGACGCAGCCAGGCCCGGCAGCGGGTTCCCATCAGCGTCGAGGTTCACCAGCGTTTCAGCGATGCCCAACCGGGACAGCTTGAACGCATCATCGCTGAACGGACTGAGGGCGGACCGCGGCGGCTGCATCATCACCACGTTCAACCGCCCGTTCCCGGCGTCCTGCTGCGGAGCGGCGAAGCACCCCGTCACCAGCAGCAGTGCCGCCAGCACCACCGCGAATAAGGCACTCGTCCGCCGAAATACACGCATACCGCAGCAACCCTCCACAACACCCGAAACGCCAGTTAACGACAACGATAATCGATAGCAATAAGTGACAACCCTGCGCACGTTCCGTGATCACGCGGCGACATTGCATGCACGAAGCGCAATAGGGCTGCGAGCCCGCAGCGCTATTGCCGAATTCCGGCACCGAGGGGCGCAGCAGCCTCGCCAATAGGCCCGCGTTCGAGACACGCTCACCGAAGCGGGCTTGAAGCCGTCCGCCGATCGAGCCCGCCGATGCAGCCATCTACTTGATCAAATCCAGCATTAGCGTCGTGGCACGATGCTGGGCACCCGGTGGAGGCCCCGATGGACCACGACAGCCGCAGCGCCGAGCAACAGACCCGAACCGGCTACACCGCCGTTCTGTGCGACAACTGCGAGTAGGACGACGGCCTCCCGATTCTCGACGCACTGGGCAACAGCATCCGCCGCAGCCCGCATGGAGTCCTCGTCCGCTCCCCCTGCCAACTCGGGCCGCTATGGTGCCATTCCAGAAAGAACTCGGAGCGCACCAACGGGCCGATGCTCTTGGTTCAACCCTGCGATACCCGCCGCAAGCCGCTCGGCCCGGTCATCACCGTCGGACCAATCCGGAGCCCGAACGACCTCGTCGCCGTCACGCGCTGGCTGGAGTCCACACCCACCTCAGCCACGGGTCTCCCAAGCCCAGAAAACCAACCAAGCCCCTGCGTGCATTTGCCAGACCTTTGGGGACATGGACTGCGAAGTCCCGGTCCGAACCTGTTCGTGGAGAGATAGTCGGCAAGGTACGCGTCAACCTGGCCAGTGACGTCGGGCAGGTGGGCACGCAGGCAGGCTAGAAGGCGCTCCTCCCGGACACTAGGTGCTATTCAGAACGGGTTGTTCGGTGCGGGCGCTGGTGCAGCCGTGACGGCAGCTGGGGCCCGCGTGATTGCGCACCCAATGCGAATCGAACCGCCGATCACACGCCCTACACACGACAATCCCGCAAGTAGATGCGCCCGGACATCACCGCCCTCGGATGTCCTCGCTGCCCGAAATGCCCTGAACAGGGCGAAACAGCGCCTCATCAACCAACGCCGCATGCCCCGGCGTCGAGCACACACACCGCGACATGCTCTCCGTTCGACGAACCATGCATGAACCCGGTCGTGTCATCACGGGCCGACCAGCAGCAGCTCCACGCCATCCGCATGCTGCTCGAACACCAAGACGGCGAGCTTGGCGAAACCGTTCACCCCGCTGTTCCCGTTCACCGCCCCGTCCGCCCGCCATCCCGAGTGCGCGGCGGCCGATGCTCTCCGCCGTACCGGCCGCGAATGCCTCGTCAGGTCATCTTCCGCAGGGCGTCGCGGAGCGCGGCGGTCCCTGATTCCGGCTCGTCCCAGAAGACCATGTGCCCGGCTCCGGGGACGCAGACCAGGTCCGCGGTCGGATTCGCGGCTGCGGCCTCTGCTACGCCGGCCGCCACGACCACGGGACTTCCACCGCCGTAGATGAGCGTCGTGGGACCGGAGACGGCGGGCCAGTGCGTGAAGAAGTCCTCGGTTTCGAAACCCGTGTGGGTGGCCGCGACCGCGGTGCGCGAGCACGATGCCAGCCATCGGGCGCGCTTTTCGAGCTCCGGGCGTGGCCACCGGGGCCAGAAACGGCTTACCGCGTCGGCATCGGTGCCGCCGCGGGCCTCGTCCAGCTGGGCGAGGAACGCTTCCACAGAGGTCGGGTACGGGTCGCGGCCGGGGCCGCTCATCGGCGGGTCGACTAGCACGGTGCCTCGCAACCGGTGGTTCGCCGCGGCAACGGCCGCGATCCGCGCGCCCATCGAATGCCCCACCAGGATGGGCCGTCGCAGGTCCAGTTCGGCGATGACCGCGTCGACGTCGGCGGCGTAACTCGCCAGGTCGTAACCGTGCAACGGGGCGGTGTCGGTGGCGTTGTCGGAAAGACCTCGGCCGCGGACGTCGAGCACCAGCGGCCGCACCAGGTCGGTCAGGCGCCGTGCGACGAAGTCCATCGTCACGGCGGGGCTGGTGATGCCCGGCAGGATGAGCACCGGCGTTCCGTCGGAGGGGCCGTAGTCGAGCAGGTGCAGGCGAAGCGCCCCGGCCCGGACCCAGCGGCTCCGCGCCGGGACTTCGGCGAGATCGGCCAGAGCCGGTTGGCTCACGATTCTGGATTCGGCGGCTTCGATCGGGATTGACGCGGTCACATGGGTCCTTTCTGCTTCAGGTAGTCGAGGGCGTCGGGCAGGTCCACCACGTCGGCGTACTTGGCGTGCAGGTCGAAAAGGGCTGCCTCGTGCGGACCTCCGGCCCGATCACCGCAGGCTTGGCGGACGACGAGGGTGTTGAAGCCGCACTGCACGGCGTCGACCGTTGTCGCCCGCACGCAACCGGAGGTCGTGGCACCGCACACGACGGCCGTGTCCGTACCCAGCGCGCTCAGCAGTGCGGGCAGTCCGGTTCCGTGGAACGCCGAAGCGCCCTTCTTGAGGACGAGGTGATCGTTGTCGAGTCGCTCCAGCCGGGGGTCCAGGGACACCGCAGCGCTCCCCTCCCGCAAGCTGCGCATGCCCGGCGCTTTGCGCAGCCAGGCGATGGCATCGCCGTCGGCTTCGCTGGGTGTGTAGCTGATCGCCGTGTAGATCACGGGGATGCCGTTCCACCTCGCGGTTCGGACCAGTTCGGCGGTGGCGGTCACCTCCGCGGTGAGGTCGGTTCCGGAGGGGAACCCCGGTTCGGTGAATCCACGGGTGAGGTCGACGACGATCAGCGCTGGGCGGGATCCGCGCGGGACCGTGGCTCCGAAGCCGGCCCGGTCGTAGGTGGCGTCGGTTTCGGCACCGTGGAGGCCGGGGTTGAGGTCATCGGCAGGCACGCTGCAGCTCCTTGATCAGCTTGTCCTGGGTGCGGATTCGTCCGAGCAGGTAGCCCTGGAACAACCCGGCGACGGCCACCGCCGCCAGGCTCGCGTACCGCTTCGTCTCGGGGCTGAGCAGCATCGCCCACCCGTCGAGGGCTTCGTCCGCCGATGCGGGTGGCGCGGGGTTGCGGTCCGTCGGCGTGCGGCCGCGCGCGGCGGCCGACGGCTCCTGCAACTGATCGGCGAGGTTGCCGGCGAACTGGCCGAGCAGCCGATTGGCCACCGACCCGATCGCGCCTTTGCCGAACTGGGCGAGTTTGCCGCGGATCGACAGGTCGGTGCGCAGGTCGAGGGTGGATCCTCCGGGAGCCGGCTGAACGGTCAGCACCACGTCGGCCTCGGCGTCGCCGTTGCCGTGGGTGTCGGCTCCTCTGGCCACCAGTCGCAACCTGCGGTCTTCGGCGACGACCTCGGTGAAGCGCACCTTGCCGGAGTAGGCCGCGTTGATCGGGCCGACCTTCAGCTTGACGTGCCCCAGGTAGGCGTCGCCCTCCCGTCCGTCGAGCGTGGCCCCGGGCAGGCAACCCGCCACGCGCTCGACATCGTTGAGCAGTGCGAAGACTTCGTCCGGGTCGGCCGGGATGTCCAGTCGGTTTTCCAAGATCACGATGTTGCCGCCTTGTCGGGATCGGACGGGGTGTCGGTGCCGGCGCGTTCGGCGGCGGTGGCCGCGATCGCGTCGACGATCGTCTGGTAGCCGGTGCAACGGCACAGGTTTGCCGAGACCGCTTCGCGGATCTGCTCGCGATCGGCATCCGGCTGCTGCGTCAAGAAGCCTTCGGCGAGCATCAGGAACCCCGGCGTGCAGAACCCGCACTGCAGCCCGTGGTGTTCGCTGAAAGACCGCTGCAGGTCGCAGAGCTCGCCGTCGCGGCTCAGCGACTCGACCGTGCGGATGTCAGAGTTCTCGGCCTGCACGGCGAACACCAGGCAGGCGCGCACCGGCTCGCCGTCGAGGAGGATCGTGCACGCCCCGCAGACCCCGTGCTCGCACCCGAGGTGGGTACCGGTCAGCCCGAGGTCCCCGCGCAGCACGTCGGCCAGGGTCTTCCTCGGTTCCACCAACGCCTCGTGCTCGGTGCCGTTGACGTTCAACTCGATCAGGTGCCGGTCGTTCATGAGGCGTTGCTCGCTTCCTGCGCGGCCGAGTCCAGCGCGGCGAGCACGGACTGCGGGTGCACGGGGGTGCTCTCCAAGGAGACGCCGGTGTGCCGGAGGGCGTCGTTGATCGCGTTGAGCACCGCCGCCGGGGCTCCGATGGTCCCGCCCTCGCCGACCCCCTTCGCGCCGTTCTCGGTGAGGGTGCTGGGTGTTTCGAGGTGCTCGACGCTGATGTCGGGGATCTCCGCGGCCGTCGGCACCAGGTAGTCGATGAAGCTCGCGGCGGAAGGCTCTCCGTTCTCGGCGTAGGTGATCTCCTCGAACAGAGCTCCGGCGATGCCCTGCGCGATTCCGCCACGGCATTGTCCGTCGACGACCTTCGGATTGATCACGACACCGCAGTCCTCCACGCAGGCGTAGCGCAGGATCCGGATCCGGCCGGTGCCCGGATCGGCTTCGACGACCACGGCGTGCGTGGCGTTGGAGAACGTGCCGTCACCGGCCACGTCGAAGCTCGCGGTCGCCGACAAGGCAGGCTCCGAACCTTTGGGCAGGAGATGGCTGCGCAGGTAGGCGACGTCGGCGATGTCCTCGAAGGACAGACGACGCGCCGGATCGTCGACCTGCTCCACTCCACCGGCACCGTCGAGACGAACGTTGTCGGGCCGGGTTTCCAGCAGGTACGCGCCGATCGTGCGCACCACCTCAGCGAGCCGGTCGGCCGCCACGGACACCGCCGATCCACCGATGGTGGCCGAGCGGGAGGCGAAAGTGCCCCAGCCGTAGGCGATTCGCTCGGTGTCGCCCTGACGCAGCTTTACCTTGCCCGGGTCCAGGCCGAGGCGGTCGGCCACGATCTGGGCCAACGTCGTCTCGTGGGACTGCCCGTGGTTCATCGTGCCGCTGGTGACGACCACCGATCCGCTGGTGTCCATCCGGATCTCGGAGATGTCGAAACCGGGAACGACCTGCATCTTTCGCTTGGCGAACGCCTCGGATCCGTAGCCGGTTCGTTCGGAGAAGCACGAGTAGCCGATGCCGATGTGCCGTCCCTGCTCCGTGGCGCCGTCGCGCAGGTGGCACCAGCCCTCGTCGCGGAGCACTCCTTCCGCGAGGTCGAGCGTCTCCCGGTAGGTGCCGGGATCGTAGGTGACGTTGTTGATCCCGGTGTAGGGGAACTCGGTGATCAAGTTGCGCCGCCGGATCTCGACAGGGTCGAGGCCGAGTTCGCGGGCCGCTCGGTCCATGACCCGCTCCATCGCCATGACGTACTGCGGGCGGCTGACCCCGCGGTAGGGCGCGGTCGGGGCCTTGTTCGTGGTCATGGCACGGGCGCGGACCCGGTAGGCGGGTACCTTGTAGACGCCGGGCATCTCAGCCGAGGCCATCAGCGGTTCGATGCCCGCCGTGAACGGGTAGCAGGAGTAAGCGCCCATGTCGCAGACGATGTCGGCGTCCACAGCGGTGATCCTGCCCTCGGCGTCGAACGCGGCCCGGGTGCGGTACCGCTGCTCGCGGGCGAGGAAAGCCGCGGTCAGCGCCTCTCGGCGGTCTTCGATCCACTTGACCGGCCGGTCGAGACGGCGTGCCGCCGCCGCGACCGCGATCTCCTCGCGACCGACCACGCACTTCTGGCCGAATCCACCGCCCATGTCCGGAACGGTCACCCGGACGCTGCGTTCCTGCATGCCCAGCGAGCGGGCGAGCAGCGTGCGCACCTGGTGCGGAACCTGCGAGCAGGTCTGCACCAGAAGCTGGTCGTCCCGGTCGTCCCAGGAGGCGATCACGCCCCGGGTTTCCAGTGGTAGCGCGTTCTGCCGTCCGCTGCGGCTGACCAGGTCGATCACGCAGCCGTCGCCGGCGGCGGCTCGGAACGCCTCGTCGACTCCCGGAGTGTCGAACATGGACACGTCCAGAAGCACGTTGCCGGGCGCCTCCTCGTGTACGAGCGGGGCCTGCTGCGCGAACGCGGTCTCTTCCGAGACGACCGCGTCGAGCGGCTCGTAGTCGACGACGGCCGCTTCGACGCCGTCCTCGACGACGTAGGGATCACAGCCGATGACAATGGCCACCGGTTCGCCGACGAAGCGCACCTTGTCCCGGGCGAGCACCGGCATGGCCGTCGGCACGAACTCCTCGGGCGGCCGGTCGAGCAGTGCGACGATGTCGCCGAGGTCCAGGTCGTCGGCGGTGTAGGCGGCGACGACACCGCCGATCTCGCGCACGGCCGAGAGGTCGACGCCGACCAGCCTGCCGTGCGCGACGGTGGCTCGGACGAAACCGGCGTGCAGCATGCCGTGCATCCGGATGTCGTCGACGAACCGGCCGCGGCCGGTGAGCAACCGAGGGTCCTCGCGCCGCGGTACCGACGCCCCGACCCAGCGCCCGCGAGGTCCGTCGACCCGAGGTCCGGTCATCGCCTGCCTCCCTTCTCCCATGCCTGCTGCAGCGCCTCGGTGATCAGCGTCCGGGCCAGCCGACGGCGGTAGGCGGCGCTTCCGGCGGCGTCCTCGGGCGGGTCGATGGCCTCGGCCGCCGCCGCACCGCACTCGGCGAACAGCTCCGGACCGGCGGGTCCGCCGGCCAGCACCGCCTCGGCTTCGGGAACCCGGATCGGAGCAGGCGCCACCCCGCCGAGAACCACCCGGTTGCCGTCGGCGTCCAACGAGACCGCAGCGTCGACCGTCGCGAAGTCACCGTGCCGCCGCGCGAACTCGGTGAGCGCCGCTCCCGACGCCCCGCGCGTGAAGCGCACCTGCGTGACGACCTCGTCGGACTCGACGGCGGTCGCGTAGTACCCGTGGAACATCTCCCCGGCGGGGATCTGCCGGCGCCCGCCGGGTCCTTCGGCGACGATCACCGCGTCGAGCAGCAACGCCAGCAGGCACCACTCGGCGGTCGCATCACCGTGCACGATGCTGCCTGCCACGGTGCCGCGTGAGCGGATCGGCAGGTGGCCGACCCACCGCATGGCCTGGGACACCACCTCGAACTCGGGGCCGAGGCAACGGGCCAGCTCGACCTCCCGGTGCGTGGCCAGGCCACCGATCACCAGCTCCGCGCCGTCGCGCCGGATCGAACGCATCCCGGGGTCACGCCGCAGCGTCCCGAGATCGATCAGCGCCGTGGGCCTGGCCAGCCGGAAGTTCATCATCGGCACCAGGCTCTGGCCGCCGGCGATGAGTTTCGGATCCTCGCCTGCGTCGGCGAACTCGCTGAGCAGCCCGATGGCGTCGGGGACGTCGTGGGCGCGGTGATAGCTGAAGGCTGCCGGCTTCACGGGTCTGCACCTCCTGGATCAGGGCTGGGGTGTGGGAACGGTTCCCGCGGGTGCCGGTTCGGCGATCCGGTCGAGTTCCCGGCCGGTGGTCTCCGGTGCGCCCAGCATCATGAACACGACCGCTGCCAGGACCATCACTCCGAGCACGGTGAAGGTCAGCGGGAGCCCGAGCACCGGCCACAGCACGCTACCGAACAGCAGCGGGGCGAACCCGGTGACGGCGCGGCTCGCCGACGACGCCCAGCCGAAACCCGACGCGCGCAGCTCGGTGGGGTACAGCTCGGAGACGTAGGCGTACATGACCGGAATGACTACCAGTGCGAACAGCCCGAAGGCACCGATGGCCACGACCGCTGCGCTCGGTGATCCCAGCAGCAACGAGAACGCCACCAGAGCCGCTGCCGCGAGGGGACCGGCGACCGCGATGACCCGCTTCCGCCCGACCTTGTCGACCACCAGCACCGCGATCAGGACGCCGACGATGCCGACGGCGTTCATCAACGTGGTCGAAGTGAAGGCGGCGACCTCGCCGAACCCTTCGGCCTTCAGGATCGAGGGCATCCAGCTCAGCGCGGCGTAGTAGACGAGCATGACGCTGACGAACAGCGACCACGCCACCGCGGTGATCCTGGGGCTTTCGGCCCACACCCGCCGCAGCTGATCGAAGGCGGCGGTGACCGCACGGCCCCTGGCGTCCTCGGCGACCGGCTTCGGGATCTCGTAGGGCTCCGGCGTCGCACCGGTGCGCCGGACCATGTCGTCGATCACCGCGCGGGCCTCGGCTTCCCGGCCCTTCCGGACCAGGTACAGCGGCGACTCCGGGACACCGCGCCGGACCCAGAACAGCAGCACGGCGGGCAGGATCATCAGCACCAACATCCAGCGCCAGTTGCCGGGCACCGCGACCAGCAGCGTCGCCGAGAGACCTGCCAGCGTTGTGCCGATCGGCCACCAGCCGTCCATCGCCGAGAGCACCCTGCCTCGCTGCCGTCGCGGCGAGAACTCGCTGACGATCGCGTAGTCGACCGGAATGCACCCGCCGAGGCCGATCCCGGCCAGGAACCGCAGCACGAGGAAGACCCCCAGGTTCGGCGACAGCGCCCCGAGAGCTGAGAACAGCGCGAACACCAGCAACGTGATGCTGAACGCCTTCTTCCGGCCGATGCGGTCGGCGACGGTTCCCCAGGCGACCGCGCCGACCGCCATGCCGATCAGGTTCGCCGTCGCGACCAGGCCTTTCTGACCCGGCGACAACCCGAAATCGGTGCCGACCAACGGTGTGAGGAATCCGTTGAGCGCCACGTCCCAGGCGTCGAACATGTAGCCGAGGCCGCCGATGAGGAAGATCTTGCCCTGCACGTTCCATCTCCAGGGCAGGTCCTGGACGATCTGGTCTCCGGTGCGCATGAGGGGCTCCGATGCGATGTCGTCAGCGTGCGAACTGGTAGTGGATGGATTCGGTGTCCGGGTCGTTGAGCGGGCTCCCGTTCCAGAGCCAGTCGTAGGAGACGTCGGACTCACCGTCGAAGCGACGCAGCTTCGCATCGCGGTCACGCTGCTCCGGGCCATCGGGCAGGTGATAGAAGTCCATGTTCTGCAGGGACGCGTCCTGCACCATCCCGGCGTGCTTGGCCCGCCGGTCGACGTAGCGGATGAGGGCCCCGTCGATGTCGTCTCGCGTGACCCTGCCGAGTTCCTCGGCCAGCACCGCACCGTCCTCCATCGCCTGCGAGGCACCCTGGGCTTGGTAGGGCAGCATCGCGTGGCACGCGTCGCCCAGCAGCGCGACCCGGCCGTCGATCCAGACGGGATCGCGCCGCCGCCGGTACATGGCCCACAGCGACACGTCTTCGTCCTTGGCCTTCGCCAGCACGGCCGGAACCCGCTCGTCCCAGTCGGCGTACTCGGCGGCGAGCTGCTCGGCGGTGGCGGGGCCGCTCCAGTCCCGGGCGATCTGCTCCGTGGAGGGCACGATCGCGACGACGTTGAGGTACTCGCCGCCGCGGATCACGTAGTGCACCAGGTGCTTGTCCGGGCCGTACCAGATCGTGGAGTGGTAGCGGTCGAGCAAGAAGCGGGTGGCCGGGTCCGAAGCGACCAGATCCCCGGGAATCAGCGCGCGGTAGGCCATTTCCCCGGAGAACACGAGGGTGTCGTCGAACCCGGCCAGGTCGCGGACCGCAGAACGGATGCCGTCGGCACCGATCACGAGATCTCCGCCGAACCGGCGTCCGTCGGCGGTGACCACTGCCGGACGCCGTGGTTCGGTCCGGTCGAGTTCGACCACGCGCGCCGAGGTCTCCACCCGCACCACCGGACCGTGCCCGTCCTCGGCCAGGCACGCGTCCAGCAGGACGCGGTGCAGATCCGCCCGGTGGTAGTGCCAGTAGGGCGCCCCGTAGCTGTTGATGACCCGCTGCCCGAGCGGAAGCTGGGCGATGATGCTTCCGTCGGCCCACCGCCGCCGGACCTGATCCTCGGGTTGCGTTCGCACCTGCTCGAGCTGGGTGCGCAACCCAAGTCCGATGAGGATCCTGCTCGCGTTCGGCGCGGTTTGAATGCCCGCACCGATCTCCCCCAACTCCGGCGCGGCCTCGACGACCGTGACGCGCAGACCCCGCTGCCGCAGCGACAACGCGGCGCACAGCCCGCCCAAACCGGCACCGACAACAACGATTTCGAACGACTGACTCGCCGTCACCCTGACCTCCCAGTCCTGTTCCCGACCGCACGAGCCCCTTCGGCTACGCCGCGGGCTCCTCGACACCGCTCAGCAGCCGCCCCACCCCCGGTACCCGAGGCGGCAGGCCGAGCTCGGTGAGGATCCGGAACGCCGTCGCGGTCGCCGCCGACAGCACCGGAATCCCCACCTCGTCCTCGACGGGCTGGATCGCCGGCAGCGACGGCATCTGCACGCAAGCCGACAACACCAGCGCGTCGGCGCGGGCAAGATCGAGCTTGCGGTGGTGCTCGCGAAGATCTGCGGGGTCCAGCCGCGCCACGGCAAGGTTGTCCGGAACCTCCAATGACACGGCGTCGACGACCTCGATCCCCGCGTCCTCGATGTAGTCGGCCACTGCCTTGGTCAGCGGTTTCATGTAGGGCGTGAGGATCGCGACCTTGCGGGCGCTGAGCGCGGCGATGCCGGACAGCAATGCGCCGGCGCTGGAAACCACCGGCGCAGAGCAGCCTTCGGCGCGCAACGCACCGGTGATGTCGTCCTCGGCGGTGCAGTGGTAACCGGGCCCCTGAGCCATGATCGCCACGAGACATGCGGTGGCAACCACGTCCGGGCGGCCATCGGCCAATTCGGCTGCCGCACGGGTGGCCTGCTGGTTCATCGCGAGCAACTGCTCCGGGGTCACGTGCTGCATCCGTGCCCGCGCGGAGTGGAAGACGAACCGGTCCCCCGGCTCGGCCTCCTCCCGCGCCCGCAGCATTCGCGGTAGCTCGGTCTCCATCGTGAGGTTCGAGCTGGGCACGATCATCCCGATGTGGTGATCGCGGAACACGGCGCTCACCGCCGGCCGGCCGGGCGCATCTCGGGCACGGTCAGCTCACCCGCGTCGACGATCAGCTCGTCGTCGAGGTAGAGCGAGTTGCCGCGCATCGGGATGTCGAAGTGGCACGGAGTGTCGTTCGGACCGCCCAACTCGTTGTTCGGGCCGATGGAGAACATCACGTTGCCGTAGAAGCTGCGCAGCTCCATGCCCATGCCGCCGGGGAATTGCGTGAGGCCGTGCCAGTGGGCGCGCTCGTCGAGTCCCCAGCCGACGTGGCTCATGCCGTATCCACGCGGGTCGTCGAAGCTCTCGATGTAGGAGCGCAGCAGGTCGGCGTCCAGACCCGATGATCCCGCACCCCCGCGGATGTCCCGGATGAAGCCTTCCTCGATGGTGATCTCCACCGGAGTCTGCACGTAGGTGTTGAAGGGCAGCAGCACGTCGCCGGGCGAGAGCACGATCTTGCCGTCGACACCGTCATCGGAACCGCCGGTGAACACGAATGCAGCAGGCCAGTGGTCCCAGCGTCCGGGAGTGTCGGTGTAGCCGTACTCCGACATCGTCGGGTACATGCCCAGCTTGTAGGTGACATCGGTGCCCGACGGGCTGGTGATGCGCATCGTGCTCGCCTTGGCCAGCAGCTCGGCGCCTGTCTCCACGCGTTCGCGAAGTTCCTCGGTCGGCATCAGCCTGGCCAGCAGCTCCGGCGGCTCGACCGCCGTGAGAATCCGGGTGCCCGCGTCCTGGATGGCGAACTGCTCCTTGCTGAACAGCAGGAACGTGCAGTCCACGACCATGTCGACGCTCTTGAGGCTTTCCACGGCCAGCGGAATGTCGCCGAGGCCGGAATCGCCGACCGCCCACGCGCCCGACGCGCTCGCCGGGGAAGGCAGGCGCATGTGGAAGGTCGCGGCACCGAGTTGTTGGGCGGCCCACAGGAACGCGTCGGCGTACTCGGCCCGTTCGCCACCGCGCGTGAGCACGACAACGGTTTCGTCTTCGTGCACGCCGGAGAGGCGCAGTTGCTGCAGACAGATGTCGTTGAACAGGTTCTGGTCCATCGTCGACCACCTCCGGATATCATCCGAGCACGTACTATCCGAATACGCAATACCCGGGAAGTACATTCCGAGTTTCGACGACGTAACCAGGCCGCCGCCCTACGGCCACCCAACGCACCAATCATCCGGACACGTAGGATTCAGAGACGTGGGTGCCAGGCGTGGAGCGACCGAGAGGAACGACATGGGCGAGTCAGCGCAGACGGATCGACGTGTTGGAGACACGCCGCCCGGCACCGCGTTGCCGCCCTCGGACCTGCTGGCCGCCCCAGGCTACGGCGCCCGCCGCCTCTACCAGGCCTACCTCGCCGCTTGGAACCGCCACGTCGACCCGGTGCTGACCGGCCCGCAGTTCGCGGTGCTCTCCGCGATACGCGCCTACCCCGACAGCGATCAGAGCTCGCTTGCCGGAGCAGCCGCCCTGGACACCTCGACGATGGCCGACCTGTGCCGCAGGCTCGAACGCCGCGGCCTGATCCGGCGCGTCGAATCCCCCCGCGACGGGAGGCGAAAGCTCCTCTCGCTCACCGACGAAGGCGATAAGGAGCTGGCTCGGGTCAACCGCAATGCGCGCCGCTTGGACAAGGCATTGCTGGACGGCGCGGAAATCACCCGCGACGATGACATCGCCACCCTGCTCAACACTCTCGGAACCCACTGGGAGTCCGTCGCGGAGATCGACGAGCTGAGCTGAATCGGGGTGTACCAGGAATCTTGGACAGGGCCTCTCGTTCGAGAGGATGTGCATGCCCGAGCAGCGCCGGAGGGTCAGTGCCCAGTTCGAGGTGAGGCCGTGCAGATGGCAATTGGGACCGGGGCGACCGGTCGCCGAGGTCGCCGGCGATCTCGGGATCAACGCGGGCACGCTGGCCAACTGGGTCAACGCCTGGCGGCGCGGAGTCTGAACAGCGACCGACTCTTGAGCCTCGGCTCAGATGGGCGTCATGGGGAGTGGTGACGGCGAGCGTCAGCGCGAATACGGTGACCAGCCACGGCGCTGGCCTGATGAGTGCTCCGGCAGGAACGTGCCCAAGAACCGAACCGTCCCGAGCTGCACAGCCATACCCAGCATGTGGTGCTCGCCGATTGCCCACCACGGTGCGGTCGGCGTCACAAGGAAGAAGCGCCGCTCCCACTCGGCACGGGTCGGATCACCCACGAACCGACCCGTGCCCGGCCGCACGATCATCGCTGAGGAACTCGACAGGCACGTCACGATCCAACCGGAAGATCAACCCAACGCCGCACCTGGGCAGCTACCGCCACATCCTGTTCCGGTCTTCCCCAAGCCCCGGATCCCGGTCACGCTGACGCATGGCCCTCATTCGTCCGCCATGCCAGCCGTCCTGAACCGGACGAGGGCATCCCGTTCGACCTCGTCCAGGCACGCTGCTTGCGGCCGCGCATCCAACACGGGGGCCTGCTCCAGGTTTCAGCAGCTCAGAAGGCTCACGTCATTGACTTTTGCCCTCAACGGGCGTGTACTAAGGGTGCGGTGAATCGATTGAGAGGGTCGGTGAACCGAAGGGGCGATGGCGCGACAGCCCCGAAGGAACGCATGGTCCAACTCAAGGACGTTCGTAGTCCTGAGCCCTGCCGGAAGTTCTGGAGCAGGCGGAGTTCAGCAGTGCGAAAGACGCTCGTCAAACCCGAGCTAGCGTTCCGGCAAGGGCCTCCGCAGCTGCGGAGGCCCTTATTCGTGACCAGCGCACCAGCGAGGCCAACCAGCACGTCCGGCTCCCAGCTCTGACGCACGCACGGACGCTCACGCGACCACCGGCAACATGATCGGGCGATCACCCTCTACTTCGCGGCTGGCGGGAGCCTCGGGAGAACTGGGCCTTCACCGAGGTAAGGAAGTGCCGACAGTGAACACGCAAGCGCCCCGCGTCACCAGAGTAAGGCGACGCGGGCGCTTCGTTGTCCGATCGACCATGACGCCTTCAGCCGGCTCCACGTTGCCCAGCGGTACGCGTCTGCCGGCTTGGTCGAGACTGACCCGCAGTGCCTCTTCGAGGTCCGCGGCTTCGGTCATCACGACCATCCGGCCATCCGGCAACTCGTAGCCCTTGGCGATCTCCTCCCACGACACCCGGCGGTCCTCCGCGGTGCAGACCCGCTCGTGCCGCACCCGGACCCCGTGTCTCTGAAGAAAGCGCCACAACGCCTGCGGTCTCGCTGGCATGCGCGGGGTCGCCTAACGACACGTCCTGGGGCACAGCGGTGTAACCGGATTCGACGTCGGTTTGCGCCACCCTCGGACACCAGAACCCGCATCTCGGGCCGCGGTGCACCGGCATCCGATACCGTCTCCGCTGCCACTGCTTCAAGACAGTCGTCGGCACTCAGGCCTCTCGATAAACAGCCTGCCCTTCGACCAGGGTCAACAACGGGCGTGCGGCGCTCACTCGTTCGCCGGACAGGATTGGTCTGTCCAGGAGCACCAGGTCGGCGAACATGCCCGGCGCGATTCGCCCGATCTCACTCTCGGCGTGGTTTGCGTAGGCTGATCCTGCGGTGTATGCCTCGAGTGCGACCCGCTGGTCGATCGCCTGTGTTTCTTCCAGCGGTACCGTCAAGGCCTCCGCGCCGGTTGCGTGTGGGTCCTCCGGTGGGCCGAGCCGGTTCGCGGCGGTGTAGATCGCCCACAGTGGGTTGGGGTCAGTGACGGGCCAGTCGCTGCCCATTGCCAGACGGGCGCCCTTCCGGTGGAGGTCCCCGAAGGGAAAGTGGTGCGGTTCCCGCTCGGGCCCAAGAAGTGGCAACTTGCGTTCCACGATCTCGCTGTCCCGACGTGCCCAGAGAGCCTGGATGTTGGCGATGACGCCGAGTTCGGCGAACCGCGGGACGTCGTCGGGCGACACCACGTCGAGGTGCGCGATCTGGTGCCGGTTGTCGTGGCCAGAATGGACTTTGCTCGCGGCCTCGAGCGCGTCGAGGCACTCGCGCACCGCGCGATCCCCCACGGCGTGCAGGTGAATCTGGAACCGGCGGCGGTCGAGCTCTTGGCAGATCAGCTGCAGCTGCTCGGGATCGATGAATGACAGGCCGCAAACCGCGCCGCGGTGGAAGTTTCCAGCGTAGGGTTTGAGCATCGCACCGGTGCAGTTCTCGCAGACGCCGTCCTGCATGATCTTCACCGACGTAGCACGAAACCGGCCGACGGCGCTAACAGACCGCTTCTCTACCAGGGAGGGGATCTGCTCAAGTCCCTTCTCGGCCGACCACCACAACGCGCCGATGACGCGGGCAGTGAGGCGGCCCTCTTCCGCGAGCTTCTGGTAGGCCTGAAGCGGGTCGGGTAGACCCCACAGCGAACCAACACACGCGTCCTGCCAACCGGTGATCCCCATGGAGTGGAGGTGTGCCTGTGCCGCCAGCAACGCCGATTCGACGAACTCGTCGGTGACCGGTGGCAGGAGAGACGTGACGAGGTCACCCGCGCGTTCCACCAGGATGCCGGTTGCACGGCCGTCGTGGTCGCGGTCAATCCGGCCGTTGTGCGGATCTGGGGTGGCGTCGTCGATCCCAGCCAGTGCGAGGGCCCTGCTGTTCGCCCACACGCCATGGGCATCGTGGCTGACAAACACGGCAGGGCGATCCGGCAGAATCTCGTCGAGGAAGTCCCGGTGGGGCAGACCGCCCGGGAAGGTGTCTCCGTACCAGCCGTTGCCGCTGATCCAGCCGAGATCGGGATGCTCGGCTGCGTAGGAACAGATCGCATCCCGATACCGGTCCGGCGAGTGGGGCAGGCCCGACAAGTCGCAGGTCAGAATTTGGACGCCAGCGGCAAGCGGGTGGACGTGTGCGTCGGTGAACCCCGGGAGGAGCGTGGCGCCCCGGGCATCGATCACTTCCGTCCGGGGGCCGGCAAGACCGTCGAGAGACTCCCGGTCGACTGCATGCACGCGTCCACCGGTCACTGCGACCGATGTCGCTCCGGGCACCGCCGAGGAGACCTCAGCATTGACGATAACGATTTCCGGCTCGGTGTTGCGGGTCACGACGCATCCTCTCGCAGGACCGGGGTTTGTCATCGTTGGGCGGACTAGCAGCGGGGAGCGGAGGCGCGGTTTCAAGGCGCGGTCGGCCAATTTCCTGCACACCGACGGGACCTCGACACCATGTGGACCGAGATCATCACTCTTCGGCTGTGACAGCTTCATTCAAGATCAGGTCGCCTACACAGAAGCCGCCTTCGAAGAAGCGGAACGGTCCTCTTGCTGAATCAGGTCGGCCGCCCGCTCGGCGATGACCATCACGGTGCCGACGGGATTTACCGACGTGATGGATGGGAACACCGAGGCGTCGACGACCCGAAGACCGTCCACGCCACGCACGCGGAGCTTGGCGTCCAGCACCGCCATCGGATCGTCTTCTGCCCCCATCCGACACGTGCCACAGGGATGATAGACGGTTTGGTGAGTCGCCCGGGCGATCTCGGAAAGCTCCGCGTCGGACTGCACGGTCGGCCCGGGGAAGACCTCTCGCGTCAGCCAGGAGGCGAACGGCTCGAACTTGGCGATCTCACGGGCTGCGCGCACCCCAGCGAGCAGCATCCGCTCGTCGTGCCCGTCCGCATCGGTGAAGTAGCGGGGGTCGATCGCCGGCGGCTGATCCGGGTCTGCCGAGACGACCCAGATCCGGCCGCGGCTCGTCGGCTTGGCCACGTTGGGAGTCAGGGAAACGATCTGCTCAGGTAGTTCGGCACCGTACGCTTCGGCATGAACAGTCCATGGTTCGGTCGGTATGTGCATCAGAACATCCGGCTGCGCTGGATTCCCCTCACAAGACAGAAGTGCTCCCGCGTCCCACCCACTCGCGCAGGTCATGGACGGGCGTCGTCTCGCTTCCCACACCACCAGCCCTTCGGCATGGTCCTGGAGGTTCTCCCCCACACCGGGTAGGTCCACGCGCACATCGATCCCGGCACGCTCCAGAACCTCGCGCGGGCCAATCCCAGACAACTGGAGCAGCCGTGGGCTGTCCACGGCGCCACAGCACAGCACCACCTCACGGTTGGCGCGAATCTCGCGTGTGGTGCCGCGCCCGTCCCGTACGAGTACCCCCTCAGCCCGCTCGTGTTGCAGCAGCACCTGCTCCGCCCGCAGCCCGGTCAGCACGTGGAGGTTGTCGCGCACCTCCATGACCGGGTGGAGGTAGTCGAGGGACGTGGCACCCCGCTGATTGGTTTCGGGGATGTAGCCAACCTCGAAAAACCCGACTCCTTCAGCTCGCGAGTCCAGACGCCCATCGTTCCAGCGGTCCTGAACAGGAACGCCGAGCGCCTCCGCGGCCGCGGCGACCACATCGGCGACATAAGGATTGCGGTCGTCCTCCGCGACCGGGACGATCCGAGTCTGTAAATGATCGTAGTACGGGAGGACGTTCTCCGGCTCCCAACCGGCCGCCCCGACGGTAACCCACTCATGCAAGTCTGCTGGCAGTGGGCGCCATGTAATCATCGTGTTGGCGTTGGAACACCCGCCCAGCAGCCGCATCCGCGCCAGCCTGATGCCCGCATTTCCCCGTTGCTGTGGCTCGAGCCGGTAGTCGAGGTCGAACTCGCCCTCAAGCATCTCCGGCCAACGACGCAACATGCGCGCTCGCTCTTCGCCGCGATCGTCCGGCCCCCATTCCACCAGCGCCACCGAGGTGTCGGGGTCCTCGGACAAGCGGGTGGCCAGCAGAGAACCAGCCGTGCCTCCGCCCACTACTACGACGTCGTACGTCATAGGCACCTCCTAGTTCGTGAGCAATTCGGGTACGCCGTCTCTCGTGAGGTGCACCTGGTCACGGTCCGGAGGGAGGCGCGAGCAGATACGCCGGTGTTCGACAAGAACGCGGTCACGCCTGCGTGTCTCCTCCCTCCTTGAACGCCACGACTTCGGGGTCAAGGACTTCTACAGCAATCGGCTTCACTCCCCCGTTCACGCGCATGAGGATGTAGTAGAGCGGGATGATGGCGAGAAGGCCGACGATCCAGGAGATATCGACACCGTGCATCAACGTCGCCACCGGGCCCGTATACATCGGCGTGCTCAAGAACGGAACCTGGACGGCGATTCCCAAGCAGTAGCAGACGACAGCCACCCAGTTGAAGACTCCATAGATACCGCCGTCGCGCCGAAAGAGTGCGTCAATGTCATACACGCCGTGTTTGATGGCGTAATAGTCGACTAGGTTGATCGCAGTCCACGGAATCAGAACACACAGCAGCAGGAGCATGAAATTGGTGAAGTTCACCAGGAAATTGTCTTTGCCAACCAAAGCCATCACCAGGGAGCTGGCGAACAGCACAGAGGCGACGACCGCTCGTGCGCCCGCCTGCGGAGACCAACGAGGAAAGAGGGTCTGACCGACCGTGAGCACAGACAGCGCACCGCAGTACAGGTTCATCGCGTTCGTGCAGGCGATCCCGACCCCGAAAACGGCGATGACCGCCGCATCGATGCCATCCACGAGGCCGGCGAGCCCGGTGACGGTGTCGGCCTCCGGTATTGCAGCCCCGACAATCGCTCCGAGCAACATCGGAAGCAGGGAACCCAGCACCGCCCCTGCATAGGTCGCCCAGAACGCCGGCCGAACACCCGTGTCCTTCGGCATGTACCGGGTGTAGTCCGAGACATACGGTGCATAGGCGATTTGCCACAGTGCCGCCAGGGAAAGCGTGCCCATGAAGCCCAGCCAGGTCGATCCGGCGGTATCGAAGGTTCCACTCGGGACGCCGTTGACCACCAGCATCCAGACAAAGGCGAGCACAAGAGTGACGCCGGCGACGACGGACATCACCCCGGTGAGCGCATGGATGAGCCGGTAACCGACCACAGCACCTGCCACGCTGATAAGACCGATCAAAATGACCGAGATCGAGACGTCGAGACCAGCCAGGTGCGATAAAGCCTGTCCGCCGAGCACCATATTCGAGGCGAAGAATCCGACGTACATCACGATCACGAGCACGACAACGAGCAGGCTGCCGAAGGATCCGAACTGGGCGCGTGTCTGAAGCATCTGAGGTACGCCCATTTGCGGGCCTTGAGCGGCGTGCATCGCCATCACGACGCCGCCGGCCAGATTGCCGAACGCCAGCGCTAGAAGCGCGCTCCAGATCGGCAGATCATAGACCGTGGTCGCAACCACGCCCGTGGCGACGGTGAGCAGCATGATGTTGGAGCCGAACCAGACCGTGAAGAGATTGCGCGCACGACCGTGCCGCTCGTCCTCCGGAATGTGATCGATCGTGCGTATTTCCATTTCCAAGGACTCAGTAGGTTCGGACGCAGCCATCTGCCAACCTTTCGACGGGTGCCAAATAGTTGAATTTAAAGACGACGAACCTATGGCCTGCCAGGCGCTGAAGGAGTGGTGAATTCTACAACTGCAATAAAGCCCTGAACGGCTCCTTCTTATAGTCGCCGATGTCTTTGGAAGCCGATACAGGCGCAGTGGGATCCTGCTTCTTTAAGCCTTACGATCTCGGCCACTACTCTTGCTTACAACATCTTGGTGGTGCAGCAATGGCTTTCCAGCGGTTTCGCGGAGGCTGAAGGCGGCGATGAGCCCGATCGCGGCGGCGACCATGAGGTACGGACCGGGGACGAGGGTGCTGCCGGTGGCGGAGATCAGCACGGTCATCAAGTAGGGCACGGTGCCGGCGAACAGGGCGGCGGTGACGTTGTACGCGATGGACAGCCCTCCCTGGCGGGTTCGGGTCGGGAAGATCTCGGCGGACCACACCGCGTAGGTCCCCAGGATGGCCGAGAGCACGACACCGAGCGCAAGCCCGCCGATCCAGGTTCCGGCGAGACCGGTGCGCATCAGCAGGTAGCTGGGCGTTGCGAGGACGAACAGGGCGATTCCCGCGCCGATCAGGACCGGTCGCCTGCCGACGCGGTCGGAAAATCGGCCGAACGCGGGAACCAGAACCAGGCCGACGAGGGAGATGACGGTGGACAGGAAGGCGGCACTGCCGGCGGAGTGGCCGAGGTAGTCGGTCTCGTAGGTGACGAGGTAGGTGAGCACGGCGTAGAACGGGACGTGCATCATCGTCATCAGACCAGCGGCTTGGAGAAGCTGCTTCTTGTTGTTGCGGAAGAGTTCCCGGACCGGGCTGCGCGGCACGCTGTCGGTCTGCTCGAGCGCGCGGTACTCAGGCGTGTCTTCGATCTTGTTGCGGATGATGAACCCGATGACGCCCAGCGGGGCGGCGATGAGGAACGGGATGCGCCAGCCCCACGAGGTGAGCTGCTCGTCGGAGAGGCCGACCGACAGGAGGAGGAACACGAACGATCCGGCCAGGAACCCGAGCAGGGAGCCCACTTCGAGCCAGCTGACGCCGAAGCCGCGGTTCCGGCGCGGGGCGTACTCGGCGAGGAAGCTCGCAGCGCTGCCGAACTCCCCGCCTGCCGCGAATCCTTGCAGCAGCCGGAGCAGGACGAGCAGCAGCGGTGCGGCGATCCCGATCGTCGAGTAGCCCGGGAGGAGCCCGATGGCGAGCGTGGCACCGGACATCATGAAGATGACGAGGGACAGCGTGCGCTTGCGGCCGATCCGGTCGCCGAGCGGCCCGAAGACCAGCGCGCCTATGGGGCGGATGCCGAACGACACCGCGAAGACGCCGAAGACGGCGAGGAGTCCGGCGGTGGCATCACCGTCGGGAAAGAAGACCGTTGCGATCGTGCTCGCCAGGTAGGCGTACGCCGCCCAGTCGAACCAGTGCACGAACACGCCGACCGCACCGGCGGCGACGCTGCGGCGCAGCACCGCGGGATCGGCGACCACGTCGGTGATTTCTCTGGTGGGAGTGGATTCGGGTGCGGTCATCGGTGGCCTCCTAGGACCGGGGTTGACGTGGACGCTAGGAGTGGTCCGCGGCATCCAACAAGAAGAAATAAGCGCAGCAGTGCATCGAAAAGATCTATGCAGGGTCGCGGCGGGCGGGTCGAAACATCCGTCTGACCGCGCGAAACGAAAACGTAACGGCGGAAATTAGCCCGCGGGGCCGCCGGTGAGGGCCTGCGGGGTCGTCAGCGCTCCGATCCGCTCGTCGGTGAGCAGCTGCCGCTCCCGGACGAGGTCGAGCGCGGGACGACCGGTTCGGTGGGCCTCCAGCGCGAGAGCGCATGCGGTTTCGTAACCCAGCGCCGGGCTCAGGGCGGTCACCAGGCCTGTGGATGTGCAGACCAGGTCGGCCAGCCGCTCTTGGCGGGCGGTGATGCCGCGCACGCAGTTCTCGGTGAGAACGCCGATCCCCGCGGTGAGGTGGGCGAGTCCGGAGGTCAGGGCTCGTGCGATGATCGGCTCGAAGGCGTTGAGCTGGAGCTGTCCGCCTTCGGCGGCGAGGGTGATCGTGACGTCGTTGCCGATCACCTCGAACGCGATCTGGTTGACGACCTCGGGGACGACCGGGTTGACCTTGCCGGGCATGATCGACGACCCGGCCTGCCGTGCGGGCAGCACGATCTCGCCGAACCCGGTCTGCGGCCCGGAGGAGAGCAGCCTGAGGTCGTTGCAGATCTTCGACAGCTTGACGGCGACACGTTTGAGCACTCCGGACAGCTGGACGAACACTCCGACGTCCTGGGTGGCCTCGATGAGGTCGGGTGCGGAGGTCAGCGTGGGAATGCCGGTGAGCTCGCGCAGGTGCGCCACGGCGCGCTCGCGGTAGCCGGGTCGGGCGTTGAGCCCGGTGCCGATCGCCGTGCCGCCGAGGTTGAGTTCGTGCAGCAGGGGGCGGACTTCGGCGAGGCGTTGCTCGTCCTCGGCGAGCGTGGCGGCGAATGCGCCGAATTCCTGCCCCAGAGTGATCGGGACCGCGTCCTGCAACTGCGTCCGACCCATTTTGAGGACGTCGGAGAACTCGGTCGCCTTGTCGGAGAAGGCTTCTCGAAGAAGCCCGAGGGCTCCGAGCAGCTCGGCGAGGTGGCTGTCGAGCGCGATCTTGACCGCGGTGGGATAGACGTCGTTGGTGCTCTGCCCGAGGTTGACGTGATCGAGCGGGTGGAGCGCGGAGTGCTCCCCGCGGTGGTGGCCGAGCAGTTCGAGGGCGCGGTTGGCGATGACCTCGTTGGCGTTCATGTTGGTCGAGGTTCCTGCGCCGCCTTGGATGAGGTCGACGACGAACTGGTCGTGCAGCCGTCCGCTCCTGATCTCGGTGCACGCCTTCGCGATGGCCTCGGCCCTGGTGCGATCGAGGGCGCCGACCTCCGCGTTCGCGGTGGCGGCCGCCTGCTTGACCGTCGCCAGCGCCACGACCAGGTGCGGACGATCGCCGAGTGTTTCCCGCGTGATGGGGAAGTTGGACACGGCGCGCGCGGTGTGGGCGCCGTAGTAGGCGTCCGCGGGCACGCTCACCTGGCCGAGCATGTCGTGGTCGGTGCGGGACATCGTTGTCCTTCCCAAGTTGTCGGCTCAGAACGTCGGTGTACGGGTTGCTGCGGCAAGCGGATCGAACGTCACGGCACTGCCGCTCGGTCCACCCCGGTCCAGGCCAGCGCCGTCGCGCCGTCGAGCAGTGCGCGTTCCGCGGTGCCCCCGATGCAGTGGTCGGCGAACTCCCGCTGATGGTTGATCGCCGGCAGCGAGCCGACGCCGATGTAGGGGTGGATGGCGGGCACCACCTGCGAGACGTTGCCCATGTCGGTGGACGCCCGGTTCATTCGGGACGCCGCGCCGTCCTGGGCGAACTCGCGCCCGAGCTCGACGGCGTTGGCGCGGTAGGCCGCCAGTGCCGCCTCGTCTGCGCGGAACTCGGCGTAGGGCTTGCTCTCCGGTTCCACGGTGAGCTCGCAGCCGGTGGCCAGCGCCCCGGCCTCGAAAGCGCGCAGCACGCGTGGCTCCAACTCGGCCAGCTCCGCGAGCGTCTCGGCGCGCACGTACCAACGGCCGGTGGCGTGCTCGGGGATCGCGTTCGGTGCGTCCCCGGCGTGCGTCACCACGCCGTGCACGCGCGCCGAGGAGGGCATGTGCTGGCGGAGCAGACCGATGGCGACCTGGGCCACGGTGAAGGCATCAGCCGCGTTGATCCCGGATTCGGGGTAGGCGGCGGCGTGCGCGGACTTGCCCGCGTAGGAGACCTTCGCATGGCTCACGGCGAACGGCCGGGCCTCGGCGACGTCGACGGGTGCGGGGTGCACCATCATCGCGAGATCCACTCCCGCGAAGGCACCGCGGTCGAGGAGCTCGATCTTGCCGCCGCCGCCTTCTTCAGCGGGGGTGCCGTAGACCTCGACCGTCAGCCCGGCGTCGTCAGCGACCGCGGCGAGCCCGAGTGCCGCGCCGATCGAACTCGCCGCGATGAGGTTGTGCCCGCAGGCGTGACCGAGGCCCGGCAGAGCGTCGTACTCAGCGCACAGCGCGATCCGCGTGGGGCCCGTGCCGAAGCTCGCGTGGAACGCGGTGTCCAGCCCGAGATAGGCGGAGGTGACCGCGAACCCGGCCCGTTCCAGCAGTTCCGGCACCGCGGCGGCGGCGCGGTGCTCCTCCCACGCCGTCTCCGGGTCGGCGTGCAGACGCGCCGACAGGCCGATCAGCTCGTCGGCGTGCCGGGTGATCGCGGCGCGGGCGGCGGACTTCAGGCCGGTCATGACTCGTCTCCCGGAACGCCGTAGGACGGTGCGGAGGCGGGGTGGAGCCCCCGGGTGACGTAGTCGTCGCGTTGGGGCAGCCACACCTCGAGCAGGTCCGCGAGCCGGTCGACGGGATCGTCCGCCCAGTCCACCCGGAGGTCGGTGATCGGCCAATCCACATCAGACACCACGACGACGCCAGCTGAGTGGACTGGGCCTTCCTCGCCACCGGCCGACAACCCGGCCCGCAGAGCGGTGACGAGCCGCTGCTCCAGTTCTCCCGCGGCCTCGGTGAACGCGTCGACGATCGCCTGCGGGATGTGGTCACCGGCCAGCATGTTGCCCGCGGCGACGACACCGTCGGCGGTTGCCGATCCGTGCGTGCCCAGCGTCCGCGCACCGCTGTAACCGAATCCCGGCCCGGTCGTGCCGAGCACGGTGAGCTGGCGGTACTCGATGTTGTCGGCACCGGAGGTCACGGCCTGGAGCGCTCGCTCGGCATCGCCGTGCTCGGCGAGACCGTCGAGCAGGCGGCCGCCGAGCCGGGGATCGGTGACGTTCTGCGAGGCCGCTGCGCCGATCCCGGGGCGCAGGTGCGCGACGCGGGCGGCCACCGCGGGGCTGGAGGAGCTGGCCGCGACGCCGAATCGCGTAATACCGCCGGAGGTGTCGCGGGCCACGATCGAAAAGGTCACTTCTCCTCCTGCGGGATCACGGCGATGGCATCGATCTCGCACAGCCATTCCGGCCGTGCCAGGGCGGACACCACGATGCCGGTCGAGATCGGGTGCACACCCCGGGTCCAGCGGCCGACGGTGCGGTAGACGTCCTCGCGGTAGCGCGGATCGATGAGATAGATGGTCAGCTTGACCAGGTGTTCCATCCGGCTGCCGGCTTCTTCGAGCAGCAACTTGATGTTGGACATCGCTCGATCGGCTTGCGCACCGGCATCGCCGATACCGACGGATTCGCTGGTGTCGAGGTCCTGCCCGATCTGGCCGCGGACGTAGACGGTGTCGTTGGCGACCACGGCCTGGCAGAGGTCGTTGTCGAGGTTCTGCTCGGGATAGGTGTCGCGCGTGTTGAACGGTCGGATGCGACGGTGAGCTGTCACTTCGTGGCCTTTCCCTGGAGACTTCCTCGTGCCCGTCGGCAGCGTCGTGGCCTCAGCCTGACCGCGACCCCAGGTTCTGTCCAGTAGATGTTTCCGTACCAATGGATCGGAAATTCTGATGCAAAACCCGACGGCTCTGCATCTCCAAATCCGATCCAGATGAACGAAAACATCTGTTGGACACGGGATTCGGCCGACGGCGAGGATCCGCTTGAGACGCAGCGGCGTGGAGGTGAGCCGGGACGGTTCACCCGCCGGTCCGGAGTGGAGGTCTGTGGATGTCAAGTCAAGAGGTCGAGGCCGTCGTCGTGGGCGGAGGGCAGGCCGGCCTGGCGATGAGCGAGCACCTGAGCGACTGCGGCGTACCGCATCTCGTCCTGGAGCGAAACCGGATCGCCGAGCGGTGGCGTTCGGAGCGGTGGGACTCGCTGGTGGCCAACGGGCCCGCGTGGCACGACCGCTTCCCCGGGCTGGATTTCGTCGATCTCGCACCCGACGCGTTCGCCACGAAGGAGCAGATCGCCGAGTACTTCGAGGCCTACGCGGAGAAGATCGCCGCACCCGTGCGCACCGGGGTCGAGGTGACGTCGGTGCGGAAGAAGGCCGGAAAGCCGGGTTTTCGGGTGGAAACGTCGGAGGGGGTTATCAATGCCCGCTACGTGGTGGCTGCAACCGGGCCGTTCCAGCGACCGGTGATCCCGCCCATCGTGCCGCGCGAATCGGGCCCCATGCAGATCCACTCCAGTGATTACCGCAATCCGGGGCAGCTGCCCGACGGTGCCGTGCTGGTCGTGGGGGCCGGTTCGTCGGGTGTGCAGATCGCCGAGGAGTTGCGGCGGTCGGGGCGCAGCGTGTACCTCTCCGTCGGTCCGCACGACCGCCCCCCGCGCCGCTACCGCGGGCGTGACTTCTGCTGGTGGCTCGGCGTTCTCGGCAAGTGGGACGCCGAAACCCCGCCGTCGGGCGCAGAGCACGTCACCATCGCGGTGAGCGGCGCGCGCGGAGGGCACACGGTCGACTTCCGCGCCCTCGCCGCGCTCGGGATCGACCTCGTCGGCATGACCAGCAAGTTCGACGACGGCAACCTGCGCTTCGCCCCGGACCTCGGGACCAACATCGCCAACGGAGACGCCAACTACCTGGCGCTGCTCGACGAAGCCGACGCCCACGTCGCACGCAACGGCTTGGACCTCCCGGAAGAACCCCAGGCCCGCGAGCTGGGGCCGGACCCCGCGTGCGTGACCGATCCGATCCTCGAGCTCGACCTCGTCGCGGCTGAGGTCAACTCGATCGTCTGGGCCACCGGATTCGCCGTCGACTACGGCTGGTTGCAGGTCGACGCGTTCGACGAGCACGGCAAGCCGAAGCACCGTCGCGGCGTGTCCTCCGAAGCCGGCGTGTACTTCCTCGGCCTGCCCTGGCTGGCGCGCCGTGGTTCGAGCTTCATCTGGGGTGTGTGGCACGACGCCAAGTTCGTGGCCGACCACATCGCGACGCAACGCCGCTACCTGAGCCGGTGAGACCGCGTTCCAGGGCGGGATGGATCGTCTCCCGGCCCTGGAACGCTCTCGCGCGTCACGAGAAGTGCCCGTGCTGCACACCGTCAGCGGTGTAGCGGGTACGGCAGAGGGTCCGGAACTCCTGGGCCCGCCTGGTGAGACGGGCCCCGCGCATCGAGGCGACGACGATCTCCAGCGGGGGAACGTCGTCGGTGAGCGTGAGGGCCACGGCGCGAGGGCCGGCGTAGGTGGTCTCAGCGGGCGGGCGTTGGTTGAGCAGCGCGAAGCCGTGGCCGTGCGCGACGAGGGAGCGGACGGTCTCGTAGCCGGTGGTGCGGTGCCGCACGTGGGGCTGCACACCGGCGTCGCGCAGTATCGACTGCAGGTATTCGCGGCTGTGCGGCAGGTCGAGCAGCACCATGGGTTCGTCGGCCAGCTCGTGGAGCGACACCGTGCGGCCCGTCCGGCGCGCGAAGCGGTGGTTCTCGGCGACCAGGGCGTACGGGGGCACGGTCCCGACGACCTCGCGGTCGATGTCGTCGTCCAGGTCGTAGCTGTACAGCAGCGCGAGCTCGGTCTCGCCCGCGCGCAGGGCGGACTTGAGCGCGTGGTGCTCGCCCTCGCGAAGGGACACGTGGACCTGCGGATGCTGCGCCTCGAACTCCGCCAGCAGGGCGGGCAGTCGGAACGGTGCGAGCGTGGCGAAGCATCCGACCGTCAGCGTCCCGATCAGCGCGGTGCCCGACTGGCGAGCGGTCTCGACCAACTCGGCGCCGTGGGCGAGGAAGTCCAGCACCCTCTTGTAGAACGCCTCGCCGGCCGTGGTGAGGCTCAGTCCCCGTGCGTGGTGGCGCAGCAGGAACTGCACGCCCATCTCCTTCTCCAGCTGCGCGATCGCGGTCGACACGGCCGACTGCGACACCATCAGCTCGTTCGACGCGGCCGTCATGCTGAGGTGCCGGGCCGCTGCCTCGAAGTAGCGCAACTGCACGAGGGTGAAGGAGGGCTCGCTCATGGCGACATCCTGCCTTTCATGACGAGGTGATCGCGCAGCCGGTGGCGTGCCGCGCGTACTCGGTGAGCAGGTGCTTGGCGGCGCTGTGCTCGAGCGAGGTGTTGTTGCTGATCAGGTGCAGCCCGAGGCCGTCCTCCAGCGCGACCAGGGACTCGGCGATCTCGCGCACCGGCTGCGACAGCGTGAACCTGCCCGTCGCGCGGCCGACCTCCAGCACCGAGCTGTACAGCGCGACCTCGCGGTCGTACAGGCTGGTCATCAGCGAGGCGTGCGCGGAGCTGCGATCGGCGAGGCCGTGCATCTCGTAGAGCACGCAGGCGACCTCGTCGTCCCGTCCTGAGGGGAGGCCTGTCTCGATGGCTGCTTCGAGCTTGCTCTCGGCGCTTCCCGCCGCCTCAACGGTGTCCGCGCGGAGCCGGTAGAACCGGTCGGCGACCGTGCGGTGCACGTCGAACATGAGCTCCGTCAGCTCCGGGTAGTGGTAGAGCACCGAGCCCGGGGACACTCCCGCCTCGGTGGCGATGTCGCGGATGCGGACGTTGTCGCGTCCGCGTTCCCTGATCGCCCGAAGCGCGGCGTCGATGAACTGTTCCCGGCGTGCTTGCTGCGTCCTGGTCCGTGCCACGTCCACCATTATTGATGCTCTGATTAGATTTTTCCAATCCAGGTTCAATCTATTGACATGCACCTTTCCCGAGGCTTTGAATCTGCGTTCAAGTTTTGAGGTTGGTTATGAGGAGGGTCATGTCAGCGTTCACCCGCGAGCAGTGGCACGAGGCCGCCGCGAATCTCATCCCGCGCACCGAGGCGTTCATCGGCGGCCGGTTCACCGCAGCGCTCGACGGCCGCACGTTCCCGTCCGTCAACCCCGCCACCGGCCGGACCCTCGCCAACGTCGCCGAATGCGGCCATGCCGACGTCGATGCCGCGGTATCCGCCGCCCGCACGTGCTTCGAATCAGGTGCCTGGTCGTCAGCCGAGCCGGCCGTGCGCAAGAAGGTGCTCCTGCGTCTCGCCGATCTGATCGACGAACACCGCACCGAGCTCGCCCTGCTCGATTCGATGGACATGGGCAAGCTCGTCACCGACGCCCACGACATCGACGTTCCCGGTGCTGCGGGTCTGTTCCGCTGGTACGCCGAGGCGATCGACAAGGAATCCGGAGAGGTCGCACCGACGGCCGCGGGGGATCTCGCTCTCGTGCGCCGTGTTCCCCTCGGTGTCGTGGGCGCGGTGGTTCCCTGGAACTTCCCGCTGGACATGGCCACCTGGAAGCTCGCGCCCGCCCTGGCCGCCGGCAACTCGGTCGTGCTCAAGCCCGCCGAGCAGTCGCCCCTGTCGGCGCTCCGGCTCGCGGAGCTCGCCTCCGAAGCCGGATTGCCCGACGGGGCGCTCAACGTCGTTCCGGGGCATGGTGAGAACACCGGCCGGGCGCTCGGCCTGCACCCGGACGTCGACTGCATCGCGTTCACCGGGTCGACACCCGTGGGGAAGCTGTTCCTGCGCTACGCGGCCGAGTCCAACCTGAAGCAGGTGTGGCCGGAGTGCGGCGGCAAGAGCCCGAACCTCGTGTTCGCCGACTGCGCCGATCTGGACGCGGCGGCCGAAGCCGCGTGCACGGGAATCTTCTTCAACCAGGGCGAGGTGTGCTCGGCCAATTCGCGGCTGCTCGTCGCTCGTGAGATCAAGGACGACCTGGTCGCCAGGATCGCGAAGCGGGCAGCCGAGTACGCCCCCGGGGACCCGCTCGATCCCGCGAGCCGGATGGGCCCGCTGGTCGACACCGCCCACGCCGAACGCGTGGCCGACTTCATCGCTGACGGCAAGAGCGAAGCCGACCTCGTCACCGGCGGAGGCAGGCGCGACTGCTTCGTCGAACCCACGGTCTTCGCCGACGTGCCGCCGGGTTCACGCATCGAGCGCGAGGAGATCTTCGGGCCCGTGCTCTGCGTGACCGCCTTCGACGACGAGACAGACGCGATCCGGCTGGCCAACGACAGTCGATACGGCCTGGCCGCATCGGTCTGGACGGCGGATCTGTCCCGCGCGCTGCGGGTCTCCGACGCACTGCACGCGGGGACCGTGTCGGTCAACACCGTCGACGCGCTGAGCCCGCTCACACCGTTCGGCGGCTTCGGCCAGTCCGGGTACGGCCGCGACCTGTCCGCGCACGCGATCGAGAAGTTCACCGGCCTGAAGACCACGTGGATCAAGTACTGAGATCCCCAGCGGATCTTCCAGACCACCGCACGGGATTGATCTCCGAACACCGACGAACCAAGGGAGCAGCATGTCCGAGAAGAACAACACCGTTGAAGGACTGGCGAAGCGCCACCTGGTCATGAACTTCACGCCCTCGGCGAAGTACCGCGACGCGAACCTGCCGATCTTCGTCCGCGGCGAGGGCTGCCACGTCCACGACGAGTCAGGCAAGCGCTACTTCGACGGGCTGGCCGGGCTCTTCTGCACGCAGCTGGGCTACTCGCACGGCGCCGAAGTCGGCGCGGCCGTCGCCCGGCAGATGGCGGAGCTCCCGTTCCAGACGACCTGGAGCGTCGCGCACCCGCCCGCGGCGAGGTTGGCCGCCGAACTGGCGGACATGGCACCCGGAGACCTCAACAGGGTGTTCTTCACCTCCAGCGGCTCGGAATCCAACGAGGCCGCGATCAAACTCGCCCGGCAGTACCACATCAGCCGAGGCGAGCCCGAACGCCGGAAGTTCATCGCCCGCCGGGTCGCCTACCACGGCACCAGTTTCGGCGCGATGTCCCTCAACGGCATGGTGCAAGTGCGCAAGATGTTCGAGCCGCTCATGTCCGGCGTCCGGCACGTGTCCAACACCAAGCGGTACCGCCGGGACGAGCAGGAGACCGAGAAGGAGTTCACCGCATTCCTGCTGGCCGAGCTCGAATCGCTGATCCTGCAGGAGGGCGCGGACACCATCGCGGCCCTCATCATGGAGCCGCTGCAGAACGCAGGTGGGAGCCTCACCCCTCCCGAGGGCTACTTCCAAGGCGTGCGCGAGATCTGCGACCGGCACGGGATTCTGCTCATCGCCGACGAGGTCATCACCGGTTTCGGCAGACTCGGCGAATGGTTCGGCTCGATCCACTACGGATTCCAGCCCGACATCATCACCTTCGCCAAGGGCATCGCCTCGGCCTACGTGCCGCTCGGTGGTCTGATCGCCGCCGACCGGATCATCGAGACCGTCCTGGACGGGCCAGCAGGCATGTACAACCACGCGCTCACCTACGGCGGCCACCCGGTCGCCTGCGCTGCCGCCCTGGCGAACCTCGAGATCATGCGCCGACTCGACGTGCCGGGCCACGTCCGCGCCACCCGTTCGACCTTCGCCGCCGCACTTGAACCGCTCCGCGACAACCCGCTCGTGGGCGACATCCGCGGCGACGGCTACCACCGCAGTCTGGAACTGGTCACCGACCACGCGACCAAGTCGTGGTCCTCAGAACGGATTTCCGCTCCTGAATTCGTCGGGCAGCACCTCGCTCCTGCCGCGGAGAAGGCCGGGGTGCTGTGCCGGCTCGCCGTGGACTCCGAGGGCAACCCGCTGCTGCAGCTGTCCCCGCCGCTGATCGCCGATGCCGCGGCGATCGGTGAGCTGGTGCAGCTCGTTGACGACACCCTGACCACCGCCGTCGCCTCGGGTGGGTTCCGGTGAGCGCGCACGAGGGAAGAGCTGAAGCCTCCAGAACCGAGATGAGCAGATCCATGACGACGACTGCGCCGGGCGAACGCGGGCTCAACCGCGTTCTCGGACTGCCCTCGCTGTTCCTGTTCGGGCTCGCGTACATGGTCCCGCTCGCGGCATTCACCACCTACGGGATCGCGACGGACGTGACCAGAGGTCACCTGCCCACCGCGTTCATCGTCACCTTGGTGGCGATGACGTTCACCGCCCTGGCCTACGCGAACATGGTGCGGGCCTACCCCGTGGCCGGGTCCGCATACACCTACACCCAGCAAACCTTCGGCCCTGCAACGGGTTTCCTCACCGGCTGGGCACTCCTGCTGGACTACCTGTTCCTGCCCACGATCAGCTACATCGTCATCGGGCTCTACCTGGGCATCGCGATCCCGACAGTGCCCGCATGGATCTGGGTCGTGCTGGCGATCGCACTCGTCACAGGACTGAACATCCTCGGCATCAAGCTCGTGACCGGCATGAACATGATCCTGGTCGGAGCGCAGGGGGCCTTCATCGCGACGTTCCTGGTCATGAGCTACCTGACCGTGTCAGGACGCTCGACTGCGGCGGACCTGGTCGCGCCGTTCTACAACGCCGACTTCTCGCTCACCGCTGTCACGGCTGGAGCGGCGATCCTCTGCCTGTCCTTCCTCGGCTTCGACGCGATTTCCACGCTCTCCGAGGAAGCCCGAGAACCGCAGAAGACGATTCCGAGGGCGATCGTCCTCTGCACGGTCTTCTGCGGACTGCTGTTCGTGTTCATGTCCTGGGTCGGCCACCTGGTCCACCCGGACTGGCGCTCCTTCTCCGATCCCGACTCGGCCTCGGTCGAGGTCATGGTCAGCGCGGGCGGCGACTTCCTGGCAGCCTTCTTCACCGCCGCCTACGTAGCGGCATGTTTCGCCTCGGCCATGGCCGCGCAGAGCGCAGTGTCGAGAATCCTGTTCTCCATGGGGCGCGACGGGACCCTGCCCAAGCGCGTCTTCGCCCGAGTCCACCCGAAGTTTCGCACCCCACACCTAGCCACCCTCGTGGTGGGCGTGGTGTCGCTGCTGGCCTGCGTCATGTCGCTGGACCAGGCCGCGGCCCTCGTGAGCTTCGGCGCACTGATCGCCTTCACCTTCGTCAACCTGTGCGTCATCAAGCACTACGCGATCGGCCGGGGCAGGCACCGAGGCGCGGACTTCCTCCGATACGTGCTCACCCCCGGCATCGGGGTGGCGCTGACCGTGTGGCTGTGGACGTCGCTGTCGCACTTGACCTTCATCATCGGCCTGAGCTGGGTCGCGGTCGGCCTAGTTCAACTATTCCGCATTACTCGCGGGTTCAACGAACCAGCTCCGACTACGACCTCCGATCTCTAAATGCTGCCCCTTACTCTCTCCGCCCGAATCGCGACCGCGAAACACCCGAGGTTTCGCCCCCAGGCCCCTGGTTAAGGAGACGTCTTCTTCGCGGGGAGGGCGTTTGTGCAGTGCGAACTCGGGTGGCGACCCGTCCCGTCGAGCCGGGTCAACTCATGCTACTGAGGCCGGCCCCCTCCGACGACCTTCTTTCGACTGAGTCTCCCTAAGGACCGACAAATCGGGTTCCTACACTGAGATGAAGGCTGATTCCGGCCAAGCCACAACACTGTTCCGGCGGCCTGACCCACACCTTGCGAATCAATCGTGAGAGCAGCTCCCCCGTCGGGATGTGACGTGCCGGGCGCCTGACCGTTCCGCAACGAGTCGTCGAGCCGTGCCCGCCTACGGCACATAGCGTGCTCAGCCCTGGCCTGCGCTCACCAGAACGCGGGTCAGGGCTGCAACCTTCATTGCTCGCACCGTCGTGGTCATCACCGACTCGACCGGCTTCCCACTCTGGTCCCCTCATGACCCACCTACGCGAGTAAGCGAGGACCACGTGTCGTCGACGATGTCGTTGGTCCTGCGGGAAAGTGAGATCTCGGAGGCGGGGATGCGCGGCCCGGCAATCGCGCTGCGGTTGCGGAAGTCGGCACCCGTGTCGCCGGGATCGACGATCGTGCAGCCGATCCCGAACGCCGCTGAGGTCGCGGAGTGTGCCGGCGACGCGGTCACCTGCCGCGAGCAGCTTTTCCGCCATCACGCGGCCAAAGCCGTTGCTGATGCCGGTAATGAAGCGGTGATGGACGAATTCCTCCGTGGCTAGCGCTTGTAGACGACGATCTCGCCGTTGAGGATCGTCATGCTGAGTTCGCGGAGGTTGCCGCGACCATCAGCTCGGCCTCGTCCACCGTGTTCGCCCCGAACAGGCCCCGGCCGCTGAAGGTGTCGCTGCCCAGGGCGATGTGCACGCCGGCATCGGCGACCTTCTTGACGTTGCCCCGGGTGTCCGGATGGATCGCGTCGTGAATCCAGAGCGTCGGTGTGTAGGTGATGTCGCGCTCGAGCATCAATATAACTGTGCTTAATATAGTTACAGTTAGATGAGCGATCAACATCCTCGAGGCCTCGATCAACTTAGGCGCGCCGGACCAGCATTGCGACCTCTACAGCATCTCCCGATCCCACTGAAGCCGACGCTCCTAGTCTGCTTGCTCTGTCCACGGTGTTGCTGTGAGGTGCGGGTACGTGCGGGCGGTACCCGCCACGGCGTGGGCGCGTGTCCCTTAGTCCCTGCAACGCTCATGCACCGGAACGGATGGAGACTTTCGCCCGCATGAGTTGCGAACTTGACAAAGATCAAGTGACGCCCACCGAATTCACCTTTTCGACTTACGAGGTCTCGGCATGTCCGGAAAGCGCGGATCGCGGCTCAGCACGAGACTGGCGGCACAACTCCGATCAGGGAGGCGCATTGCCTGCAGAAACAGCACCGCTGCGGCGCAAGCCCGTGCAGCAGCGGAGTGCCCAACGAGTGGAGAAGATGCTCGCCGCCACCGCCAGCCTCATCGACGAGGTGGGCTACGACGGATTAACAACCACCCTCATCGCGGAACGGGCCGGAGTGGCGGTCGGGTCGCTGTACCAGTTCTTCCCGGACAAGCGCGCCGTCGTGCAGGAGC
>NZ_JAWLNX010000022.1:45080-115580 GCF_035320975.1 Saccharopolyspora mangrovi | reverse complement strand
CCCCCCCCCCCACATCAGCGTGTGTCACAGGCCGCCGATGGAGACGTACTTGGTTTCCAGGAATTCGTCGATGCCGAGCTTGCCGCCTTCGCGTCCCAGGCCGGAGGCCTTGACGCCGCCGAAGGGGGCGGCGGGGTTGGACACGATGCCCTGGTTGAGCCCGACCATGCCGGTGTCGAGTGCTTCGCTGACCCGCAGGCCGCGCTGCAGGTTCTGCGTGAACAGGTAGCTGACCAGGCCGTATTCGGTGTTGTTGGCCTTGGCGATGGCTTCGCGCTCGTCGGTGAAGGTGGTGATGGGCGCGACCGGGCCGAAGATCTCCTCGCTGGCCATGCGGGCCCCGTCGGGCACGCCGGTGAGCACGGTGGGGGTGTAGAAGTAGCCGTCGTCGCCGTGCTTGTCGCCGCCGGTGATGACCTGGGCGCCTTGGGCGATGGCGTCGGAGACCAGGTCGGTGACCTTGCCGAGCTGCTTGGCGTCGATGAGCGGGCCGACCTGGATGTCGTCGGAGACGCCGCGGCCGATGGTCAGCGCCGACATGCGTTCGGCGAGCTTGTCGGAGAAGGCCTGGGCGATGTCGGCGTGGACGTAGAAGCGGTTGGCGGCGGTGCAGGCTTCGCCGATGTTGCGCATCTTGGCCTGCATGGCGCCTTCCACGGCCGCGTCGAGGTCGGCGTCGTCGAAGACCAGGAAGGGTGCGTTGCCGCCGAGTTCGAGGGAGACCTTGAGGACCTGCTGGGCGGATTGCTCGATGAGGGTGCGGCCGACGTTGGTGGAGCCGGTGAACGACAGCTTGCGGGCGCGGGGGTCGCGGATCATCGGTTCCATGATCGCCCCGGCGTCGACGGAGGTGACGACGTTGAGCACGCCGTCGGGCAGGCCGGCTTCGCGCAGGATGTCGGCCAGGGCCAGCATCGACAGCGGGGTCTGGTGGGCGGGTTTGATCACCGAGGTGCAGCCCGCGGCGATGGCGGGGCCGATCTTGCGGGTGCCCATGGCCATCGGGAAGTTCCACGGGGTGATCAGCAGGGCCGGGCCGACGGGCTGGCGGGTGATCAGGAAGCGCCCGGCTCCGTTGGGCGGCACGGCGTAGTCGCCGCCGATGCGCACGGCTTCTTCGGCGAACCAGCGGAAGAACTCCGCGGCGTAGGTGATCTCGCCGCGGGCTTCGGGCAGGGGTTTGCCCATTTCCAGGGTCATCAGCAGGGCGAGGTCGTCGCGGCGTTCGATGATGATCTCGTAGGCCCGGCGCAGGATCTCGCCGCGTTCGCGCGGCGGGTGGGTGGCCCAGCCGGCTTGGGCGTCGTGGGCGGCGGCCAGCGCGGCCAGGGCGTCGTCGGGGGAGGCGTCGGCGACCTGGCAGAGGGTGGCGCCGGTGGCGGGGTCTTCGACGGCGAAGGTGCGCTCGCCGGTGGCGTCGCGCCACTTGCCCGCGATGAGCAGTTGCTTGGGGGCGGCCTCGACGACGGTCGCCTCGCGGGGGTGCGTTGGGGTGGTGGTCATCGCTGCGCGAACCCTCCTGGGTGTCGTCGGATCTTTGATTACCAACCTAGACCGCTTCGGTAGTGGACACCGGGCGCTGCTGATGGTTGCATGACTGCCTAGATTGTCAACAATCCTACATTCTGCACGCTTGGAGTCGATCATGACGGAGCTCTCCCCGGCGCTCAAGCAGGCGACCCCGGTGCTGGCCGCGCGCGGCGAAGGGGTCTACCTCTACGACGAAGCCGACCGCCGCTACCTGGACTTCACCGCTGGCATCGGCGTCACCAGCACCGGACACTGCCACCCGCGCGTGGTCGAGGCCGCCCAGCGCCAGGTGGGCACCCTCATCCACGGCCAGTACACGACCGTGATGCACAAGCCGCTGCTGGCGCTGACCGAACGGCTCGGCGACGTGCTGCCCGAAGGCCTCGACCGGGTCTTCTACGTCAACTCCGGTAGTGAAGCGGTTGAAGCCTCGGTGCGGTTGGCGCGACACGCCACCGGACGGGCCAACATCATCGCCTTCCAGGGTGGTTTCCACGGCCGCACGATGGGCGCGGCCGCCCTGACCACCTCCGGGGTGAAGGTGCGCGCCGGCATCGGACCGATGATGGGCGGGGTCGTGTTCACCCCGTTCCCCGAGACCTACCGCTGGCAGTGCTCGACCGAGCAGGCCGTGGACCGGGCGCTGGCGGAGTTCGACCAGCTGCTGTTGACCCAGACCTCCCCGCGCGACACCGCCGCGATCATCATCGAGCCCGTGCTCGGCGAAGGCGGCTACATCCCCGCGCCCCCGCAGTTCCTGGCCGGGCTGCGCGAGCGCGCCGATGCCCACGGCATCCTGCTCATCGTCGACGAGGTGCAAACCGGTGTCGGGCGCACCGGCCGCTTCTGGGGCCACGACCACGCCGGCATCCGCCCGGACATCCTCATCACCGCCAAGGGTCTGGCCAGCGGATTCCCCCTGTCGGCCATCGCCGCCGGCCAGGAGCTGATGAGCAAGGCCTGGCCGGGATCGCAGGGTGGCACCTACGGCGGCAACGCGGTGGCCGCCGCGGCGGCACTGGCCACCCTCGATGTCGTCGAGCAGGAAGGGCTGGTGGCCAACGCCGCCGAACAGGGCGCGCGGCTGGCCGAAGGGCTGCGCAAGGTCGCCGCCGACCACCCCGTCATCGGTGAGGTGCGCGGCCTGGGCCTGATGCTGGGCAACGAGTTCACCACCCCCGAGGGCACCCCGGACGCGGCCACCGCCGCCCGCGCCCACGCCGCCGCGGCCGACGCCGGGCTGCTGCTGCTGACCTGCGGGCCGGCCGGCAACGTGGTGCGCATGATCCCGCCGCTGATCGTCACCGCCGAGCAGGTCGACGCCGCGATCGAGCTGTGGGCCACCGCGGTGCGCTCGGCCGTGGCAAGCTAGGGCACGCGCCGCTGGTGGTGGGTGTGAGATCTCGCTCGCGCCCACCACCAGCACAAACCCGTGATCGCGGATTACTGTTCGATAGCGGCGGCCACCTGCGCGACGTGCTTCTGCAATGCTGCACGCCACACAGCGGCGCGTGCGGGACGCGTCGCCAACAACCGACGCAGGTGTGAGCATGAGCGACTGGTCGGCGGGCGGACCGCCGAGGCGAAGGCCGCAGGGCGGCGGCGACAGGTACGACTACTACCGCGGCGCCCAGCCCCCGCAGGGACGGCGCCCCGCGCCGCCACCACCCCCACCCGGGCGCCCGCGCGGCGACCGGCCCCACCCGCCGCCGCCGCGGCGGCGCAGGCCCAGCTGGGGCAAGCGCATCGGCGTCGGGCTGCTGGTGGTCGTGGTGCTGCTGGGGGCGCTGCTGTTCTACTTCGACAGCATGCTGCAGCGCACCGCCGCCCTGGAGTTCGAGGGCCCGGCCGCTGACTCGGCGGGCAGCAACTGGCTGCTGGTGGGCTCGGACTCGCGGGAAGGCCTCGACGAGGGGCAGCGCGAAGAGCTCTCCGCCGGCGATGCCGGTGGGCGCCGCACCGACTCGATGATGCTGGTGCACATCCCCAGCGGTGGCGGGCAGCCGGCGCTGATCAGCCTGCCGCGCGACTCCTACGTGTCCATTCCCGGCCACGGCAAGACCAAGCTGAACTCGGCGTTCTCCTTCGGCGGCCCGAAGCTGCTGGCCCAGACCGTGGAGCAGAACACCGGGGTGCACATCGACCACTACGCCGAGATCGGCTTCGGCGGGTTCGCCGACCTCGTCGACGCGGTGGGCGGGGTCGACATCTGCCTGGACAAGCCCATGGACGACAACATGGCCAACGTCCACCTGCCGCAGGGCTGCCAGGAGCTCGACGGCCCGCAGGCCCTCGGGTTCGTGCGCGCCCGCTACTCCCTCGACGGCGGCGACCTGGAACGCGCCGAGAACCAGCGCAAGCTGCTGGGCGCGCTGGTGGACAAGGGAACCAGCCCCGCCACCCTGATCAACCCGTTCCGGTTGTTCCCGCTGGCCTCCGGGGCGAGCAAGACCTTCCTGGTCAACGACTCCGACCACATCTGGCACCTGATGTCGCTGGCGCTGGCGATGGGCGACATCAGCGGCGGCAAGGGCGTGACCACCCAGGCGCCGTTCGGGCGCTTCGGCGAGGACTCCGACGGCGGATCGGTCATCGTCTGGGACAAGGAGAAGGCAGGCCAGATGTTCGACGCGATCAAGAACGACCAGCCCATCCCGCAGGAGCTGCTCGGCCCCTGACCCGGCCGCACCCGAAACAAGCGCGGGGCACCCACCTTCCGTTCGGTGGGTGCCCCGCGCTTTGGTCGTGCCGCCTCAGCCCGCGAACTGGTGGAGCTGGTGGACATCACCGTTGAAGGCGTCCTGACCACCCGGCAGCGGCCCGGTGTCGCTGTGCTGCCAGATCGAGTGGTAGGCCCAGCCCGCCGGCAGCGGCCCGATCTCCGGCGCGTAGCGGGCGATCCACAGCGGGTTGGCCGCCGCGAAGTTCGGGTTGGCGCCGGTGCAGCGGTTCCACCACGAGGTGGTGGTGTAGATGACCGGGGCCCGGCCCGTGCGCGCCTGGTAGGTGCCGGAGAAATCGGCGATCCACCGCGACATGCCCGCCGGGTCCAGCCCGTAGCAGATCTCGCCGTAGGGGTTGTGCTCGATGTCGAGCACCCCGGGCAGCGTGCCCGTGCCCGGCGCCCACGCCCCGCCGTTGTCGACGAAGAAGTGCGCCTGCACCGCGCCGGGCGAGCGATCGGGCAGCGCGAAGTGGTAGGCGCCGCGCACCATGCCCACCGACGCCGCACCGCGGGCCTGCCCGGTGAAGGCCGACGAGCGAAACCCGGTTCCCTCGGTGGCCTTGACGTAGGCGAACCGCGCCCCGTCGGCGTAGGCGCGCCCCCAGTCCACCTGGGGCTGGTGCCCGCTGACGTCCATGCCCGCCAGCGCACCCGCCGGCACCTGGCCCGAGCCGCGCTCATTCGAGCCCGCGCTGTAGCCGCTCCACGCCCCGTTGGGGTCGTGCGGATCCAGCCGCGGCGCCGCGGCCTGCGCCGGGCTCGCAGCGGCGGTCAGGGCGGTCACGGCGGCCAGTACTACCACCGAAGCCCTGCGGCGGGGCGCGGCTGCGCGGCGCCGGTCACGACCGGGCAGTCTGAACATGGCGGGCCTCCTCACTGGACACCGGCACACCCCAGGACAGGGGGTGCCGGTGCGAGAGCGAACGGGTGTCCGAAAAGGTCGTTAGACGGGTGATCTTGCGCGCGCGGGCCGAGGATAACCCGACCTCAACCCACCTGCCGGTTACCGACGCGCGAGTGTTTCGCATTTGCCGCCGATCGGGCTGCGCACGAGCGTCCACTGTGTGTCCACTGTGGCCTGGATCATCCCGGATTGGAGATTCTCCGCCTGCTGCGGTAGCCCTGTGGGCATGGCACAGCGATACGGCGGCCGGGGCGGTCCCCGGCGCAGCGGCCCCCGCACCACCGGCACCGCCCAGCAACGCGACCCCGCCGCCGCCCGCGGCCACGCCCAGCAGCTGCGGCAGGAACTGCGCGGCATGCACGGCGCCAGCTACGGCCGCTACAAGTCGCTGACCGGCTCCTGGCGCTTCGAGGGCTTCACCCTGCAGGTCCAGCGCGTCCAGCCCGACCCCTACGCCCCGGCCAGCCGCGTGCAGGTCACCGTCGAAGCCGACCGAGCAGGCGTGCCGCAGCAGCTGTGGGACAACCCCGTGCGAGCCCGCGGCCTGGCCGGCTACCTCGTGCGAGCCCTGCACCGCCAACTCGGCAAGAGCCGGCTGCGCGTGGACGCCGGGGGCCAGCAGGTCCTCGACCGCAGCTCCTGCCAGATCCACCAGGGCGCGGTGCAGGTGCGCATGGGCATCGACCTGCCCGGCCGGGGCCGCACCATCGACGGCCGCGCCGCCGAGCACACCCTGTGCGACGAACTGCCCGAGGCCGTCGACGCCGCCCTGCGCTGGACCGCCGCCGACCAGCAGGCCGTGCAGGAGTTCGTCGACTCCGTGGAGGACACCGACGCCCTGCGCAACGCCCTGCCCGAGCTCGGGCTGGTCGCCTTCGTCGCCGACGGGGCGATCCTGCCGCGCCGCAGCGGCATCGACAAACGACCCCTGCTCGAGGCCGTGCCGTTCCGCTCACCGGAGTCGATGCGGGTGAGCGTGTCGCTGCCGCACCGCGGCGAGATCACCGGCATGGGCGTCGGCGAAGGCATCACCCTGATCGTCGGCGGCGGATTCCACGGCAAGTCCACCCTGCTGCGCGCCCTGGAGAACGGGGTCTACGACCACGTGCCCGGCGACGGACGCGAACTCGTGGTGGCCCGGGCCGATGCGGTCAAGGTGCGCGCCGAGGACGGCAGGCGCGTGCACCGGGTGGATGTCAGCCCGTTCGTCTCGCACCTGCCCACCGGTGCCGACACCCGCGACTTCTCCACCGACAACGCCTCCGGGTCGACCTCGCAGGCCGCGGCGATCACCGAAGCGGTCGAGGCCGGGGCCGGGGTGCTGCTGGTCGACGAGGACACCGCGGCGACCAACCTGATGATCCGCGACGCCCGCATGCAGGCGCTGGTGGCCAAGGACGCCGAACCGCTGACCCCCTTCGTCGACCTCATCCGCCCCCTGCACGCCACCCACGGGGTCTCCACGGTGCTGGTCATGGGTGGCTCCGGTGACTACATGGACGTCGCCGACGCGGTGGTGATGCTCGATTCCTACCGGGCCCGCGATGTCACCGAGGCCGCCCGCGAGCTCTCCCAGGCCCGCCCCACCGGACGCCGCAGCGAAGCCGAGGGCTACCCGCCACTGCGGCACCGGGTGGTCGACCCGCGCTGCATCGCCACCGAGCGCCCCAAGATCCGCGCTCGCGGCACCGACGCGCTGACGGTGGGCGAGTCGACCGTCGAGCTGCGCGGCGTCGAGCAGATCGTTGATGCCTCCCAGGTCACCGGCATCGGGCTGGCGCTGGTGGGCTGTGCCAGGCGGGGCGTGCTCGACGGGCAGCGCAGCATCGCCGAGGTGGTCAAGATCCTGGCCGCCGAGTTCGCCGAACGCGGGGTGGAGGCGGTCGACGAGCGGTTCGCGGGTGATTTCGCCGTGCCCCGGCCGCTGGAGGTCGCCGCGGCGCTCAACCGGCTGCGGGCGCTGGCGGTGAGCGGTTTCGGCAGTTGAGATCGGTTTGCCGCCCCGTCCGTGGTGGGCACCCCGGAAGAGCACCCCCGATGTGGTGGGAGGCGTGCTGATGCCTCAGATGCGATCCCGCTTGCCGCGCGCGACCGGCTACGCCGATCGCGCCCACGCCGGCCAAGTCCTGGCTGGCCACCTGCACGGCGTGGACCTGCCCGAGCCCGTCGTGTTCGGCCTGGCTCGCGGTGGTGTGCCGGTGGCCGCCGAAGTGGCCCGCGCTCTGGAAGCCCCGCTGCGGGTGTGCGTGGCGCGCAAGATCGGCGCGCCTGGCCAGCCCGAACTGGCCCTCGGTGCGGTCACCGCGCACGGCCCGCCGGGCTACGACCACGACCTGGTGCGCGCCTTCGGGGTCAGCGACGAGGACCTCGCGGCGGCCTGCGAGCGCGAACGCGCCGAAGCCGCCCGCCGCGAGCGGCTCTACCACGGCGAGCCGGTCCAGCTGGCCGGGCGCGATGTGGTGCTGGTCGACGACGGGCTGGCCACCGGCGCCACCGCGCGGGCGGCACTGCGCGCGCTGGCGCAGGCCGGACCGCGTCACCTGGTGCTGGCCGTGCCGGTGGGTTCGCCGGAGTCGGTGCGGGCGCTGCGCGGCGAGGCCGATGTGGTGGTGTGCGTGCTGCAGCCGGTCGGGTTCGCCGCGGTCGGGCAGTGGTACCGCGATTTCGCCGCCACCAGCGATGAGGAGATCAACGACTTGCTCGCCGAGCTCGGCGAGCGCTGATCACCCACCGCGCCCTGGGCGTGCGCGGTCGGTGATCGGTGCTGGTGGCACCCGGTGGGGCTGGTGGTGCGGCCGGTGAGTGCGCGCACGCGGTGGGTATTGCTTGCGCATCGCCCTCACCACGCCCGGGCGGGACGCGCTAACCTCTCCGCACCTACTCCTGTGCTGCGACAAGCCTGCGATCCGGAAACCACCCATCCCGGATCGGCGAGGGTGCGTGGCGGTCGGGGTGGAGTTGGTACTGGATTCGGGTTGATTGGTTCGCTATGACTGCCGCTGGACATTCCGACCACTCGTCATCACAGGCGGGCAAGCACGGCCCGCCCGCGCGCCGCTCGGGCAGGCGCGGTGAGGACGGGGGAGGCGAGTCGGGCTACTCCTCGGAGGTGGCCCGGCAGGTCGGCGAGGCGACCGTGGCGCTGGGCGAGCGGCTGCGCGACCCGGGCGTGGCCCACAGCGTCGAGGAGATCGAGAAGGTCATGCGTGGTTTCTCGCTGACCGTGGAGGGCATGTCCGGTGGCCTGTCGGGGGTCACCGAGTGGTTGCGCGCGGCCGGTCACGTGGGCCCGCTGTCCGGGCACGCCAGCGTGATGGCCGAACGGCTCTCGCACATCGGCAAGGAGCTCTCGCGGCTGGCCGATGCCATAGAGCAGGCACAACAGCGCGCCAGCTGACGCGGCCCCAACCCGGGCCGGGGTGGCCGGGGCTGGCCGTGCCACAATGATCAGGTGCGCACGGCGCCCGGTGTCCGGGGCGTGAGAGGGCTTGCGCGCGCAGAGGTTTCGCGAGCGGCGCCGATGGTGGCGGTGGCATCCCGGTGGTGTTTCGCATCGGTCGAGCCACCGGTGCCGGCGGGGGCCGGTGACCGTTCGCCCGTTGGTTTGTGACATCGCCTGCCGCCCCGGGGTTTTCGGGCCGGGCCGGTGGTGCGGCGGCGTGTGTGGAGGTGTCGGGGTTGGATCGCGGCGGTGCCGGAGATTCCTCTGCCGCCTTCGACTCGCTGTTTCGCGACGTGCTGTCGGGTTCGGGTGAGGCGGCCGAGCGGTCGTCGGCGTTGTCGGCGCTGCTCGACGAGCAGGCCCACGAGGTCGTGTCCAAGGCCGTTCGGGCCACTGTGGACTGGGGTTCGCCGGAGCTGGACAGCACCCACCTGCTGTGGGCGGTGACCCGGGTGGAGGCCACCGCTCAGCTGCTGACCTCCTCCGGGGTGCGGGTGGGTGAGCTGGCAGAGGCGGTGCGTTCGGCGGTCATCGCCGTGCAGGAACCGCTGCTGCAGGGCACCCCGGTGCTCTCCCCGGCCGCGCGGCGGGCGCTTCTGGGCGCCTACCGGCAGGCGCTGTCGGAGGGCGCTGATGTGGTCGGTGCGCGGCACGTGGTGCTGGGGTTGGCCGCCGACGCCGATTCGGTGGCCGGGCGTGCGCTGGCGCGGGCGATCGAGCTCGGTGAGGGCGGTGACGGGCGCGGGGTGCTGAGCCTGACGCCGCGGCTGGACGAGTTCGGGCTGGACCTCACCGAACTGGCGCGGGCGGGCAAGCTGGATCCGGTGGTGGGCCGCGACGTCGAGATCGAGCAGGCCATCGAGGTGCTGGGGCGGCGTTCGAAGAACAACCCGGTGTTCGTGGGTGATCCCGGGGTGGGCAAGACCGCGATCGTGGAGGGCGTGGCGCGGCGCATCGTGGCCGGTGAGGTGCCGTGGTCGCTGGCGGATCTGCGGGTGGTGTCGCTGGACCTGGCCGGGATGGTGGCCGGGGCGAAGTACCGGGGCGAGTTCGAGTCGCGTTTTCGCGACGTGCTCACCGAGATCCGCGCCAACCGCGACAGCGTGCTGGTGTTCATCGACGAGCTGCACAGCATCGTCGGTGCCGGGGCCGGTGAGGGCTCGATGGATGCCGGCACGATGCTCAAGCCCGCGCTGGCCCGCGGCGAGGTGCGGCTGCTGGGTGCCACCACGGTCGAGGAGTACCGCAAGCACATTGAGAAGGATCCGGCGCTGGAGCGGCGTTTCGCGCCGATCATGGTCTCCGAGCCCTCGGTGGAGGAGACGGTGATCGTGCTGCGGGGGTTGCGGGAGCGGTACCAGCGCCACCACCGGGTGCGCATCGACGAGGCGGCGTTGCGGGCGGCCGCGGAGTTGTCCCAGCGCTACATCGCCGACCGGTTCCTGCCGGACAAGGCGGTGGACCTGCTCGATCAGGCCTGCAGCCGGGTGCGGTTGCGCCGGGGTGGGCAGGTGCGCTCGGCGGCGGTGTTCGAGCCGACGGTGGTGGCCGACGACGTGGCTGATGTGGTGGCCACCCGCACCGGCATCCCGGTGGCCGATGTCAGCGCCGAGGACGTGCAGCGCCTGCTGGGCTTGGAGGAGCAGCTGCGGGCGACGGTGGTGGGCCAGGACGCGGCGGTCTCGGCGGTGGCCGAGGCGGTGCGCCGGGCGCGGGTGGGGTTGGCCGATCCGGAGCGCCCGATCGGCAACTTCCTGTTCCTGGGGCCCACAGGGGTGGGCAAGACCGAGCTGGCGCGGGCGCTGGCGCAGGCGCTGTTCGGTGATGCGGGCCGGTTGTTGCGGCTGGACATGGGTGAGTTCCAGGAGAAGCACTCGGTGTCGCGGCTGATCGGAGCCCCGCCGGGTTATGTCGGCTACGGCGAGTCGGGGCAGTTGACCGACCGGGTGCGGCGCCAGCCCTACTCGGTGGTGCTGCTCGACGAGGTCGAAAAGGCCCACCCGGACGTGTTCAACACGCTGCTGCAGGTGCTCGACGCCGGCCGGTTGACCGATTCGCAGGGCCGGCTGGTGGATTTCCGCAACGTCGTGGTCATCATGACCTCCAACCTCGGTGCCGACCGCATCCTGGATTCCGGTGCCGATGCCGCTGATTCGGCGGTGGTGGTGCTGGAGGAGCTGCGCGCGTTCTTCCGCCCGGAGTTCATCAACCGCATCGACGACGTGGTGGTGTTCCGGCCGCTGGGTGTGGCGCAGCTGCGCAGCATCGGCCGGTTGCTGCTGGAACGCACCCGCGCGCAGCTGTCCGAGAAGGGCATGCGGTTGACGGTCACGGACGCGGGCCTGGACTGGCTGGTCGAGCGCGGGCACCAGCCGGAGTTCGGGGCGCGGCCGCTGCGGCGGGTGATCTCCCGGGAGCTGGACAACCGGTTGGCGCAGCTGGTGCTGGCCGGGCAGGCCGGTGCCGGGGATGAGATCACCGTCGATGTGCTCGACGGCGAGTTGCGGCTGTCGGTGGGGCAGGTGTGGCAGCCGGTGGCCGGGGGCAGGCATGCCGCGTCCGGCGAGAACTCGCCACTTCCCGCGCAAAGGTCGAGTGCGTTCGGGTGATCGCCTTCCCAGCCGGGTTCGATCTTGGCATGGTGGGTTCTTGATCGTTTCCGGGTGCGGAGGTGGTGGCCGAATGCGGCTGGGTTGGCTTGGCGTGGCGGCCGGTGCGGTGGGGCTGTGGGGGATGCTCGCCCAGCCCCGCGCCACCGGTGGGCAGCCGTACGTGGTGATGCGCGATCTGGGGTATGCGCCGCGGGTCGGCAATGCCGGCCGCATGGACCTGTACTTACCGGCCGAGGCCGCCGGGGCGTGCCCGGTGGTGATGTGGACGGCCGGGTCGGCGTGGCTGGCCGACAACGGCAACTCCGGCGGTGAGCGGGTGGCGCGGGCGTTGTGCGCCCGTGGTTACGCGGTGGCGGCGGTGGCGGTGCGCTCCAGCCAGCAGGCGCGGTTTCCCGGCCAGGTCCACGACGGCAAGGCCGCGGTGCGGTGGCTGCGGGCCAACGCCGCCCGCTACGGCCTCGACGGTGAGCGCATCGCGGTGATGGGCACCTCCTCCGGCGGGTGGCTGGCCAGCATGCTCGGCGCCACTGCGGGCGTGGTGGGCATGGAAGGCGACCTGGGTCCCACGTCGGTGTCCAGCGAGGTGCAGGCGGTGGTCGACCTCTACGGGCCGACCGATTTCCTGGCGATGGACTCCCACATGCCTGCCGGGGCGATCGAGGGGTTCAACCGCATCACCGGCGGCACCCGGGGTCACGACGACCCGGCATCTCCGGAGTCGCGGCTGATCGGCGCGGAGATCCAGACGGTGCCCGGGCGGGTCGCCGAGGCCGACCCGTCGCAGTGGGTGCGGTGCGGCTGCCCGCCGTGGCTGATCCTGCACGGCACGAGCGATCCGCTGGTGCCGTACCACCAGAGCGAACTGCTGCTGGCGGCCCTGCACCGCGCGGGTGTGGCCGCGACGCTCTACGAGATGAGCGGGCGGGTGCACGAGCACGACTACCTCGACGAGACCCGCGACTTCACCCCGCACCAGGTCCACCACGCCGCCGGCGGCGCCCTCACCGGGCAGGCACCGGCGACGTGGTCGCTCATCGCCGATTTCCTCGACACCACCCTCCACTAGGGCGCATCAGCCATGCGGCGAAGCCGCTTTCTCCTTCACCGCCTAAGGCGCTGGTACCGCGGTGCCCTGCCCTGCGGGGGGTTCTGAGCGGCTTCGCGGCGAGTACGCCGGGACGCCGCGTTTGACATGCTCAAGCAGCGGCGCGCGGAGTCCACGGAGCCGCTCAGGTTCCGCCACCCGCACCGCCACGCAAGACGACTACGAACAAGCTCATTTCACACGAAAGTGTTGTTCCTTGTTGTGGGGTGGTGGCGGCTCCTACGGTGGTGGTGCGGTCCCATCCGGTTGCCACCGCGCACGCCCCGCTGAGCGATCTCCCCAGCCCACAGCGGTTCGACGGCACGTGTGGTGGTGCAGCCGAGGTCGTCGATTCGCCCACCACGAGGGGGTAGCGTGATCGTCTCCAGGTCCATGCCCATCGAGGCATCTCGCGGCGGCGGCGACATCGTCGCGCCCCGCTCCGCCGGCGATGCCGCGCTCGGTCGTGACCGGCCGGCGTCGGCGTTAACCGTGCGCGTGCAGTGGCCCGAACGCGGCTTGGTGCTGGTGCGCATCGGCGGTGAGGTCGACTTGGCCAGCCTGCCGCGCATCACCGAGATCATCCGCCAGCGCCTGACCGCCGCGCGTCTGCACACCGCGATCCTGGACCTGTCCCAGGTGGGCTTTGCCAGCAGCGCCGTGCTGGAACTGCTGATGCTGGCCTACAACGCCGCCGGGCGGCGCGATGCGAGGCTGTTAGTGGTGCCCGGTACCGGGCAGGTCCACCGGCTGCTGGAGCTCACCGGCCTGTCCGCGCTGTTCGACCAGGCCGCCGATGTCGAGGAAGCCCTGACCCGTGCCTGCCGGTGAGCGTCGGGGTGTGCTGGCAGGATCCCGGGTGTGGGCACCTATGTGGCGTTGTTGCGCGCGGTCAACCTCGGTTTGCACGGCCGGGTGCCGATGGCGCGGTTGCGGGAACTGATCACCGGCCTGGGCTGGGGTGGGGCGCGCACCTATCTGCAGAGCGGCAACGCCGTGTTCACCAGCGAGCTCGCCGACCCGGGGCAGGTGGCCCTGCAGCTGCGGCACGCTCTGGCCGCTGACGGGATCGACACCGAGGTCATGGTTCGCACCGCAGAACACCTGACCGCTCTGGCCGCCGACGGGCACCCGCTGGCTGCGCCCGGCATCGAGCACCCCAAGCTGCAGGTCGCCTTCCCGCTGGAGCCGGTGGCGCCCGAGCGGGTGCAGGCCATGCCGATCCCGGGCCGCGAGACGGTGGCCGCCGCCGCGGGGGAGGTGTTCCTGCACTACCCGGACGGGGTGGGGCGTTCGAAGCTGACCACCGCGCACCTGCAACGCCACCTGGGCACGCCGGTGACCTGCCGGAACTGGAAGACCGTGGCCACCCTGGCCGAGTGGTGCTGAAAAATTCAGCAGCGCGCCCGCCGGGTCACCCGCTAGCATCGCAGGCGTCCTGCCGCCGCCGAGAGAGGTGCCTGTTGCTCATCTGAGGTCCGCGAACACCACGCCGGCACACCCGCACCAACCCCACCGGGGCTGGTGGCGCTGGTTGAGCGCGTGGATGCGACCTCGGAGACCCAGGACCCGCCGGCAACGTGCGTTCGGTGCGGGAGGGGATCGTCGCCGCGTGGTGCTCGCTGCAGCTGCACACACCCGTTCACGGCGAAGGCGAGACCCTGTTGTCCACACCCACTTCCGCATCGGTGACCTGCACCGACCTGAGCTTCACCTGGCCTGACGGCACCCCGGTGCTGACCGGGCTGAGCGCCGGGTTCCCCACCGGCGTCACGGGGCTCATCGGCGGCAACGGCAGCGGCAAGACGACCCTGCTGCAGCTGATGGCCGGCCGGCTTTCCCCCACCAGCGGGCACCTGCACACACCCGCACCCGCGGCGTACCTGCCGCAAACGGTCACCACCCGCACCGGTGTGCGCGTCGACGAAGCGCTCGGCATCGCAGACAAGCTGCAGGCGCTGACGGCCATCGAAGCCGGGCAGGTCACCCAAGAGCTGCTCGACACCGTCGGGCAGGACTGGGACGTCGAACAACGCGCCCACGCCCTGCTGGCCGGCCTGGGACTGGAGGGCCTGGAGCTGCACCGGCGGGTCGCCGAGCTCTCCGGTGGCCAAACGGTGCTGCTGCACCTGGCCGCGCTGCTGTTGGCACGCCCCGAGGTGCTGCTGCTCGACGAGCCCACCAACAACCTCGACCGAGCAGCACGGCACCGGTTGCGGCAGGCGCTGCGCGGATGGCGGCACGGAGTGCTCATCGTGGTCTCCCACGACCGCGAACTGCTCGAGGACGTCGAGCGCATCGCCGAACTGCGCGACGGCGAGATCACCTTCCACGGCGGCGGGTACTCGGCCTACGAGCAGGCGGTGGCCACCCAGCAGGCCGCCGCCGAGCAGGCGCTGCGCGCCGCCGAGGCTGACGAGCGCCGCCAGCAGCGGGAACTGGCCGAGACCCAGGTCAAGCTCGCCCGCCGCAAACGACAAGGCGCCAAAGCCGCCGAGAACATGCCCAAGATCCTCGCCGGTGCCCGGCAACGCGCCGCGCAGGAATCCGCGGGCAAGCTCACCGGCGTCCAGCAGGAACGCCTGCAAGCCGCCCGCGAGAAACGCCGCCACGCGAAACAGGCGCTGCGCGACGACGCTCAGATCCGGCTGGAGCTGCCGGCCACCCGTGTGCCCGCCAGCCGGGACGTGGCGCGGCTGCGGGAGGTGGTGCTGCCACACACCGGACTCGTGCTGGATCTCGATGTGCACGGGCCGCAACGCATCGCGCTGCTGGGCGGCAACGGCACCGGCAAGACCACCCTGCTGCGGCTGCTGGCCGGCACCGCCGAGCCGCAGGCGGGTGAGGTGCGGGTTCCGGTGCCCGCCCGGCTCATGCCGCAACGCCTTGACGTCCTGGACCCGGAGTTGAGCGTGGCCGCCAACCTCGCCCAGGCCGCCCCGGCGCTGACCGACACCCAGGTGCGCGCGCAGCTGGCGCGGCTGCTGTTCACCGGTGCCCGCGCCGACCAGCCGGCAGGCACCCTCTCCGGCGGGGAAGCGCTGCGGGCGAGCCTGGCGGCGGTGCTGCTGGCCGAACCCGCACCCCAGCTGCTCATGCTCGACGAACCCACCAACAACCTCGACCTCGACAGCAGCGCCCACCTGGCCGCCGCGCTGCGGGCCTTCCGGGGTGCGCTGATCGTGGCCGGTCACGACATGGCGTTCCTGCGCGAGGTCAACCCGACCCGCTGGTTGCTGCTGGGCGAGACCCTCACCGAGATCACCGCCGAGGACGCCGCGCAGCTCTAGTGGCCGCTCCAGGTGTGCGGGGTCTTGTCCAAAAACGCCCGCACACCATTGCGGAAGTCGTCGCTGCCGAACACGGTGCGCACCAGGTCGTCCCCGTCGGGCATGTTCGCCAGCCGCAAGCGGCGCACCGCCTCCTTGGAAGCCCACATGGTCAGCGGCGCGTGCTGCACCAGCCGGGCGGTCATGGTCTCCACGACCTCCTCGAGCTTACCGAGCTCGCACAGCTCGGTGACGAACCCGGCGGCGTGGGCTTCGTCGGCGGTGAACATGCGGGCGCGCAGCAGCATGTCCTTGGCGCGCGACGGGCCGAGGTGAAACACCAGCATGGAGTAGGTGTTCATGGCCAGGCAGTTGCCCAGGGTGCGCGCCACCGGCACCCCGAAGCGCCCGGTGGTGGTGGAGATCCGCAGGTCGCAGGCCGCGGCCAGGGCGATGCCGGCGCCCACGCAGTAGCCGGAGATCGCCGCGACCGTGGGCACGGTGGCGGCCTCCAGGCGCCCGAAGACCTCCTCCATGCGCTGCTCGTAGGCCACCCCGTCCTCGCCGCTGGTGAACTCGGCGAACTGGGCGATGTCGGTGCCGGCCACGAACGCCTCCTGGCCGGCACCGCGCAACACCATCACCCGGATGTCCGGGTCTGTTTCGGCGCGTTCGATGGCGGCCACCAGCCCGTCGTACATGGTCCAGCTCATGGCGTTGCGCTGCGCGGGGCGGTTGAAGGTCACCCGCAGCACGGGTCCCTCGGCGGCCACCAGCAGTTCATCGGACATCGGCGTGTTCCTTCCTTCCCGCCCGGTGGCGGGCCAGCAGGGGTGCGGTGAGCATGGCCGCGGCGATCAGCAGGATCACCACCGCGATGGGCTGGGTGGCCAGCAGCCACATGTTTCCGTCGAAGATCGCCGAGGACTGCACGAGCGCCTTCTCCAGCAGGCCGCCGATGACCACGCCCACCACCAGCGGCGCCATCGGCAGGTCGAGGCGTTTCATGCCGTAGCCGACGAACCCGAAGACCAGCACGAGCACCACGGAGAAGAAGTTGTTGTCGATGGCGAACGCGCCGGTGAAGCTGGTCACCAGGATGAGCGGGTAGAGCAACCCGTAGGGCACGCGCAGCAGCTGGGCGAACACCGGCGCCAGGGGCAGGTTGAGCACCAGCAGGATGAGGTTGCCGATGAAGAACGACACCAGCAGGCCCCACACGAGGTCGGGCTGCTCGGTGAACAGCAGCGGCCCGGGCTGGATGCCGTAGACGGTCAGCGCACCCAGCAGCACCGCGGTGGTGGCGCCACCGGGGATGCCGAGGGTCAGGGTGGGGATGAAGTTGGCGTTGGCGGCGGCGTTGTTGGCGCTTTCCGGTGCGGCCACGCCCTGGATGGCGCCGTGGCCGAAGTTCTCCCGGTTGCGCGAGACCCGCTTCTCCAGCCCGTAGGCCAGAAACGACGCCAGGGTCGATCCGGCACCGGGCAGGGTGCCCAGGGCGAACCCGATCAGGCTGCCGCGCCCGATCGCCCCGGCCGAATCGCGGATGTCGGACCGGCGGATCACCAGGTCCCGGAAACCCGCCCTGATCGGGCGCGCCCCACCGACCCGGATCTGGTGCAGCACCTCACCGACGGCGAACAACCCGATGACGACCTCCACGTAGGGGATGCCCGACAGCAGGTTGATGCTGCCGAAGGTGTAGCGCGCCTGCCCGGTTCCGGCATCGATGCCCACGCAGGCGATGAGCACTCCCACGCAGGCCATCGCCGCGGCGCGCAGCGTCGACCCGGTGGTCAGCACCACCATGGTCACCAGCGCCAGCACCATCACCGCGAGGTTCTCCGGCGGCCCGAACCGCAGCGCGACCTGCGCGATCGGCGGTGCCAGCGCGGCCAGCAGGATCAGCGAGAGGATCGCCGCGGCGAACGAGCCGATCGCCGCGATCGCCAGCGCCGCACCGGCCCTGCCCTGCCGCGCCATCTGATAGCCGTCCAAAGTGGTCACCACGCTGGCGGCCTCGCCCGGTGTGGACAGCAGCACCGAGGTGATCGTCCCGCCGTACTGGGCGCCGTAGTAGATCCCGGCCAGCAGGATCAGCGCGGTGACCGGCTCGACGGTCAGCGTCAGCGGGATCAGGATCGCCACCCCGGTGGCCGACCCCATCCCGGGCAGCAGCCCGATCACGGTGCCCAGCACGACACCGGCGAAGCACCACAGCAGGTTCGTCGGCGTCAACGCCGTCGCCACACCCAGCAGCAGGTTCTCCCACACCCCGGCCCACCCCCTCCCTTTCTAGAACCCGAAGATCCCGGTCGGCAGCGGCACGGCCAGCAGCACCGCGAAGATCACCCACACCCCACCGGCCACCGCCACCGAGAACGCCACCGCCGGAAGGAGCCTGCGGCCTTCCAGCCAGGTGGAGATCACCAGCACCAGGCCGCCGAACGCGCACACCATGCCCACCACCGGCACCGCCAGCACGGTCACCGGCAGCAGCACGAACACCCGCCGCAGGATCCACGACCGCTGCCCGGCCGTGCGCCCGAAATCATCGGTGCCCGACTCGGTCTCACCCGCCGCGACCGGTTGCGACAGCTGGCGGCGCAGCAACACCGCGGCCAGCACCGCCAGCAGCCCACCGGCGACCATCGGCACCAAACCCGTCCCGATCCGGCCCTGCTCGCCCACGACCCCGTAGACCGGGGCGGAGAGCGCGAAACCCGCGCCCAGCACCACCAGGCCGATCAGCACCCACACCTGCGCGCGATCACCGCTCATCGGCTCACCACCTGCTCCACCGGGCCCTGCGTGGCGGCCAGGTACGCCCCGAACTGCTCACCGAAGGCGGGCCGGGCCTGCAGGAACTCCGAGGCCACGTATTCGCGGTAGGCGGGGGAATCGGCGAAGCGCCGCGCCGCCTGCACCCAGAACTCCCGCGCCTGCGGGTTGAGCTCGCCCGGGGCGATCACCCCGCGGAACTGCGCGAAGACCACCCCCACGCCCTGCTCCACCGAGGTGGGGATGTCGGCGAGCTCGGGGTAGGTGTAGCGCTGGTCGGCGAACACGCACAGCGCCTTGAGCTCCCCGGCGCGCAGCTGGCCGATGACCTCGCTGGGGTTGAGCGAGGCCAGCTCCACCTGCCCGCCCAGCACCGCCGCCATCGACTCCCCACCGCCCTCGTAGGGCACGGTGTCGATGTCGGCGCCGGTGGTGGCGCGCATCTGGGAGAACACCACCGCATCCGGGCCCATCGCGCCGGAGATCGCCGCCAGCACCCTGCGGTGCCGGGCCTGCTCGACGGCATCGGCGCAGCTGGTGATGGGGGAGTCGGGGCGGGCCACCAGCAGCGTGAAGTCCTCACCGACCTTGAAGATCGGGGTAAACGAGCGGTGCGAGAACGCCACGTCCACCGACGCCGGCAGCGACAGCAGCGAGGTCTCGGTGGCCAGCAGGTACTGCGGGGAACCGGCCTTGCCCAGCAGGTAGGAGTAGCCGACCGCGCCTTGCCCGCCCTCGCGGTTGTCCACGCTGATGTTCAAGCCCGGAGTGACCGACACCAGCCCGTCGGCCACCGCGCGCCCGGCGATGTCGCTGCCGCCTCCGGCGGCGAAGGGCACCACCATCGTCACCGGCCCCACCGGTCGATCCGCGCCCGCCGCGTCCTCGGTGCCGGACGCGCCACCGCACCCGGCACACGCCACCGCGACCACGGCCATGATCAGGGATAACGCACGCATCGCTCCTCCTCGAGCTCGCGTAGCGAAAGGGACTGCTCAGGGCTCGGCGATGACTCCCGCCTGCGCCAAGCCCGCGATCTCGTCGGCGCCCACGCCCAGCTCGGCGAGGACCTCACCGGTGTGCTCACCCAGCACCGGGCCGGCCGTGCGCCGCTGCGGCGGGGTGTCGGACAGCCGCATCGGCGAGCCGATCTGGCGCACCGCGCCCAGCTGCGGGTGCGGCGCGTCCCAGAAGAACCCGCGCCCGGTCAGGTGCTCGTCGGTGAACACTTGGCCGGTCTCGGCGATCGGGGCGCACGGCACCCCGGCGTCCACCAGCGCCTCCACGATCCCGGCCGTGGTCCACCGGGTCGTTTCCCGCTCGATCGCGGCGATGAGCTCGTCGCGGTGGTGGTAGCGGTCGTAGGAGGAGCCGTAGCGGGAGTCCTCGAGCAGTTCCTCGAGCCCCAGCGCCCGGCAGAACGCCGGCCAGGTCTTGGTGGTGGTGGCACCGACGGTCACCCACCCGTCCTTGCTGCGCACCGCCTGGTACGGGGCGCTGTTCTGGTGCGCCGAGCCGTGCTTGCGGCCGCTTTCCCCGGTGGCGAAGTAGGTCCCGGCCTCCCACACCGCCAGCGACGCACCGGCCTCGAACAGCGACACGTCGGCGAACTGGCCGCGCCCGGTGTGCTCGCGGGCCCGCAACCCGGCCATCGCGCTCATCGCCGCGTACAACCCGCACACCAGGTCGCACACCGGGACCCCGACCTTGACCGGGGCGCCGCCTTGCTCGCCGGTGATGCTCATCAGCCCCGCGCGGGCCTGGGCCATGATGTCCAAACCGGGCTGGGCGGCCAGGGGTCCGTCCTGGCCCCAGCCGGAGACGGCGACGTAGATCAGCTGCGGGAAGCGCTCCCGCACCTGCTCGGGGCCGAACCCGAGGGATCGCAACGCCCCGGGCCGCAGGTTCTCGATGAGCACATCCGCCGAGCCCAGCAGCTCACCGAGCAGCCGTGCGCCCTGCTCGGTCTTGAGGTCCAGCGCCACCGAGCGCTTGTTGCGGTTGAGCCGCACGAAAGGGGAGGAGTGCTCCTGCAGGAACGGGCCGGTCTGGCGCACCGGGTCGCCCCCGGCGGGGTTTTCGACCTTGATGACATCGGCTCCGAGATCGGCCAGCTGCATCGCCGCGAACGGCGCGGCCATGAACGCGCCGATCTCCACCACGCGCACACCAGCCAGCGGAGCCGACTCTGATCGGGTACTCACATCCACGCCTCCCACCTCACCGGGCGACACGGCGCTACCGTGATCGGCATCACCTGACTTTTGTCTACAGCAGTCAGATCATGGCTGACAAGCTCGACCGACCAGGTTGCTCCAGCCGAGGCAATAGGATCGCGCCGAGCACCGAAGGAGAACAGTGACCGGACCCGTGGACAACACCAGCAGCGCCCCGCACATCGTCGGGCCACCCAGCCTCGTCGAACTCGCCGCCGCCACCCTGCGACGCATGATCGTCGGCGGCGACCTGCTCTGCGGTCAGCGCATCGTGGAAAACCGGCTCACCGGCCAGCTCGGCATCTCCCGCCCACCCCTGCGCGAAGCCCTGCGCGTCCTCGAACGCGAAGGACTCGTCCGGCAAGTCCCCCGCAAGGGCGTGATCGTCACCCCGCTGACGCTGCACGACATCTACGAGATCTGCACCCTGCGCGCCGAATTCGAACGCCTGGCCATCCGCCTGGGCGTGCCGGTCACCGACTCCGCCCGCCGCACCCGCTGCCACCAGGCCCTGCAGGCCATGACCGACGCCGCCCGCACCGGCGACCGGCCCGCCTACCTCGAGCGGTCCTTCGAATTTCACGTCTCGGTGGTCGGCCTGTCCGGCCACGCCCGCCTCGAAGAGGCCTACCGCTCCCTGCAACTGCAGATGATGCTGTCGATGGCCCTCAACCGCCGCGCCCGCGAAGAACACGAAAGCCTCGACGGCGACGTCGCCCGCCACGCCCACCTGCTGGAGATCATCGACACCGGCGACCCCCAAGCCGTCCTCGACGAACTCGCCACCCACGGCGACCGCAGCTTCCTCGACGGCATCGAGGACAAAGTGGACGGACACACCGACGTCGCGCTGGCCTGGCTCGCCCAGCAGCGCACCAGCCGAAAGGACACCCGTTGAACGACCCGCTGACCGTGACCGTCGACGACATCACCCCCGAGATCCACCCCGAGGCCTTCACCGCCCCCGGCACCAGCCTCATCGGCCGCGTCACCATCGGCCCCCGCGCCAGCATCTGGTACGGCGCGGTCCTGCGCGGCGACCAGGAAACCATCACCATCGGTGAGGCCACCAACATCCAGGACGGCACCGTCATCCACGCCGACCCCGGATTCCCCGCCGACATCCACCCCGAAGTCACCGTCGGCCACCGCGCCGTCCTGCACGGCTGCACCGTGCACACCGGCAGCCTCATCGGCATGGGCGCGGTCGTGCTCAACGGAGCCAGCATCGGCGCAGGCTCACTGGTGGCCGCCGGCGCCGTGGTCCTGGAAGGCACCGACATCCCACCCGGCTCCCTGGTCGCCGGCACCCCCGGCAAGATCCGCCGACCCCTCACCGACGACGAACAAGCCGCCCTGAAGCTCTCCGTCGAGCAATACCTCAACCTCGCCGCCAAGCACCGCCAAGCCCTCACCTGACCGCGGCAGGGGAGAAGCCCCGCAGGGGTGGGGCCGCACCAGCGCGAGAGCAGAACCCGCCCACCGCAGCGGCACGCCGCGCGCGACGAGCAGACCGCCGCGCCGGCGCCGCTGCTGACCACCACGCGCACACCGCGCACCCGCCACGAGCACCAGCCCCACCAACGCCGGGCCCGGCTCGAGTTCCGCCACGAACCGGGGACCTGGGCGACCACATACCGCTAATCCCGCCGCCCGGCCACCACCGTGGCGTCGAGCTCATCGCACCGCGACACCCGCGCCCGCAGGCCCGCCGCCGACATCAGCTCCACCGTGCCCCCGGCCTGCTCGCGCGAGGTCTCCACCAGCAGCACCCCGCCCGGAGCCAGCCAGCGCGGCGCCTGCTCGACCACCCGCGCCTGCACGGCCAAACCATCCCCGCCACCGTCCAACGCCACACGGGGCTCGTGGTCACGGGCCTCCGGAGGCATCAATGCCACCGCACCGCTGGGAACGTAAGGCGCGTTGGCGGTGATCACCCGCACCCGCCCCCGCAACCGGCACGGCAGCGGAGCGAACAGATCCCCCGTGCCCACCCGGCCCCCCGGCAAGTTCCGCCTCGCACACCTCGTCGCGCGCTCATCGACATCGCACGCCCACACCACCGCACCCGGCCGCTCGGCCTGCACCGCCGCGGCCACCGCACCCGAACCGCAGCACACATCCACCACCACATCACCCGAACCCAGCCCTGCCACCGCCAGCTCCACCAGGTGCTCGGTACGACGACGTGGCACGAACACCCCCGGCGCCACCGCGATCCGCAACCCCCGAAACCACGCAAAGCCCAGCACCTGCTCCAACGGCAACCCCGACTCCCGCTCGGCGAGCATCCGCTCCAACCGCACCCGATCACCACCGGCCGCATCGCGCAGCAACGCCGCCTCGTCCTCGGCGAACACGCACCCGGCCGCCCGCAACCGGCCGGTCACCTCATCACACACCATCAACGCTCCCCGAAAACCCCTGACACCGGTGCACATCGTCGCACCCGCAGGCGGCGAAACGACGTCTGCCGTGCCCCCGGGGGACGGGGACACGGCAGACGTGAAGTCAGTTCTTCGGTTGTGCGCTCAGAACCTCAACCGCGCGGGAAACGCGTGCAGGTCTGCGAGCGGGGGTGACGCATCTGCGCGCGGGCGCGTTCGAGTTCCCGCGTGATGCCGCCCAGCCAGCGAACCATGCTTGCCATGGGGCGTCCTCCATACTGCTACGTAGGGGTTGGTTGTGGAGTTGACGGTGTTCCCGCTCGTTGTCAACACCCGGATACGCGGACACCCACTTCTCCGGCCGAGTTCGTACCCGTCAACCGGGATGTCGCCGCAGGTCGTCCGCGTGTTTCAACCGTGACATAACAGAATGGTCACAACAATGAGCGGGCAGTCACACCCTTCCGGACGACCCCCGCAACCACCCCCCGTAGCGATCAACCCGGATGCGCACCCACCGCATCCCGCAACTCACCGGCCACCGCCACGTCCGACTGCCGCGCACAATGCGCACAGCAGAAGAACCGCCCACTGGCCTCCACACCGTGCCCCAAGATCCGGCAACCGCAGTGCTCGCACTGCGGCGCCAACCGCTGCGCCGCGCACTCGAACGAATCGAACGTGTGCACACCACCGCCCACGGTGCGCACCTCAAAACTCATCCAGTAGTCGTTCCCGCAAACCTCGCAGGTCCCCATCGAAACCGCCCTCCCACAACACGACGACAAGCCAACAGCGCGAGCATGCGGCCTGCCCCCACCACCGGCAACCGCACACAAGCGAAGACATTTCACCTCTGGCGTGCCGCCGCCCCGAGCCAGCATGATCACCACCACACCCACGCGCCGAAACACCAGGAGCCGCCCCATGCACGACGACCGCCACATCGTCGAACAACGACTCGACCGCGTCCTGCACCAACGCATCAAACCCGCCCAGCACACCGACACCCGCCCCATGAACATCGCCGTCTGGCACACCCCCGGCGAACCCGTCCCCGTCACCCAAGCCCTCGCCGCCACCTACCAACCCGCCCACATCGGCCAACCCTGGGGACCCGCCTGGGGCACCGCCTGGTTCCGCCTCACCGCCACCATCCCCGAACACTGGGCCGGCCACACCGTCGAAGCACTCATCAACCTCGGCTCCCTCGACGAACGCCCCGGCTTCCAATGCGAAGGCCTCTGCTACACCCCCGACGGCACACCGCTGAAAGCCATCAACCCCCTCAACACCTACCTCCCACTAGCCGCCACCCCCGGAACCCACACCATCTACGTCGAAGCCGCCGCCAACCCCGACATCCTCGGCCCCCGCGGCTTCCAACCCACCCACCTCGGCACCCAACCCACCACCGACGGACCCCCCCTCTACCAACTCCACCAAGCCGACATCGCCCTGCGCCACACCGAAACCGCCGCCCTCTACCACGACGCCGAAGTCCTCGACCAGCTCATGCGCCAGCTGCCCGAGAACTCACCCCGCCGCCACCACATCCTCCGCGCCCTCGAACGCATGCTCGACACCCTCGACCTCCACGACATCCCCGGCACCGCCACCGCCGCCCGCAACCAACTCACCCCCGCCCTCACCTCACCCGCACACCCCAGCGCCCACCAGATCTCCGCCGTCGGCCACGCCCACATCGACTCCGCCTGGCTGTGGCCCATCCGCGAAACCATCCGCAAAGTCGCCCGCACCCTGGCCAACGTCACCACACTGCTCGACCACCACGACTTCCACTTCGCCATGTCCCAGGCCCAACAACTCGCCTGGACCAAAACCCACCACCCCCAACTCCACGAACGCGTCCGCCACCACATCAACCGAGGCGGCATCGTCCCCGTCGGCGGCATGTGGGTCGAATCCGACACCAACATGCCCGGCAGCGAAGCCCTAGCCCGCCAACTCATCCACGGCAAACGCTTCTACCTCGACGAATACGGCATCGAAACCCGCGAGGTCTGGCTACCCGACTCCTTCGGCTACAGCGCCGCACTCCCACAACTCATCCACCAAGCAGGCAACACCTGGTTCCTCACCCAAAAGCTCTCCTGGAACCAGACCAACCGCTTCCCCCACCACACCTTCCACTGGGAAGGCATCGACGGAACCCGCATCTTCACCCACTTCCCACCCGCCGACACCTACAACGCCGAAATCACCGGCGCCGAACTCGCCCGCGCCCAGAACAACTTCGCCGAACACGGCTACGCACAACACTCACTGCTGCCCTTCGGCCACGGCGACGGCGGGGGAGGACCCACCCGCGACATGCTCGAACGCGCCCACCGCACCCACAACCTCGAAGGCTCACCCCAAGTCCACCTGCACACCCCCGCAGAATTCTTCACCACCGCCCAAGCCGACCACACCCAACCCGCCGTCTACTCAGGCGAGCTCTACCTCGAAGCCCACCGCGGCACCTACACCTCCCAAGCCCGCACCAAACAAGGCAACCGACGCAGCGAACACCTCCTGCGCGAAGCCGAACTCTGGGCCACCACCGCCACCATCAACACCGGCGCCACCTACCCCTACGACGAACTCGACGACATCTGGAAACAAGTCCTGCTCCACCAATTCCACGACATCCTGCCCGGATCCTCCATCGCCTGGGTCCACCGCGAAGCCGAAGCCACCTACACCGACCTCGCCCAACGCCTGACCACCCTCATCAACCACGCCCAGCACACCCTCACCGGACCCGGCGACCACCCCATCACCTTCAACGCCGCACCCCACACCCACCACGGCATCCCCGCCCTCGGCGCCACCACCGCACCCACCGAAGACCCCGCCACCCCACAACGCCAACCCGACGGCACCATCACCCTCGACAACGGCCTCGTCCGCGCCACCATCGACACCCACGGCCTCATCAACGCCGTCCACGACCACACCGCCGACCGCGAAGCACTCGCCGCCCCCGCCAACCTCCTGCAAATCCACCCCGACCACCCCAACCACTGGGACGCCTGGGACATCGACAACTTCTACCGCCACAACACCCACGACCTCACCGAACTCGACTCACTCGACATCCACGACCACACCGTCGTCATCCGCCGCACCTACCAGAACTCCACCATCACCCAAACCCTGTCCGTGCCAGCAGGGGAGAAGCGCGTCGACATCACCACCGACGTCGACTGGCACGAATCCGAAAAACTCCTCAAAGCCGCCTTCCCCCTCGACGTCCACGCCGACCGCTCCGCCTCCGAAACCCAATTCGGCCACGTCATGCGCCCCACCCACACCAACACCTCCTGGGACGCCGCCCGCTTCGAAATCTGCGCCCACCGCTACATCCACGTCACCGAACCCGGCTACGGCCACGCCCTGGTCAACGACTCCACCTACGGCCACGACGTCACCCGCCACACCCGAAACGACGAAGGCACCACCACAACCATCCGCCTGTCCCTGCTGCGCGCACCCCGATTCCCCGACCCCGACACCGACCACGGACACCACACCCTGCGCTACGCCCTCTGCATCGGCGCCGACATCACCGAAGCCGCCCGCCAGGGCTACCGCATCAACCTGCCCACCCGCACCCAGCAAGGCACCCACACCGTCGAACCCCTCATCACCCTCGACAACCCCAACGTCATCGTCGAAGCCCTCAAACTCGCCGACGACCGCAGCGGCGACGTCATCGTCCGCCTCTACGAAGCCCAAGGCGCCCAAGCCCGCGCCCACCTCACCACCAGCTTCCCCGCCACCACCATCACCCGCACCGACCTACTCGAACGCCCCACCCGCGACCCCCAGCCACCCGACACACCCCTGCAACTGCGCCCCTTCGAGATCCGCACCCTCCGCATCACCCGAGCATGAGAAAACCCCGGGGTGGACCTGACCGGCCCACCCCGGGGCTCACCCGCAACAGGGGAGAGGGGGCATCAAGACAGCAGCCGCTGCCAACTCGCCTGATCCACCACACCCGAGACCGCAAGCCCATTCGCGGCCTGGAAATCACGCACCACCGACACCACCCGATCACCGAAAACACCATCGACCGGCACGTAATGACCGCGCGAGGTCAACAACACCTGCACCGCACGCACCGCCTCACCAGCAGCACCCGCACCCAGCACCGGCGCCACGTCCTCCCACGCCAGACCACCGAACAACCCCGGCTCGGCCACCCGCGAGGCGAAGCACGACGGACCCGACCCAGCACGCGCCGCCGACACACCGCCCGCCGCCCGCTGCGTGGCCTCACCGAACACACCATCCACCGGCACCGCCAGGCCCCGCGCACCCAACAGCACCTGCAACGCCGTCACGGTCGGCCCCTGCGCACCCGGACGCAGCAGCGGCCACGTCGACGGCTGCACCACCGCCGAGCCCAGCGAGGCGCCCACCGTCTGCCGCAACTCCGGCAGACGCGCGTAGAGCACATCGCCCGGGCACGCCGTGGACATGTAATCCCGGTGCCCGTAGATCTCACCCGGCTCGATCCCGTACTGCGAGACCATGTACAAGCACAACTCCACCAGCGAGTCCCACAACGAGTCCGGAACCGAGGCCTCGGTGTAGGTGCCCTCATTCTCGATGCCCAGCGACACCGAGTTCTGCTCACCGGCGTGCGCACCCTTGACGTGCTGCGTACCGCCCTGCAGCGCCGCGAGGCTCTTGTGCCGGCCTTCCATCAGGTGCCCGCCGCGGGAGTTGGTGAAGTTCTGGCCGGTGTCCGACCAGCCGTTGCTGTCCATGTGGAAGGCCTGGATCTGCCTGGATAACTCGAACGCGTGCGCCTGCGAGGTGTCATCGCTGTTGGGCGTCGCGGTGTGGTGCACGATGATCATCGTGGGCTTGGAGTCGAGCACCTCGATGTCCCCCAAGGCGTCCCGCGCGTTCCAGTCCGCCGTGGAGGAGATCGACGGAGCCGCAGCCGGGCGCCGCACCGCCGCACCCGCGGGCAACCCCGCGAAACCCACCGCTGAGACGGCCAAACCGCCGGCCAGCACCGCACGTCGAGCCACTCGCACTTCCCGTAGCGCCATAACTTCTCTCCCGAAATCGGTCAGCGATCACGAAACAGGGCCCGTGCCCTCGGGGATCGACACGCTACGCAGCCGATCAGGTTCACGGGAATTCCTGGCGACAAGCCGCCACCAGTTCGCCAAAAAGTCACCAACCAACAATCCCGCGGCAACACGTCATGACCACGCGCTCAGCACGTCCCCGCTAAGGACCGAGATCACCGAGGGACACCAGGGGAGAGCCGACGATGGGCCGCTTCGTGCAGTTCTTGCGCCGCCAGATCGACATCGACCTCGAGCTGCACAGCCAGGCCAGACAAGACGAGGAGACCGGCAACGCCCCCCACCGCTGCCTCATCGGCCCCCTGCGCGGCTTCCGCGAGTGCGAGCTCAAAACCCGCCTGCTCACCCAGCACCACCACTGCGGCTCCGGCCAAGGCCCCTGCGACACCCTCGGCAACAGCTACCCGCGAGAAGACGAACGAGGATGCCCCACCCTGGCCCTGTTAGGACTGCCGTACACAGACCGCCCCGGCTACGCCCAACGCTGGCGCCCGTAGGGGATCAGCCCAGCCGGCAGGGGAGCGCGCGTTCCGGCTTCCGCCGGGGTAGGGCTGCGCGGGAGCTCGCAGGGAAGGGGAGTGCTGAGGGCTTCCAGTGATGGTTGTCCCTGTGGATCCGGAAGTCCTCGGCCTGCGGGGGTGGAGTCGAGGCGAAAGCTGCTTCGCAGCAACGACATCCATACGTTGATCATGACAATGCGTGGATAATCTACGTTATCCATCAATCGGAGTGATGGATCAGGAGAGAGGGCGATGCTTCCTCGGGGGATCGAGGCGTTGCCCATCTCTGGCTCCACGGGTCGGCCTGGCAGGCCCGCGCCGACCCAACGGCTTCCTTCTTCGCGTCGCGTCCACCTGAACCTGGCTTGCGGCCGGCCAGGCCGACCCCGGGCGCGTCTCCGGCAGGCCGGAGTGATCATCAGTGAAACGGGAATGCCCTGCGCGGCGCACTGTTTCCAGGTCCAGCAAGACCAACCCAGTTCCGTCACTGTGACGCAAATAGTGGTTGATAAGGGGTTGCCAAGGCGGCAAGGGGATAGCGAATCGAGCCCCGTCATGGCAACGCTTGCGACTGGCTCCGCGTGGTGCCGGCGCACTTGAGCACCCGGCTGGCCGCCAGGCTGCTGCGTCGCGGTGCACACGCCGAAGACGCGACGCCGACTCCGCACCAAGCCGCTCAACGAGCTCACGGCCACAGCCTCACCGACACAGCCACCTCAATCCTCGACAGCGCCCGGCCTCGCAACGCGCATCTGACACTGCAGCTACGTCGAGAAACCCCGCCAGGCAACCCCTCTCGGTCCATCCGCGCACCATGACCTAATGCCGATAATGCACATTATGTTAAGTGAAGTGTTCGGAGGTCCGCGAGGACCTCTTCCCCGGGTGGTTGGTGCGCTGTCAGTTCGCTGGAGGCGTCCGGGCGCAGATGCGCAGGCGCCAGGTGTTTGTCAGCTTGTGCACGGGCAGCAGCAGGGTCCAGATCGTGCGCGCCAAGCGGGACGTGTAGCGCACGTGCGTGGTCCAGGTGACGTTGGTGCCTTCGAGGGTGATGACGTTGGCGGCCGCGATCAGCCATGAGTCCTGTTCGAGACGCAGCTTCTCGCGTTCCGAAGTGGCGATCCGCCAGCCCAGGACGTAACGAGGGTCTGTCAGCGGGCCCAGGCCCAGGCCGAGGACGACGCGCCAGCCCAGCAGGAAGGTTCGCATCAGTATCGATGTTCCTTCGAAGACCTCCCGGGCCCATTGTTCGGCGGTGCGCATGTCCCTGGCGGACGCGTGTGCCGACGGGTGTCGTGGAAGTCGTAGTCGCGTTCGTCCACGGGGGGACTCACGTCGGGCCCTCCCCTCGTCGCCCTGGCACAGCACCAGTCGGATGGTAGCGAGCGCTTCCAGGCCTGGTGGGCGGAACTCACCCCTCTCCCCTGTGTCCGGCCATGTCGAGGGCTGCGAGGTGGCTGAAGACCATGCAGGCGCCGATGGGGTTTCCGCCAGCGGGATAGGTGGTGCCCGAGACCGCGGCCATCGAGTTTCCCGCTGCGTACAGGCCGGGGATGACGTCGCCGTGGGTGTCGAGGACGCGGGCTCGCGGGTCGGTGCGAAGGCCTCCCTTGGTGCCGAGGTCGGAGACGCCGAAGGCCGCTGCGTGGAACGGGCCTTTGGTGATGGGCACCAGTGGTGAGGCTCCGCCGGTGAAGGTGCGGTCGAACGGTTCGTCGCCGCGGCCGAAGTCCTCGTCGGTTCCGGTTTCGGCGAAGGTGTTGAAGCGGGTGACGGTTCGGGTGAGTTCGTCGGCGGGGACGCCGATCTTGGTGGCGAGTTCGTCGAGGCTGTTGGCGGTGTGCCAGAGCCCGGCCTCGACGTAGTCCTGGGTGTTGCCGAGGGGGACGCTGGTGGACTGCACGGGTGGCCTCTCCCCTTCCCTGTCGTCGTAGATCATCCAGTACGGCAGGGTCATGCGGTCGTCGGCGATGCGGGTGAGGATTTGACGTCCGATGCGGTCGTAGGCGGCGGATTCGTTGACGAAGCGGTGGCCGTGGTCGTCGACGAAGATGCCGCCGGTGAACCACAGGGAGAACGTCGAGGTGCCGTCGAGGTGGGTGATTCCTGGTGACCACCAGGCCTCGGACATGAGGTCGGTGTCTGCTCCGGCTGCGATGCCGGCGAGGGTGGCCAGGCCTTGGTTGCTGGTCGGACCCATCGCGTCGCGGGTGGAGCCGGGGACGCCGTGGTCGGTGCGCATGTGCTGGTTGTGCTCGAAGCCGCCTGCGGCGATGAGCACGCCTCTGCGGGCGTGGATGTGGCGGCGGGCGCCGTTGTGGGAGACCACGGCGCCGGTGATGGTGCCGTCGGTGCGGATGAGTTCGTGGCAGGTGGTGTTGCGGCGCAGGTCGGCGCGGGGTTGTTGGGACAGGGCGATGAGCAGTCGGGCGAGCAGGGCTTGGCCGCCGAAGAGGCCGTCTGGGAGGGGTTCGCCGGCTCGTTCGGTGCCCAGTGGTGGGCGCAGGGTGTCGCGGAGCGCTCCGAGTTTTTCGGCTTTGACGGGTTTGGCCATGATGTGGCGGCCGGTGGCGCTGGCTTTGGGTGCTGAGCCGAAGTAGTCGGGCCACGGGAAGGCCATGAACTTGAAGTCGGGGTCGGCTTCGAGATAGTCGATCAGCGGTGCGCCGCCTTCGAGGAAGGCGTCTTGGAGTGCGGTGGGTGTGCGGTCGCCGACGACGGCGCGGAAGTAGGTGCGGGCGTCGTCGAGGGTGTCGTGGTCGCCTGCGCGTTGGAGCGCGGCGTTGCAGGGCAGCCAGATGCCGCCGCCGGAGTAGGCGGTGGTGCCGCCGAAGTGGGTGGAGGCTTCGGCCACGATGACGGAGAGTCCTTCTCGGGCGGCGGTGTAGGCGCCGGTGAGTGCGCCGCCGCCGGATCCGATGACGAGCACGTCGCATTCGTCGTCCGGGGTGTTGACCATGCACCCAAGTAGAACATGTTTCATTTTGTGTGGCGAGGCTTGTTCTCGGGGGCGTTGTCGGGTGTTTCCCCGAGTCGCCGGTGTGGGTGGTGGGCCTAGCTTCGGTCCATGACCACACGAGTCGCGCGGTTGTCCTGGCCGCTGATCGCCCTGCTCGGGGTGTTCGCCCTGGTGCGCCCGGTTCCGAGCATCACGGGTGCGATGGAGGTGCTGGGCAGGCCGTGGGCGCCGCTGGTGGTGACGGTGCTGATCTCGATCGTCTGGTTCGCCGCGGTGGTGTGGCGGCGAGAGGGCCGGCCGGTGTTGACCTTGACGTGCGCGGGCCTGGTGTACGGGGTGTTGGCGGTGGTGCTCAGCGCGGTCCTCTCCCCCGTCTTGCATGGTGAGCTGATGGGGCCGCTGGCCTCGCCCGGTGGTGTCGGTGTGGTGATGGTGCTGCTGGTCAACGCCGCGTGGGGCGCGGTGGTGGGTGTGGTGGCGTCGGTGGTGTCCCGTCGCCACCACACCGGTGATCGGTAGGTCAGCTGCCGGTGGGGTTTTCGAAGAGGACCTCGGGGTAGTTCGCCGACGGTGCCTGCAGGAGTGGGTGCGGGGTCGCGCGCAGGTGCTGGTCGAGGAAGGCGGCGACGTAGTCGCGGGTGATCTGGGCGGTGCGGTGGCCGTCGAGGGTTTCGCCGGGCAGTCCTGGGCCGAGCTGCTGGAGGAGGATCGAGAAGTCGGTGAACGAGGCGTGCTCGGTTCCCGAGACCGTCAGCCAGCGTCGCCAGTCGGTGAGGTGCGGCCAGCTGGTGTCCCAGGATGGGTCGATGCCGTGGGGCCGGTGCGCGGGTGTGCCGATGAGCATGAAGGGCCGGTGCAGGTCGTGGTCGAGTGCGGAGGCGAAGGTGCCGTCGAGGTTGATTCCGGCGCTGACTCGCGGGTCGGTCTGCAGTGCCCGCGCGGCGCTGGCGCCGCCGATGGAGTGGCCGACCATCGCGGTGCGGGTGGGGCGCAGCGGTGTGTGCGGGGTAGTTGGTCGAGGACGAAGGTGACGTCGTCGGTGCGGGTGCGCGCGACTTTCGGCATGTCCTGGGGTTGGCAGGCCAGGCATGGGGTGAGGCGGCCGTCGGGGAATTCGGTGGCGAAGGATTCGTGGTTGTGGCCGATGGGCGCGACGGCGTAGCCGCGGCTGGCGAGGTCTTCGCCGAGGCCGGTGAGTGCGGCGCGGGGGTGGGAGAAGCCGGGTGAGAGCACGACGAGCGGGAGTCGGGGCGAGAGGGGTGGTGCTCCGGTGTGGGCGTGGGGAACGGGTTGGGGTGGTGGTGCGTCGGAGCGGTGAGTGCGCCGGTTCGAGAGGAGTGGTCGTGGTGGACGACGCTTGGCCCGAGATGGTGGATGGTTGGGAGTTGGCTCGTTCGCAGGGGCGGGAGACCTATCGCAAGCGGTTGGCCAACAACGTGACGGTGTTCGCGATCTGGGAGTCGGCTGCGGGTGTGGGCCGGGTCAAGGCGCGGGTGGGTTCGTCGGGGTTGGGGCGGGAGTTGACGTGCAGCCGGGCGGATTTTCGGGATCGGGAGTCGTTTTGGACGGCTGCGTGGTGCGTGGTGGAGATGGCGGCGAACCTGCCGTTCTTCGAGGGTGAGCGCGAGAGTTCGGCGGGGTCGTTGGTGCGGGAGCAGGTGGCCGGCTCGGTGGAGGTCGCCGAGGGGGCGTTGACCTTCACGCTGGTCAGTGGCCGGACGGTGACGGTGGTGCTCTCCGGTGAGCAGGTGGCGGGTTTGTCGCGGGAGTTGGAGGTGGCCGGTCGGGTGCGGGCTTGACCGGCCACCTCCGTGGGCTAGAACTGCACGGTGCGGCCTTCGGTGGCGGCGTTGGCCGCGGTGTAGGTGACGCCGTGGATCTTGTTGCCGCGGGGGTCCAGGACGGTGATCTGGCCGCCGTCGTTGCCGAGGTGGAACTCGCCGGTGGCGGGGATCTGCAGGGTTTGTCCGGCGGCGATGTCGCGCACCGGCAGCGGCATGGTGTTCTTGTGGGTGTCGGCCAGTGACCAGCCGGTGAGGTCGATGGTGTGGTCGGCGGTGTTGAGCAGGGTGATGGTTTCGTTCTCCCTGCCGCCTCCGACGGGGTTGACCATCGCGGCCACGACGCGGATGGTGCCGTCTTCGGTGATGCCTTCGGCCGGCAGCGGGTGTCCGGTTTCGTCGTCGGTGTGCCAGGACTGGGTTTGGAAGGCCAGGAACACCGCGACCCAGCGGTTTTCGCCGGCGAAGTGCAGGAGCATGCCGCCGTCCTGCCAGACGCCGTTGTCTTGCTGGAACTGCTCGCTGTTGCCCTGGTTCATGTGGACGTTGTGCACCCCGGCTCCGGGGGTGAAGCCGAAGATCTTGTCGGGGGTGTCTTCGGGTCCCCAGGGTTCGCCGTAGAGGTAGGCGGTGGCGGTGGGGTCTTGTTGGGCGCGGCGGACGTAGTGGTCGAGGAAGTCGGCGAGGTCGTTGTTGGGGCCTTCGGCGTCGGGTGGGACGGGCCGCATCTGCTCGCGGGTGACGATGTTGGCGCGGATGTAGTCCAGTGCGGCTGCGCCGGGTTGGGAGGCGAGTTTGTTCCAGCCCGAGCCTGCCGGGGGCAGCGCGGTGGTGAGCGGGTGCTGGAAGTTGTCGACGGCGAAGTAGAGCAGGTCGGAGGGCTGTTGGCTGGATTCGACGTTGACCGCTGCGCGGTAGTGGCGGTTTTCGTTGTCGCCGAGGTGGATTTGGTAGTGGGGTGTGTCGCCGGTTTCGCGGCGGATGTCGATGACGCGTGCGCTGAGCACTCCGTAGGCGTTCAAGGGCATGGTGGTCTCCCCCATCGTCGGGCCGTGTGCGGTGATCACCATCGCGGTGCCGCAGGATGCAGGGCAATGGGCTGTTCGGCTGATTGACCGGTGTTTCGCTGGGGGTCACCGGTTGTTCAGGGGGAGCTGGTCGAGGTCGAGCGGGCCGAAGACGGTGGTGAACAGTCGTGCGGCGCGTTGGGTCATGGCGTGGGGGGTTTCGGTGGGGTGGTCGGTCCACCAGGTGACCAGGGCGTCGAAGACGTTGATCCAGGCTGCGGTGAGCGCGGAGGCGTCGAGGGGGTCGTGGTTGTCGGCTTTGCGGAGCATGTCGGCCACGCCTTGGGCGCCGACGGTGTGCATGCGGTGCTGGTAGTGGGTGTGCTTGACGGTGATCTCGGGGGTGGTGGGTGTGGTGGGGTCGTGCAGCAGGCGCCACATCCAGGTTTGGCCGTGCAAGGCGGTGAAGATGCGGTCGAGGCTGAGGATGGCTTGTTCGGGTCCGACGTGGCCGAGTTCGGCGGTGTTTTCGATGACGCCGGCGATGGTTTCGCCTGCTCGGGTCAGGCAGGCGGAGAACAGGCCTTCTTTGGAGCCGAAGTAGTTGTAGATGAGGGGTTTGGAGATGCCGGCGTCGGCGGCGATGGCCGCGAGTGAGGTGCCGGCGTAGCCGTGTTCGGCGAAGGTGCGTCCGGCGATGTCGAGGATTTGGCGTTCGCGTTGTGCGCGGGCGACGCCTTTGGTTCCTGCCTTGGCCACTGGTGGAGTCTACCGAATCGGGTGACCCACTGGTAACTTACCCGATGGTCAATTCGGCGGGAGGGACTTCCATGACCGATCTGCTGGACCCGATGAAGAACCCGGTGACCTACGCGGTGCCGTTCTTCGCGCTGAGCATCGCCATCGAACTCGCCGCGTTGAAGTGGCTGGACCACGACGACAACGTCACCGGCTACGCCTTCAAAGACACCCGCGCGAGCCTTCTGATGGGCCTGGGCTCGCTGGTGTTCCTGACGGTGTTCAAGGTGGGCACGTTCTTCATCTACAACGCCCTCTACACCCACCTGGCGCCCTGGCATCTGCCCACCGACACCTGGTGGTTCTGGGTCGTGCTCATGCTGGGCCTGGACCTGGCGTACTACTGGAACCACCGGTTCGTGCACCGGGTCAACATCGGCTGGGCCGCCCACCAGGCGCACCACTCCAGCGAGCACATGAACTTCGGCACCGCGCTGCGGCAGAAGTGGAACCCCTGGTTCGAGTTCTTCTTCTGGCTGCCGCTGCCGATGCTCGGTTTCGCGCCCTGGGCGCTCTACGTCGCCTTCTCGTTCAACCTGATCTACCAGTTCTTCGTGCACACCGAGACCATCGGCAAGCTGCCGCGGCCGGTCGAGCTGGTGTTCAACACCCCCTCGCACCACCGCGTGCACCACGGTTCGGACCCGGAGTACCTCGACAAGAACTACGCCGGGATCCTGATCGTCTGGGACCGGCTGTTCGGCACCTTCCAGCCCGAGCTGCACCGCCCCACCTACGGGCTGACCCACCCGGTGCGCACCTACAACGTCGTCACCCTCCAGTACGGCGAGTTCGCCCGCATCCTGCGCGAGGTCCGCGCGGCCACCCGCTGGCGGGACAAGCTCGGCTACCTCTTCGGCCCGCCCGGCTGGAGCCCCGGCGACTGAGCACCCCGGTCACATCGGCCGCTGCGGACGCGTCATCGGGGGCAGCGAGGAGAGGAGTGGCTGATGGTGCTCGCCTACGTGGTCGTGGTGGTGGTGACCGCGGTGTTCAACGCGGTCAGCGCGGCGGTGGATCTGGCCGGGCACCGGTACGTGCTGGCCACGGCCGAGGCCAACGGGGTGCCGCCCGGGTGGTTGCCGGTGCTCGGCGTCCTCAAGGGCGCTGGGGCGCTCGGGCTGGTGGCCGGGCTGGCGGGCGTGCCGGTCGTCGGGGTGCTGGCCGCGGGTGGACTGGTGCTGTTCTTCCTGGGTGCTGTGGTGGTGCACGTGCGGGCGCGCACGTTTTCCACCCTCGCAGCGCCCGGGGTGTTCCTCGGGTTGGCGGCCGGTTCGTTGTGGCTGGGCCTGGCGGTGTGAGGCCTCGTTCAGAGCGGTTGGCCGGTTTCCAGGAGGGTTTTCAGGCTCGAGAGCAGTTGCGGCCAGCCTTGGCTGATCATCGTGCGCAGCGTGGAGTCGGTGCTGAAGCCGGCGTGGGTGACGGTGAGCTTGACCGAGCCGGGCTCGGCCGGTTCGAGTTCGAAGACGACCCTGCTGCGGGGTTCTGCGGCCAGGCGGGCCCGCAGGTCTTCGTCGATGCCGTTGGCCGCGGCCCAGTCGGGGGTGAAGGTGTGCCAGGTGTAGGCCAGGCGGTGGGGCGGGTCGGATTCCAGCACGACCTGCTCGGGGTCGGTGCTGCCGTGCTCCTCCCAGGTGATCGGTGAGCCGGGTTTCCAGTCGCTGCGCAGGCTCACTCCCCAGTAGCGGCGGGTGAACTCCGGGTCGGTCAGCGCCTGCCACAGCTTCTCGGGGGTGGTGCGGATGTGGGTCTGGTAGACGAAGTCCGGGTCGGGCATGGGGTCCTCCAGGGCGGTTGCGAGGTCGTGGAGGGCGTGGGCGTGGTGTTGGTGGTAGCGGCTGATCCAGCGGTCGGTGATGGCCGCGATCGGGGCGGCGTTGAGGTGGTGGAGCTTTTCCCGGCCGCGCCAGGTGGTGGTGATCAGCTCGGCGGTTTCCAGGATCGCGAGGTGCTTGCTGACCGATTGGCGGGTCATGTCCAGTTCGCCGCACAGTTCGCGCAGGGTTTGGCCGTTGGTGCGCTGGAGGCTGTCGAGCAGTCGCCGGCGGCCGGGGTCGGCCAGGGCGCGGAACACCTCGTCCATGCCACTCCCCCTTGTTCTGTCGCGGCGCGTTCATGCAGCCGTTCGGTTGCCCAACTATAGGCAACCGTTTGGCTGCATTTCAAGTGCGCAAGAGGGCTCCGGGATCTCAGCCCCCGAAGCCCTCTGGAAAACGCCTGGTCAGAACCTCAGTCGACGGACATCTCGCCGAGCAGGGACCAGTCGTCCTGGTCCAGGGAGGTGTTGATGACCCGCGGGGTCTCGGCCAGGTGCTGCGGCAGCGTCTGCTGGGCGTGCTTGAAGTGCTCGCTGTTGACGTGGGCCGCGCCGGCCTCGCCGTCGCGGAAGGCCTCCACGAGCACGTACTCGTTGGGGTCCTCCAGGCTGCGCGACCAGTCGAACCACAAGCAGCCGGGCTCGTTGCGGGTGGCGTTGGTGAACCCGGCCGAGATCTGCGGCCACTGGTCGGCGTATTCGGGCTTGACCCGGAACTTGGCGGTAATGAAGATCATGCTTCGCTCCTGAGGACGCTGCGGCGCGATGTCGGACGATGACCATCCTAAGTGGCCGATCGCGAACGGCCGGACGGGCGTGGCTCAGTCCAGCCGCGCGGCGTAGTGCTCGCGCAGCGCCTCGGTGCGCTCAGCGGGCCACGGGCAGCGGACGTCGCCGTGCAGGGCGGCGAACAGCAGCTCCAGGTGGGTGTGCCACGCGGCCAGCAGGGTGGCGCGCTGGCCGGGATCGGTGATGGTGTGGGTGAGCACCAGGCGGGTGCCGATCGGGTGCTGCTCGCGCAGCTCGAAGACCACCTGCCCGCCACCGGCCCACCCGTAGGACAGCGCGCGGGCCGGTTCGGCGCCGGTGACCGTGGTGGCTTGCCCGTAGCCATGGGTGGCCGGCAGCGGCGGCTCGTCGCCGATGCCGGGGTTGCCGCCCTCGGTGAGCAGGTCCCACACCTGCTGCGGGGACTGCACCAGGTCGCGTTCGAAGCGGATCGTCCAGCCCCGCTCGTCGGCGTGCACCTGCCCTTGGCCGAGGCCGAAGAGCTCGACGAGCCCTTCGGCGCGGGCGAACCACAGCGCCATGTCGAACTCGCTGGTGGCACCCTCCAGCCCGGCTTGCAGGGCGTCCAGGCAGATCAGCCACCCGGCGCCGTGGCGGGCCGCCGAGGGGCGGTCGCTGTCGGGACCGCGCAAGGTGTGGGTGAACACCAGCAGGCAGCCCTGCTCGTGCGGCAGCAGTTCGCAGCGGATGACGTCGGTGTTCCAGCGGAAGGCGAAGACCTTGGGTTCGTCGGCCTCCAGGATCTCCCCGGTCTCGGGTTCCTCGGCGCCGTCGAAGTGGAAACGCATCGGCGCACCCGGGGTGGTCTGGTCGAACTCCACCCGGGCTGGGAACCACGCCGAGAGCTCGGCCGGCGCGGTCACCGCCTTCCACACCGTCGCCGGCGGGTGGGCCAGCACGCGGTGCAGGCGCAGGACCGGGTGGCCGTTGATCATCGACAGTTCGGGTTTCATCACGCATCCATCGCGTCGAGGTGCTGCTGCAGGACGTCGAGGCGCTGCTCCCACATCCGCCGGTAGGGCGCCAGCCACAAATCGATCTCGGCCAGCGGCTCCGGGCGCAGCCGGTACCAGCGGCGCTGGGCCTCCTGGCGGACCTCCACCAGCCCGGCCTGGCGCAGCACCTTGAGGTGCTTGGAGACCGCGGGCTGGCTCAGCGGTAGTTGCTCGACCAGCTCGCCCACCGCGCGCTCGCCGCTGCGCAGCAGGTCGAGGATGTCACGGCGGTGCGGCTCGGCCAGCACCTCGAACGCGGTTTCCACACCAGGAATATAGCCGGCGAGGAATATGGCTGTCGAGTTCAGCGGGACTCGGCGGCCAGCACCACCACAGCCGCGGCCACCAGCTCGGCGTTGTCGGTGGCGATCTGCCCGTTCGGCAGCACCAAGGTGTCCTCCAACCCGATGCGCGTGGCAAAACCCCGGCGCGCCGCCACCCGCAGCACCGGCCACGCCCCCGCGGACTCCCCGTGCAGCAGGATCGGCGCCGAGGCCGGGTGCAACCGATCCAGCAGCGCTTCGGCGGTGCCGGCCGCACCACCGGCGCTGGGATCGGTGACCTCGGCCAGCACCCGCAGCACCCGCCCCCGATGCGGGGAGAGCTTGAAGTGGTGATCGCCGTCGGTGCCGGAGAAGATCCCGGCCTCCACCCCCACCCCGCGCTCCAGCAGCGCGGCCGCCACCTCATCGGCACCGGGCTCGTGCCAGTTGACCGACGCGTGATCGGGCAGCAACGTCCAGGCCTTGATCGCCCGCACCCGCGAGGCGGTGTCCGGCGCCGTCCACGCCCCCGTGGTCACCCCCACGCTGACCCCCGGCGCGGCCGCGCGCACCGCCCGCAGCGCCGCCGATACCGAGTGCGGGTCCAGCGTGTCGGTGCCATCGGCGGACTTGGGGTGCAGGTGCACGTCGGTGGCACCCGCGGCCACCGAGTCGGCCGCGGCCTTGGCCAGCTCCTCCGGCCGCACCGGCAGGTGGAAGTGCTCACGCGGTGACCGGGCGCCGTTCAGGCAAACCTGCAGCATGCGCCGATTGTCCCCCCACGCGGCGCACCTGCGGTAGTTGATGAATTCGTTTCGTGATCAACACGCGCCCTGCCCGGGCCCGGCGACCACCCGTATTAGCGTGGAAGGCGTGTTGAGCGAGAGGATCGCGCGCGGCGTGGCCGCCGGCCACGTCACCCAGGCCTACATGCGCTGGGCCAGCCCGCAGGCACGCCCCGGTGCGCGCGTGCGCACCCGCGCCGGAGTCATCGAGATCACCGCGCTGGTCGAAGTCGACCCCGAGCAGCTCACCGACGCCGACGCCGCCCGCGCCGGTTTCAGCACCGCCGCGGGCCTGCGCGCCTCGCTCTCGCGCCACCGCGGCACGACCTACCGGCTGGAACTGACCCACCTCGACCGGCCCGCCGCACCCGAGCCCGCACCAGTCGCCCTCGGCGAAGCCCAGCGCCGCGCCCTGAAGGCCCAGCTCGCCCGGCTCGACCTGGGCACCCCGCGCGGACCCTGGACCCGTCAACTCCTCGAACTGCTGCGCCAGCAGCCCGGCCTGGCCCCGGCCGAGCTGGCCGCAGCCCAGCAGCGCCCCGTCTCACGCACCAAGACCGACCTGTGGCGGCTGCGCGAACTCGGGCTCATCGACACCACCGGCCCCGGCACGCGCCTGTCCGGACTGGCACTGTCCTACCTGGACGCCTCGTAGTCGGTGCCCATCGCCTCCCGCACCTCGGCCAGCGTGGCCTCGGCCCGCCGGTTTGCGCGGGTGTTGCCCTGCCGCAGCACCCGGTGCAGGTAGGCCGGGTCGGCGGCCAGCTCGGCGCGCCGCGCCCGCATCGGCGCGAAGCGGGCGTTGACGGCCTCGGTCACCTCGGCCTTGAGCACCGCCGCCCCGCCCCGGCCGATCGACTCGGCGAACTCGACCGGATCCCGGTCGCTGCACAACGCCCCCAGCAGCACCAGGCTCGCCACCTCCGGGCGCGAGCGAGGCTCGTAGGTGATGTGGCGCTGCGCATCGGTCTTCGCGCCCCGGATCAACCGGGCGGTGTCCTCGGTGCTGGACCGCAGCATGATCGCGTTGCCGCGGCTCTTGCTCATCTTGGCCCCGTCGGTGCCCAGCAGCAGCGGCGCCGCCGACAGCAACGCCTCCGGCTCCGGGAACACCGGCCCGTAGCGGTCGTTGAACCGCCGTGCGATCGTGCGCGTGAGCTCCAGGTGCGGGAGCTGGTCCGATCCCACCGGCACCAGGTTGGCCTTGCAGAACAGGATGTCGGCGGCCTGGTGTGCGGGGTAGGTGAACATCAGCCCCGAGACCCCGGACTGGCGGGAATGGCTGATCTCGTCCTTCACGGTGGGGTTGCGCTGCAGCTCCGGCACCGTGACCAGGCTCAAAAACGGCAGCAGCAGCTGGTTGAGCGCCGCCACCGCGCTGTGGGTGAAGATCATCGCCTCGTCCGGGTCGATGCCGGCCGCCAGGTAGTCGGCGATCAGGCCGGTCACGTGCTCCTGCAGGTCCTCGGCGACGTCGCGGTCGGTGAGCACCTGGTAGTCGGCGATCACCAGCCCCAGCTCAACTCCGCTGCGCTGCAACCGAACCCGGTTCTGCAGGGTGCCGAAGTAGTGGCCCAGGTGCAGCGGCCCGGTCGGGCGATCGCCGGTGAGGATCCGGAAGCGGGAAGGATCGGTGGTGATCTCGGCCTCCAGCTCGGCGCTGCGCCGGGCGGCCGGAGAAACCTCGACAGTGCTGGTCATGGTGCGTCCTTTCGTGTCGGGCGCCGCCAACCGGGGCCCGCACGCAAAGGGGAGAACGCGCACGAAAAAAGGGCCGTCGGTCGAACGGCCCCCGGGGTGATCTGGGTGTGTTCCGCAGGGATGGCCGCTCCTAGCTGGAGCGCCACCACGCAAGACGACAACTGCGGATCACACCGCCACTGTAGCGCCTGCCCTGCCCGGCCGGTCAGCAGATGGCGAAAGTCATCGTCGTCTCGGTGATCTCGAAACCCAACCGCCGGTAGAGGCGCTGCGCCGGGTTGCCGACCGTCACCGCCAGCCCCACCCGCTGAAACTCCCCCACCAGCCCCGCCAGCGCACGCCCCAGCAGCAGCCCGCCCAACCCGGTGTAGGCCGGTGCGCGGCGGCGGAAGACGTCGCTGATCCAGGCCGTGCCGGAGCGGTCGTTGGCGATCAACCCGGCCACCACGGTGCCCGCGCCGTCGGCGACCAGGGCGCTGCACCCCAGCAGCGGTCACAGCACCCGGCCCGACAGCAGCGGCTGCAGCAGTTCGGTGCGCAACGCGCGATCGTCGGCGGTGACGTGATCGGGATGGCCCGGCGGGTAGGCCTCGCGCCACGCCGCCAGCAGCGCCTCGGCGGGGCGGTCGCAGGCGGTGATCTGCAACGGCGGTGCCGGACTGCGCTGCGCCCACTCCCGCGGCGGCGGGTCGGCGTGCAGGTCGCGGTGCATGGTGTGGGCGTGGCGGCGCAACCGCCCCCCGGCCCGCAGCAGCCGGTGCCCGTCGGTGAGGTCGGTGACGACGTTCCAGCCCTGCAGGCGGCGGTGCAGCAGGCCCAGCACGTCGGGGCCGTCGGTGTCGATCAGCCGCGCCATGCGCGGGGCACCGGCAAGCGGCACGTAGCGCAACGTCGTGGTCCCGCCGGTCAGCGCCACGACCTCGCCGGTACCGCTCTCGTGCAGCATCCCATGACCTCTACACCCCGAATTCGCCCAGGACAAGCGGTTTTCGCCCCTGGCGCGGGCGTCAGGGGCGGTCTTCGGCGCCGAAGCGTTCGGTGAGATCGCCCAGCAGGATCCGCAGCAGTTCGGTGAGCTGGTCGCGCTGGTCGGGCTCCAGCGAGGACAAAAGGGTTTCCTCGTGGCGCAGCAGGTCGTCGACGCGGTCCTCGATGAGGCGGTGGCCGGTGGTGGTCAGCTCCACCTGCACGCTGCGCCCGTCGGTGCCGCCGCGGCTGCGGCGCACCAGCCCGCGCTGTTCGGCGCGGGCCACGCGCTGGGAGATGGCACCGGCGCTGACCAGCGACTGCCGCGCGATCTCGCCGGCGGCCAACCGGTAGGGCGGTCCGGCCCGGCGCAGCGTCGACAGCAGGTCGCGGGTGGCGGCGTCCATGCCGATGCGCGCGTCGGTGCGGCGCCGCTCGTCCTCCAGGAGCTTCGCGATGCGCCAGATCCGGGTGATGATCCCGATGGAGTCCACCGGCATGCCCGGGCGTTCCCGCTGCCAGGCCGCCTGGATGCGGTCGACCCCGTCCTCACCGTGCGCCATGACCGCAGAGCCTAGACCCGCCACCGGTGGGCACGTGCCCACGCACCCCGGCGTGGCCGGGGCCGGGCCGGGTGGGTCATGATCAGTTGATGATCGACCCGCGACTGCGCGACCGCGTCGCCGTCATCACCGGCACCGACAACGCCCTGGGCATCGGCGCGGCCATCGCCCGCGCCCTGGCCCGCCAGCAGGTGCGGCTGCTGCTGGTCAACCCGCCCGGCAGCAGCGACCACCTCACCCCCGCGCTGCGCGCCGACGGCCACACCGCGCAGTCCCTCACCGCCGACCTCGCCGACCCCGACACCCCGGCACGGGTCTACGACCAGGCCGAAGCGCTGCTGGGGCCGGTGGAGATCCTGGTCAACAACGCCGCCCACAACGATCCCGACACCTTCACCCGGGCCCGGGGCGCTCGCCCGGTCACCGCGGCGAGCCTGGACGCCCACCACGCGGTCAACACCCGCGCCCCGGCGCTGCTGATGGCCCAGCACCACCGCCGGCACCTGCAGCGCCGCGCCGAGTGGGGCCGCATCATCACCATCTCCACCGACGCCGCCGACGGCGCACCCGGTGAGATCTCCTACTGGGCCACCAAGAACGCCCTGGAATCGCTGTCGCGCTCGGCGGCCGCCGAATTCGGGCCCGCCGGCATCACCGTCAACATCATCGCCCCCGGCCCGGTGCAAACCGGCTGGATCAGCCGCGAGATGAACGCCCGCTTCGCCGAGTACAGCCCGCTCGGGCGCGTCGGGCACCCCGACGACGTCGCCGACATCGCGGTGTTCCTGGCTTCCCACCAAGCCCGCTGGCTGACCGGCCAAACCCTCTACGCCGGTGGCGGCAAGCGCATGAGCTAGACCGGCCGCGCACGCTCACCCAGCAGCCGCAGCGCCAGCGCGCACAGCACGGTGCCCATCAACCACCGCTGCACCCGCAGCCACCGCGGTCGCCCAGCCAGCACCCGCGACACCGAGCCCGCCGTGACCACGATCAACCCGTTGACCGACAACGCCACCACGATCTGCACCGCCGCCAGCACCACGCCCTGCAGCGCCACCGAACCCAGAGCGGGCTCGACGAACTGCGGCAGCAACGACACGTACAGCACCGCGATCTTGGGGTTGAGCAGGTTGGTCACCAATCCCATCGTGAACAGCCCGCTCGCGCTCACCGGCGGCACCGGTCGCGGGTCGAACACCGAGACAGCGCCCGGGCGCAGCGCCTGCCAGGCCAGCCACAGCAGGTAGCCGGCGCCGGCGACCTGCAGCACCGAGTACAGGGCCGGGACGAGGTCGAACACCGCCGACAGGCCCGCCGCGGTGGCCGCGGCGTAGGCGCAGAAACCCACCGCCACCCCCGCCAGCGACACCAGACCCGCGCGGCGGCCCTGCGTCAGCGTCCGCGACACCAGGTAGAGCATGTTCGGCCCCGGTGTGAGCACCATTCCCAGCGCCACCAACGCGATCCCGGCCACCGCCGCCCCGCTCACCACGGAAAACGCCCTCCTCCACACCGCCCGGACACCTCGCCCTCGACGCTAGGAGCCGCGCGCCGCGCCGCCCAGAGCCAATCCAGGTGTGGTGGCCTGGGCGCGAATCCACCCCACGTGTGGTGCGGGTCTCGGGTGGCTGAATCGGTCCCGGACGGTGTCCACTGTGATCCCTGACGGGTCTCCCACAGCCTCGCCGCGCTGGGGATAGCATCCCCAGCAGAGCAAACCCCACCCGTCGAGCAGGAGAACGAGACCTCATGACCAAAGCTCCCGTCACCGTGACCGTCACCGGTGCGGCCGGTCAGATCGGCTACGCGTTGCTGTTCCGGATCGCCTCCGGTCAGCTCATCGACGCCGAGACCCCGATCAAGCTTCGGCTGCTGGAGATCCCGCAGGCGGTCAAGGCTGCCGAGGGCACCGCGATGGAGCTCGACGACTGCGCCTTCCCGCTGCTGGAGAGCATCGACATCACCGACGACGCGCGCACCGCCTTCGACGGCACCAACGTCGCGCTGCTGGTCGGCGCCCGCCCGCGTGCCAAGGGCATGGAGCGCGGTGACCTGCTCGAGGCCAACGGCGGCATCTTCAAGCCCCAGGGCGAGGCCATCAACGCCGGTGCCGCCGAGGACGTGCGCGTGCTGGTGGTCGGCAACCCCGCCAACACCAACGCGCTGATCGCCCAGGCCCACGCCCCGGACGTGCCGGCCGAGCGCTTCACCGCCATGACCCGCCTGGACCACAACCGGGCCCTGACCCAGCTGGCGCAGAAGCTCGGCGTGTCGATCACCGACATCAAGAAGATGACGATCTGGGGCAACCACTCGGCCACCCAGTACCCCGACCTGTTCCACACCGAGGTCGGCGGCAAGATCGCCGCCGAGCAGGTCGAGCAGTCCTGGCTGGCCGACGAGTTCATCCCGACCGTGGCCAAGCGCGGCGCGGCCATCATCGACGCCCGCGGCGCCTCCTCGGCGGCCTCGGCCGCCAACGCCGCCATCGACCACGTCCACACCTGGGTCAACGGTACCCCCGACGGTGACTGGACCTCGGCCGGTGTGGTCTCCGACGGCTCCTACGGCGTGCCGGAGGGCCTGATCTCGTCGTTCCCGGTCACCGCCCGCGACGGCAAGTTCGAGATCGTCCAGGGCCTGGACATCGACGAGTTCTCCCGCTCCCGCATCGACGCCTCGGTCGCCGAGCTCACCGAGGATCGCGCCCCACAACCGTTTCGCACCGGGCGCCGGAAAACTCGGTTGCGGCCCGAGGCGAGCGGCCAGCAGCATCACGGCATGGACCACCCCGCCGAGCGCATCGAACTGCCCGGTGCACTGCTGCGCCGCCCGGTGGCGGCCGACCTGCAGGCCCTGCACCAGGCGGTGACCGAGTCGCTGCCGCACCTGCGCCCCTGGATGCCCTGGGCCGCAGGCGATTACCCGCCCGCGGCGGCTGCGACCTTCATCGACGAGGCCACCACGCGCTGGCAGACCGGGCGGGCCTACACCTACCTGATCACCACCAGCGCCGGGCTCGCCGGCACGATCTCGCTGGAGCGGCGCATCGGCGAGGCGGGCCTGGAGATCGGCTACTGGCTGCACCCCGCCCACACCGGCCGCGGGCTGGTCACCACCGCGGCCCAGGCCTTGACCGAGCAGGCCTTCGCGCTGCCGGGCATCGGCCGCGTGGAGATCTGGCACGACGCGGCCAACACCGCCAGCCGCCGCGTCCCCGAACGCCTCGGGTTCACCTGCGTGGACACCCACCACCCGCCGCGTTTCGCCCACACCCCCGGCAAGGCCGGTGTCGAGGTCGTCTGGCGCCTGACCCGCCCCGCCTAATTCGCCGAAGCGTCCGGTTCAGCCGGGCGGGCGCGCAGCTGCTCGGTGAGGGCGTCCACTTGGGTTTCGGCCCGCTCGGCACGGGCTTGCGCCTGATCACGGGCCTGCTGCAGCGATTCCAGCCGCTGGGCGTGGGTGTCGCGCTCGGCCCGGAGGCGCTCGGCGGCCTCTTCGCGGACCCGCTGGAGCTCCTCGGCGTGCCCGCGGCGCAGCTGCGCCAGCTCCTCGCGCTGACGCTCGATCTCGGCGCGGGAGGCCTGCTCGGCCACGCGCAGCCCGCTGAGCTGTTCCCGGGCGGCCTCGGCGGCGGCTTCGGCGCGGGCGGCGCGTTCGGCGGCCTCGGAACGCCGGGAATCGGCCTCGGCGACCTCTTCGCGCGCCTGCTTCTGCGCGGCCTGCACCTGGGCGGCGGCCTGCTCGCGGGCCTGCTCGAGGTCCTCGTGCGCCTGCGCGACCTGGTTTTCGGCGTCCTGACGGGCTCGGGCGATGAGCTCCTCGGCGTCGCGGCGAGCGGCGGCGGTGGCGACCTCGGCCTCGTTGCGCGCTGCCTCGACGTCGGCGGCGGCCTGCTCGCGGGCCTGGGTGGCCTCGGCGTGGGCCTGGTCGCGTTCGGCCTCGGCCCGCTCAGCGGCGGCGGTGGCGGTTTCGGCTTGGGCGATGGCGTCTTCGGCGGCCTCGGTGGCGGCCTGGCGGTCCTGCTCGGCGTCGCGGCGCTGCTGCTGGGCGGTGGCCAGGGCCTGCTCGGACTGGGCGATGCGGTGCGCGGCCTCGGCCTGGGCGGCCTGGATCTGGGCTTGGGCGGCCGACGGGTCGGCCAGCGTGGACAGTTCCTCCAGGCCCGCCCGCAGGTTGCGGCCCAGCTGCTCCGACAGCAGCCGGTACTGGCGCAGCAGTTCCTCGGCGCGCATGCGCGCCCCGTCGAACTCGCTGGAGCCCTCCGAGGTGGTGGCGGCCGGGGTCTGCTCGGCCACCGCCTGCAGGCGCTGGCGCTGCTTCCAGGCGCGCCAGCGGGTGTGCTCGGGAAGGTCGCAGTACTCGGGGGGACGTCCGGGTCCGCTGGGGCGCTCCACGGCCCGCTCGCATCCGGGGAACCGGCAGATCCCCTCGGCTTTGTCCTCGGCCCGCTCCGGCTGCTCACTCACGAGCAGTGACCGTACCAACGCCCCCGCCGTCGCCGATCACCGCAGGTGAGCGCACAATCGTGCAGGTGAGTTCCAGTGGGGATGTGCAGGCCGATTGCTCGCGGTGCTTCGGGCTGTGCTGCGTGGCGCTGCCGTTCACGGCGTCGTCGGATTTCGCCGTGGACAAGCCCAGCGGGGTGGCCTGCCACAACCTGCTGGACGATTTCTCCTGCGGCATCCACGACCGCCTGCGCGACAGCGGTTTCGCCGGCTGCACGGTCTTCGACTGCTTCGGAGCGGGCCAGCACCTCTCGCAGCACACCTTCGGCGGCATCTCCTGGCGTCAGGCGCCCGAGACCGCAGGGGCGATGTTCGCGGCGTTCCCGGTGATGCGCGGACTGCACGAACTCCTGTGGTACCTCGCCGATGCCCTCGCCCGCGAGGAGACCACGTCCCTGCACGAGCAGCTGAAGGCACGCCGCAGGGAGGTCATGGAGCTGACCGAGCGGGACGCCCAGGCGCTGCGGGCGGTCGATCTCAACGCCGAACGCGCCCGCACCGGCGACCTGCTCGGTCTGGCCAGCCGCCTGGTGCGCGGGCAGAACCCCGGGCCCGAGCACCGCGGGGCCGACCTGATGGGCGCGAGGTTGCGGCGGGCAGATCTGCGGGCGGCGAACCTGCGGGGTGCGCTGCTGATCGCCGCCGAGGTCCGGCAGGCCGATCTGCGCCGAGCGGACCTGTTGGGCGCGGATCTGCGCGACACCGACGTGCGCGGAACCGACCTCACCGATGCCCTGTTCCTCACGCAGCCGCAGGTCTCGGCCGCCCGAGGTGATGAAAACACTCGGCTGCCAGTTGGTCTGGAACGCCCGCAGCACTGGGAGTAGGCCCCGCCGCGCACCCCGGTGTTGATCTTTTGCCAAGATCTGCCGGGTGCGCTTCTACGCCGATCTCCACATCCATTCGAAGTACTCGCGGGCCTGCAGCCGTGACTGCGACATCGAGCACCTGACCTGGTGGGCGCGCCGCAAGGGCATCACGCTGGTGGGCACCGGCGATTTCACCCACCCCGCGTGGTTCGCGCACCTGCGCGAGGTCCTCGAACCCGCTGAACCGGGCCTGTTTCGGCTGCGCCCGGAACTGGACGCGGCCATGACCGCCGCCATGCCCGCCAACTGCGGCGGCCAGGTGCGGTTCATGCTGTCGGTGGAGATCTCCACGATCTACAAGTACGGCGAGCACACCCGCAAGGTGCACCACCTGTGCTACGTCCCGGATTTCGCCGCGGCCGAGAAGTTCAACGCCCAGCTGGGCCGCATCGGCAACCTCGGCTCCGACGGCCGCCCGATCCTGGGCCTGGATTCCAGGGACCTGCTGGAGATCACCCTCGAATCCGGTGCGGGCTCCTACCTGGTTCCCGCCCACATCTGGACGCCGTGGTTCGCGGTGCTGGGCTCCAAGGCCGGTTTCGACCGCATCGAGGACTGCTACCGCGACCTGGCCGGGCACATCTTCGCTCTGGAGACCGGCTTGTCCAGCGACCCGGAGATGAACTGGCGCGTCTCGGGCCTGGACGGTTACACGTTGGTCAGCCACTCCGATGCGCACTCGCCGCCGATGCTGGGGCGCGAGGCCAGCGTGTTCGACACCGACCTGGACTACTTCGCGGTCAAGCACGCCCTGGAAACCGGTGAGGGCTTCGCCGGAACCGTCGAGTTCTTTCCCGAGGAGGGCAAGTACCACCTCGACGGGCACCGCAAGTGCGGCATCCGCCTGCACCCCGCCGACACCCGCGCCCACAGTGGACGCTGCCCCACCTGCGGCAAGCCGCTGACCGTCGGCGTGGCCCACCGGGTCGACAGCCTCGCCGACCGCCCCGAGGGGTTCCGGCCCGCCCACGCCGCGGGCTTCGACAACCTCATCCCGCTGCCGGAGATCACCGGTGAGCTGCTCGGCGTGGGCCCCAAGAGCAAGAAGGTCGTGGCCAAGGTCAGCGAGCTCACGGCCGCCCACGGCCCGGAACTGGCGATCCTGCAGCACGTTCCGGTCGACGAGCTGCGCCGCAGCGATGCGCTGCTGGCCGAGTCCATCGCCCGCCTGCGCAGCGGCGAGGTGGTGCGCGAAGCCGGCTACGACGGCGAGTACGGCGTGATCCGCGTGTTCGCACCCGCCGAACTCGACCGGCTGCGCCAGCGCGACACCCCCGCGCTGTTCGACGCCGTGCTCACCCCACAACCCGCACCCGAGGCGCCCGCGCCACCACCGCCGCCGGTCGCGCCGGAACCGCACACGCCCGCACCCGAGGCGCCGGCGCCCGGCGAGGGGGTGTTGGGCGGGTTGGACCCCGATCAGCGGCAGGCGGCGTCGGTGCCGGAAGGGCCGCTGCTGATCGTGGCGGGGCCGGGCACCGGCAAGACCCGCACCGTCACCCACCGCCTGGCCCACCTGGTCCTGGAACGCGACGTCGACCCGGCCTGCTGCCTGGCGATCACCTTCACCCGCCGCGCCGCCCAGGAGATGACCGACCGGCTGCACACCCTCATCGGCGAGCCCGCCCGGGCCATGACCGTGGCCACCTTCCACTCCTTCGGACTGCAGGTGCTGCGCGAACACCACCAAGCGCTGGGCCTGCAGGAGGAGTTCGGGCTGGCCGAGGCGGGCGAGAGCCTGCGGATCCTCACCGAGCTCACCGGCGAAGCCCGCACCGCCCGCACCGCCCGGGAAGAGCTCTCCACCGCACGCCGCACCGGGGGCGACCACCCGCTGCTGGCCGACTACCTCACCGGGCTGCGCGAGCAGGGCCTCATCGACCTCGACGACCTGCTGGCCTTACCCGTCGAACTGCTCGAGACCCACTCCGACATCCGCGAGCACTACCAGCGGCGCTACCGGTGGATCACCGTTGATGAGTACCAGGACGTCGACGAACTGCAGTACCGGCTGCTGCGACTGCTGGCCCCGCCCGGCCACAACCTCACCGCCATCGGCGATCCCGACCAGGCCATCTACTCCTTCCGCGGCGCCGACGTCGGGTTCTTCCTGCGCTTCGAGCACGACTACCCCACCGCCCCGGTGACCTCGCTGACCCGCAACTACCGGTCCGGGCGGCACATCCTCACCGGCGCCACCCGCGCCATCGCCCCGACCACCCTGGTCACCGACCGCACCCTGCAGCCGGCCTCCACCCGCCCGGCCAACACGATCGTGGTGCACCGGGCGGTCGACGAGCACGCCGAAGCCGCCTACATCGCCCGCACCATCGACCAGCTGCTGGGCGGGTCGTCGTTCCACTCCCTCGACAGCGGGCGCGTCACCGGCGACGGGCCCGGCGGCATCGGTTTCAACGACATCGCCGTGCTCTACCGCAGCGACGCCGCCTGCCGCCCGGTGCTCGAGGAACTCACCCGCCGCGGCCTGCCGGTGCAGAAGCGCTCCCACGACCGGCTGGCCGCCCGCCCCGGCGTGGAGCTGCTGCTGGGCGAACTGCGCCACACCGGCGGTGCGGGCGATGCTCTGACCCGCCTGCGCGCGGCCGCCTCCGGGCTGGACGTCACCGAACAGGTGCGCGCCGAGCTGCACTCGGCGGTGGAGGTGCTCGCGCCGCTGGCGCGGCGCTGCGGCCACGACGTGGAGGTCTTCCTGCGGGAAGTGGCCCTGGGTGCGGAGGCCGACGCCCTGGATCCCCGCGCCGAGGCGATCTCGATGCTGAGCATGCACGCCGCCAAGGGCCTGGAGTTCCCGGTGGTGTTCCTGCTGGGCTGCGAAGACGGCCTGATGCCGCTGCGCTGGCCCAGCACCCCCACCACCAGCGAAGCGATCGCTGAGGAGCGGCGGTTGTTCTTCGTCGGGCTCACCCGCGCCCAGGACCACCTCTACCTCACCCACGCCGCCCGCCGCAGCGTGCACGGCAACGCCCAGGACCGCCGCCGCTCACCGTTCCTCGACGCGCTGGGTGATGCGGCCACGCACGTCGAAACCGCCCCCAGGAGGCAGAAACCGGCGCAGCTCAGCCTGCTGTGACCGGCTGGGCGATCGGCTCGCGCTCAACGGCGGGCAGGTGGCCCACGGCGTGGCGCAGGAAGTGCTCGGTGCCGAACAACTCCCGCCGCGCCACCGGATCCAACGCGCCGAGCTGGGCGGGCAGGCCGCCGCGCTGCACCTCGCTGCGATGCGCCAGCACCGCAGCGGTCTTGACCCCCAGCCACTCGGCGACGTCGACCGAGGCGGTGACCTGCTCGTCGGGCACGGTGTGCACGGCCTTGCGCCGGCCCACCAGACCTCGGTGGGCGGCCAGCTCCGAGTGCGGGTGCGTCACCGAATACCCCGCCTGGGGCTGCCAGGCGGGCCCGGTGTCCGGGTAGAGCTGGTCGAGCCCGGCGGCGTGCACCGCCAGCACCGTGATGCGGTGGGTGTGCACGTGATCGGGGTCCCCCGACAGGCCGCCGTGGGCGTCGTGGGCGTCGTGGGTGATCACCACCTCCGGCCGGAACTCGCGCAGCTGGGCCACCAGCCGGTGCACCGCCTCCTCCAGCGGCGCCTTGACCAGCCGCGGGCACCCGGGCGCGGACTCGGGCACCCGCGCATCGGCGTAGCCCAGCAGCCGCGGTGTGCCGGCGCCGAGGATCCGCAGCGCCTGCCCGAGCTCGGCGGCGCGCGGGGTGTCTTGCACCCAGGTCGCGGTCACCACACCGGTGCGCGCCCCGGCTTGGGCGTGGCAGGCCAGCACGCCTCCGGCCGACAACGACTCGTCATCGGGGTGGGCGAACACCCCGAGCAGACTGGGCATCGACATCGCGGGAACCACCTTCCGAAACCGGCGCGGCCGGCAGCCTAGCCAGCCCGCCCGCACCGGCTGCGGGTGTGGCTGGTTCGCGCAACCGACCACACCCGCAGCCGCTGCGCCGTCCGGGTGCGCCCGGATTGCCCCGAAACGCCCTGGCGTGCTGCCGGCTGGCTGGGAAACTCCACGGCATGACCACGCTCGTCAGCGACGCCCCCGCCGGCAGGCACCGCCCTCGCGGTGCTGGAGCTGGCCTGGCGATGGCGGTGCTGGTGGGCTTGGCGGCCGGTGCGGCCACCGCCATCGCCCAGGGCGCGCTGCCCGCGCAGGTCGCCTCGCTGGCCAACTCCAGCGGATCCTGGTGCCTGCTGGCGTTCCTACTGGCCCTGCCCGCGCCCACGGCCGGATTCGGGGCGATGGCCGGGGTGGCGTCGCTGGCCTGCATGCTCGCCGGCTACGTGCTCACCGACGTGCTGCGCGGATACCCCTCCTCCACCGGGCTGATGGTGTTCTGGGGCGCTGCGGCCCTGCTGGCCGGGCCCCTGCTGGGCTTGGGCGCGCAGTGGCTGCGGCGGCGGCCGGGAACCCGCGCCGCACTGGGCATCTCGGCGCTGTGCGGGGTGCTCATCGGTGAAGCGACCTACGGTGTGCTGGTCCTCTCCGGCAGCACCGAGCCGGCCTGCTGGTGGGCGCAGGCGGTGCTGGGCGTGCTGCTGCTGGTCGCTGCGGCGGCCTGGAAGCTGCGCGGACTCGGGGTGATCGTGCAGGCGGTGCTGTTCACCGCGGCGGTGGCCACCGTCTTTCCCGTGCTCTACATGCACGACAGCGTGCTGATGCTGCTGGTGCCATGATCTGGGCATGATCACCATCGTCACCGGCGGCTCGCGCGGGCTCGGCGCTGCAGTTGGCCGGGCAAGGCCACGACCTCGTCCTGGGGTATCGCAGCGGCGCCGAGCAGCCCGCCGCCGTGGCCGAGCAGGCCCGCCCCAGCGGGGTGCGGGCGGTGGCGGTGCGCGCCGAGGTCACCAGCGACTCCGATGTGGACGGCCTGTTCGCCGCGGCCGCCGAACTGGGCCAGCTCCGGGCTGGTCAACAACGCCGGGCTGACCGCCCACATCGGCGATCTGGCCGACACGCCCACCGCACCATCCGGCAGGTGCTCGAGGTCAACCTGCTGGGCACGATCCTGTGTGCGCGCCGCGCAGCCCAGGTCATGTCCACCCGCCGCGGCGGTGCGGGCGGGGCGATCGTCAACGTCTCCTCCAGCGGCGCCACCCTGGGATCACCCCACGAGTACGTGCACTACGCCGCGGCCAAGGCCGGTGTGGACGCCTTGACGATGGGGCTGGGCAAAGAGCTGGCCGCCGAAGGCATCCGGGTCAACGCGGTGGCCCCGGGACTGGTGCGCACCGGCATCCACGCCGGTCCGAACGCATCGACACCGCCGTGGCCCGCGTCCCGGCCGGGCGCGCCGGTGAACCCGACGAGATCGCCCCGGCCATCGCCTGGCTGCTGGGCGAGCAAGCCCGCTACGCCAGCGGAGCGGTGCTGCGCGTGGCCGGAGGCCTCTGAGGCGGCCGAACCCAACAGCAGGTCCGGCCGCCCGGGTCTCACACGCCGAGCGCTTCCTTGAGCGGTTCGACGCAGAAGTAGACGACGAACAGCGCCGAGACCACCCACATCAGCGGGTGGATCTCCCGCGCGCGCTTCTGCACGCAGCGGATGACCACATAGCTGACGAAACCCACGCCGATGCCGGCGGAGATGGAGTAGCTGAAGGGCATGACCACGATCGTCAGGAACGCCGGGATCGCCAGCCCGTAGTCGCTGAAGTCGATGCCGCGGATCTGGGTCAGCATCAGAAACCCGATGATCACCAGCGCCGGGCTGGCCGCCTCGAACGGCACGGTGGAGATCAGCGGCGTGAAGAACATCGCCAGCAGGAACAGCGCGCCGGTGACCACGCTGGCCAGTCCGGTGCGCGCGCCTTCGCCGATGCCGGCGGCCGATTCGATGTAGGTGGTGTTCGACGAGGTCGAGGCCACGCCGCCACCGATGGCGGCCAGCGAGTCGATGAAGAACACCCGGCCGATGCCGGGCAGCTTGCCGTCGCGGTCGAGCAGATCACCCTCGGCTCCCAGACCGACGACGGTGCCCATCGTGTCGAAGAAGTCGACCAGCAGCAGGGTGAACACCAGCAGCAGCACCGCCACCAGGCCGACGTTCTCCAGCGACCCGAGCAGGGTGAACTGCCCCAGCAACCCCAGGTCGGGCACGTCGAGGACCTTCTCGGGCAGCGCGGGCACCACCAGGCTCCAGCCGCGCGGATTGCTCGACCCGTCATCGGCGGTGGAGGGGCCGGTGCGGGTGAGCGCTTCGACGATGACGGCCAGCACGGTGGTGGAGACGATGCCCAGCAGGATCGCGCCCTTGACGCGGCGGGCCACCAGCGCGGCGGTGATCAGCAGGCCGATGGCGAAGACGAACACCGGCCACCCGGCGAGGTTTCCGTTGATGCCCAGCTGCACCGGGGTGGTGGTGCCGGCCTCGTCGGGCATGCGGCGGATGAAACCGGAATCGACCAGCCCGATCAGCGCGATGAACAACCCGATGCCCACGCTGATGGCGGTCTTGAGCTGCCCGGGCACGGCGTTGAACACCGCGGTGCGCAGGCCGGTGAGCACCAGCACGGCGATGATCACGCCTTCGATGACGATCAGGCCCATCGCATCGGCCCAGCTCATCTGCGTGGCCACCGCCGAGGCCAGGAAGGCGTTGAGCCCCAATCCGGCGGCGATGGCGAACGGGTACCGGCCGATGAGGCCCATCAGGATCGTCATCACCCCGGCCACCAGCGCGGTCGCCGAGGCCACCGGCGCCACACCCAGCGTCGCCCCGGTCTCGTCGGCGGCGGTGCCCACGATCAGCGGGTTGAGCACCACGATGTAGGACATCGCGAAGAACGTCGCCAACCCGCCCCGGATCTCCCGGGAGATCGTCGAACCCCGCGCGGTGATCTCGAAGTAGCGGTCGATGGCACCCACCGGCTGGGTGCTGCGCTGCGTGGGTAACTCGGGTCTGGCCCCGTGGGACATGTGCGCTCCAAGCGTTCTTCGGACAGCTTCGAACGCGCGATCTTAGGCGCCCACCCGGCCCCTACCGCCCCGATTCACCCAAACCGAAACCACACGACAACCCGAACAACACCCCGCTGACCCGACGACGCGCGCGTGCCGTGACGGTCAGGGTTGAGCACCGGTTGGAGTGCGGGTGCGTTGCTGTCCGGAGCTCGGTCCTGTGCGGCGGTGCGATGCCGTTGCGGTGGCGTAGGTGAGGGCGGCTGCGCCCAGCAGGGCGGGCAGGATCAGGAACGGGCCGCAGAAGGCCAGGACGACGGCGGTGGAGGTGCTGGCGGTGATCGCGGCGTAGCGGCGGGCGCCGGAGAGCAGCCGGGCGGCTGCCAGGCAGCCGGCGCAGGTGACCGCGGCCAGGCACGCGGAGGTCGCGCGCATCAGGGTGTCGAGGGAGCAGGCGCCGAGCGCGACCGCGACGAGCACGGCTGCGCTGAGCACCCCCAGCGCCGTCACGCTGCGGCGAGGAACCTCCCCTGGTCGGCCACCCGGCGCCAGCCAGGCCGGCAGTGTCGCTTCGCGGGCGAGCGAGGCCCCCAACCGGGCACCACCGGCGAGGTAGGTGTTGACCGCGCCGAAGCACAACAACACCGCCGCAGCACAGGCCACGATGCCCGCCGCGCCGCCGATCCCGCGTTCCAGCAGCAGCGTCAGCGGCACCGCGGTGCTGCCGCCGCGCGCACCGAGAACACCGATGCTGGTCACGGCCAGGGCGAGGTAGACCACGCCCACCACGACCACCGCCACGGTGGTGACCTGCGGGAGATCGCGGCGCGGAGCGCGGAACTCGCCCGAGAGGTGGCTGATGGCTTCCCACCCGGCGAAGGCGAAGAACAGCACGCTGACGGCATGGGCGACACCGCCCCACCCGTGCGGCAGGAACGGCGTGAAGTGCGCCCAGTCGAGCTCAGGCGCGGCCGCCAGCGTGGCCGAAGCCAGCAGCGCCACCAAAACCGCGACCAACAGCAGCTGAACGCGGCCGGTGAAGCGCAGACCGACGTAGTTGGCGGCGAACGCGGCGGCCAGCAAGGCACCGGCGACCACCAACGCCCCCGCCTGCCCCCATCCGAGCGCCTCGGCGACGTAGTGCCCGCCGACCAGGGCGGCGGCGACCACCCCGAACGGGACGGCGAAGAAGAACCACCAACCCACCGATGCCGCCACACGCGGCCCGAACGCCCGTGCGGCGAACGCGGCCGCGCCGCCCCCGTCGGGCAAACGCGCCCCCAGCGCCGCGAAGGAGCCCGCGACCGGCGCGCTCAAGGCCAGCAGCCCAGCCCAGGCCACGATCGAGGCCGGTCCTGCCGCGGCCGTGGCCACAGCGGGCAGCGCCAGCACCCCGGGCCCGAGCACGGCCGCCACGCACAGCGCCGTGCCTTCGGCCCGCCCGAGCGATCCGGGTCGCACCGAGGCACGCGAACACATCACGCCTCGCCCCCGCTCATCGTCAGAACCGAACGAACCACCACAACCAGCCTGGTCGGCAAAGACACCACCATCTCCTCCACATGACCGACGAACGGCCACCAAACTAGTCAGCTGTGCGCCCAGGCCTGCTTTGTCGTGTTCGTTCGTTCGGAATCCGTGCGAAGATGGCGGGATGGACGAACTTAATTCGGCGATCATCGAGCAACTCCAGACAGATGCGCGGCAGTCCAACCGCGAACTCGCCCGCACGCTCGGGATCGCCCCCTCGACCTGCCTGGAACGCGTGCGATCGCTGACCCGCCGCGGTGTCATCCGCGGCTACCACGCCGACATCGATCTCGCGGCCCTCAACCGCGGCGTCCAAGCACTCGTGGCCGTGCAGGTCCGCCCCCTGAGCCGCGCGGTGATCGACGACTTCAAGGACTCCGTCGGCCGGATGGAGGAGGTGGTCACCGTCTTCGTGCTGGCCGGGGGCGACGACTTCATCCTGCACGTGGCCGTGCAAGACCTAGACCGCCTGCACTCCTTCGTCGTCGACCGGCTCAGCAAACGACGCGAGATCGTCAGCTTCCGCACCTCGGTGATCTACCAACGCGCCCACAACACCGCGCTCGCCCCGCTCCCGGACACCAGCGAACCGTCCTGACAGCGACCACCTCGGCCGCAGGCAGGCTCAGCGCCGGTAGAGGTCGGTGAGCAGGTCGACGACCTTGCCTGCGTGGGGGTGGCGTTCGTCGCGCCACCAGATCAGGTGCACCGGGATCGGTGGGGCGTCGCGGACCGGGCGGAAGACCACGCCGCTGCGCCGGTACTGGGTGAGGGTGGCCTCGGAGGTGATGCCCACGACGCGTCCGCTGGAGACCGCAGTGAGCCAGTCATCGACATCCGCGGTGTACTCGAAGTCGGGCTGGTGGTCCTGCGGCCACAGCTGCGGGGTGGTGGACCCGGCGCGCCGGTCGATGAGCACGGTGCGTTCAGCGATGTCGGCCAGCCGCACGAACCGGCGTCGCGCCCACGGGTCGTCGGTGGCCATCGCGCAGTAGCGGCGCTCCAACCCCACCACCGCGCTGGAGAAGCGACGCCGATCCGGCTCGGACCGCACCACCGCCACGTCGCAGGCACCTTCGGCCAGCCCGGCTGTGGCGGAATTGGTGCGCACCAGCTGCAACCGGACCTCCGGGCGTTGCTGCGCCCACCACCGCTGGAAGGCCACGGTGTGCCGGCCCAGCGCCGACCAGGCATAACCGACGCGCAGCACGGCATCACCGGTGGTGGCCTCGCGCACCAGCTCCTCGGCCTCGGCCAGCACCCGGCGGGCACGCGCCAAGATGCGGGTTCCCGCCGCGGTGGGACTGACCTGCCGGCTGGTGCGCCGCAGCAGCCGCACGCCGAGGGCGTTCTCCAACCCCGCCAGGGTGCGTGAGACCTGCGCTTGCGAGAGACCGAGTTCGGCGGCGGCGTCGGTGAAGGTGCCCGCCTCGACGATGGCGACCAGGCATCGCAGCTGCCGCAACTCCACATCCATGCATCAAGCGTATCGCCGGTGTGGCGGATGCATTTTGCGCAACGATCGCCCGGGCGCACGCTCAAGGCCATGACGAGCGTGCACACCCCCACCGCCCCGAGCACCCCGGCACCCTCGCGGAGCACCGGCGTGGCGTTGATGTCGGGCGGTGCGGTGTCCAACCAGACCGGCGCCGCGATCGGCTCGCTGGCCTTCGACACCATCACGCCGGCCGGAGTCGTGGCGGTGCGCCAGTGGCTGGCCGCCGTGGTGCTGATGGCCGTGACCCGCCCGCGCCTGCGGGAGTTCACCCGGGCCCAGTGGCGGCTGGTGCTGGCCCTGGCCGCGGTGTTCGCCGTCATCAACCTCGCGCTCTACAGCGCCATCGACCACATCGGACTCGGCCTGGCCGTCACCCTGGAATTCTGCGGGCCGCTCGCGGTCGCGCTGGCCGGATCACGCCGCCGCACCGACCTGGGCTGCGCGCTGCTGGCCGCCGCCGGAGTCGCGGTGCTGATGCGCCCGCAACCCAGCACCGACTACCTCGGCATGGCCTTGGCGCTGCTGGCCGCGGCCTGCTGGGCCTGCTACATCCTGCTCAACCGCGCCCTGTCGCAGACGCTGCCCCACGGTCAGGGCACCGCCACCGCCTGCGGGGTGTCCGGTGTGCTGTTCCTGCCCATCGGCATCGGCGTGCTGCTGACCCACCCGCCCACCGCAACGGCGCTGGCCTGCGCGATCACCGCCGGAGTGCTGTCCTCGGCGGTGCCGTTCCTGTGCGACGCCCTGGCCTTGCGCCACGTCCCGGCACCGCTGTTCGCGATCTTCATGAGCCTCAACCCGGTCCTGGCCGCCACCACCGGCATGCTCATCCTCGACCAGCACCTCGACGCCTGGCAGTGGGCCTCCATCGCCGCCATCGTCACCGCCAACACCACCACCGTGCTGACCCGCCGCTGAAGGCGATCACGCCGCCAGAGGCCTGGCCAGCACAGCGGCTTCGGCCTGCACCGCCTCGTCCAGGTCGCGCAGCCGCGCGGCGGTCAGCTCATCGGCGGGCACCAGCGACACCATCCGCACCGACCGCGCCGCATCCAGCCACAGTCCGGTGAAGTTCACCCGCAACAACCCCACCCGATCGTTGCGGAACCCCCGCTCGGAACGATCACCGAACGCCACGTCGTGACGCTGCCAATGCCGCTCGAAACACGGCGACTCCGACCGCAACCGCTCCACCAGCCCCGTCCACTCCGGATCCTCGGCGTGGGAGACCATCGAAGCGCGCAGCCGGGCCACCACGCTGGCGGCGACCTTGTCGAAATCCAGGTAGCGCTCCCGCCACGCCGGGTCGAGGAACACCAGCAGCGCGCAATTGCGCTCGTGCGCCGGCCACTTCTCCACATCGTCGATGAGATACCGGTAGGTGCGGTTGTAGGCCAGCAGGTCGAACCGGTCGGTCTGGATCGCCACCGGGTACGGCAGCAACTTGTCCAGCATCGCCAGATGCGCCTCGGTGAGCACCCCCGCGGCATCGGCCACCGGATCAGCCACCGGGAACCCGCCCAACCGCAACAGGTGCCTGCGCTCATCGGGCTCCAACTGCAACGCGCGAGCCACCGCGCACAACACCTGCGAGGAGACGTTGATCCGGCGCGCCTGCTCCAGCCACGTGTACCAAGTGACCCCGACCCCGGCCAGCTGCGCGACCTCCTCCCGCCGCAAACCCGGAGTGCGGCGACGACCGTGAGCGGCCAACCCGGCCGCCGCCGGGCTCAAGCGCTCGCGGCGGCTGCGCAGGAACGCGGCGAGTTCACGTCGGGTCACCTCGGTCATGCCACCATCATGCGAGACCCGGCCACGCGTTATCCAGGTGGCGTTAGTACCGGTATGAACGGGCTTCTGGTACCCGGATCGGAGACGAGAGCAGGCTGGCGCCCGTGAACCTCCCCGTCTCCACCGCACCCGAGGCACCGCCACGCGCCCTGAGCACCACCGCGCTGCTGGCGCTGCTCAGCTGCGGGTTCCTCGCCACCTACAACTTCGGCAGCGTCAACGTCGCGCTGCCGGCCATCGGCGCGGCCCTGCACACCTCGCACGCCTGGCTGGAACTGATCATGGGCGGCTACGCGATGTGCCTGGCCGCGCTGCTCATCCTCGGCGGACGGCTCGGCGACGCCTTCGGACGCCGCCGGGTCCTGCTCACCGGCATGATCGCCTTCGCGGTGATCACCTCCCTGACCGCGCTGGCACCCGACGCCGCCGGCATCGTCGTGCTGCGCTGCCTGCAAGGCATGGCCTCGGCGCTGACCGTGCCGCAGGTGCTCGCGGTCATCCAAGCCACCACCACCGGGCACGCCCGGGTGCGCGCGGTGGGCATGTTCGGCGGCGTGGCCGGTTTCGGCGGGGGTGTCGGCATGGTCCTCGGCGGCGTGCTGGCCGGTCTCGGCCCGGAGGGCTGGCGGCTGACGTTGTGGGTGGCGGTGGCCATCGCCGTGATCGCGCTGCCGGGCATCGGGTTCGTTCCCGAAACCCGCGAACAGCAGCGCCCGCCCCTGGACCCGGTGGGCGTGGCACTGCTGGCGGCGCTGATCCTGGCGGTGCTGGTGCCGATCACCCTCGGCCCGGGAACCGGATGGCCGCTGTGGACACTTCTGGTGCTGGCGATCTCGCTGCCGCTGCTGGCCGGCCTGCTGTGGTGGGAACACCGCTACGCGCGCACCACGGGAATCCCGGTGCTGCCCGGATCAGTGCTGGGATTGCGGCCGATGCAGGTCGGACTGGCCTGCACGGGCATCTTCTTCGCAGGCTACGGCGCCTTCATGTACGAATACGCCCTGGCCACCCAATCCGGCATGGGCTACTCGGCGGTGCGCTCCGGGGTCAGCCTCGCCTCATTCGCCCTGTCGTTCCTGGTGGTGTCGCTGCTGTCGGGGCGGTTGCCGTGGTCGGCGGCCACCACCCTGCGCAACGGCTGCCTCGGCCAGGCCGCCGCGCTGCTGCTGCTGGCCGGCGCGGTGGTGGCGGGCTGGCCCGCGCCACCGGAGTGGTTGGTGCAGATCGGGTTGCTGCTGCTGGGCTCGTCCCAGGCGCTGATCTTCGGGCCGCTGGTCCAGACGGTGATGGCGCAGGTCCCCGCCCACATCGCCGGGCTCAGCGGCGGGTTGTTCTCCACCACGCAGCAGCTGTTCCTGGCCGTCGGTGTTGCCGCCTACGGAGCGGTGTTCACCGTGGCCGCCGCCCACTGGGGCTTCGGTGCCGCCTTCGCCATCGGCACGAGCATCCAGGCCGCCTCCGCGCTGGTCATCCTGCTGCTCACGCGCCTGACCAGATCATCGGGGAGTTGACGATTCCGGGACCGACCGGCCGCAGCGGTGCGTAGGTTGGGCGTGTGCGAATCCTGTTCAGCGCGACGCCCGCCTACGGGCACGTCCTACCGCTGGCGCCGTTGATGCAGGCAGCCGTGGCGGCAGGGCACGCTGTTGCCCTGACCACCAGCGCAGGCGTGCGGGACCAGGTGGGCCCGGAACTCGCAGCCGAGGTGGAATGGCTGGCCGCGGGTGCGATGCCGATGGAGTTCTCCCAGGACGCCGCCCGCCGCACCGGCGCCGACCCGTTCCACCCGAGCCCCGAACTCATCGGCGAGATCTTCGGACGGTTCGCGCGTGGACCTCGGCGCCGCCGAGACGCTCGCGCTCGGCCGCACGTGGGCTCCCGACCTGGTCGTGTCCGAAGCCTTCGACGCCATCGGCCCGATGGTCGCCGCTGAACTCGGCATTGCCTGGTACCGGGCGGGATTCGGTCCCGCGACCCCAGCGGTGATCGCCGAGATCCAGCACGCCGCGACCTCGCGCTACCGGCACGCCGGGCTCACTGCCGTCGCACCACGCGGATACATCGACCCGTGCCCGGCGCTGATGCAGGATCCCGAGTGGTCCAGCGACGTTGCGGTGCTGCCGCTGCGCGCGCAAGCCCACCGGCGCCCCCGCGACATGGCCTACGAGCCACCGGCTTTCCACGACCCGACCAAGCCCACCGCACTGGTCACCCTGGGCACGATCTTCTCCGACCCCGACGTGCTCGCCACGACCGTCGACGCGCTGGCCGGCCACGACCTCAACGTGATCGCCACAGTGGGTTCATCGCTGACCAAACCGGCTGCGGCACACGACCCGCCGAGGCGGCCAGACGGTCTCGAGGTGCACTTAGTGCCGTTCGTCCCGCTCGGTCAGCTCCTCCGAGAACGACGCTCGTCCCAGTCCCGCCGAGGTGAACGAGGAGATCACCACCGCCTAGCCATCTCGCCGGTGGGGCTCGGCAGCCGAGGTGGTCGCGTTCGGCCACCGACCTCGCCGAACGCGACCAACCTGCCCGCTCAGACCTGCACGACGGCGATGTGGTTGCCGTCGGGATCGCTGATCATGAACAGCAGCGGAGCCCCCGGGCTGCTCTCGGGCGCGGAGTCGATCTGAACTCCGCCGAGGGAACGCAGCCGCTCGTACTCGGCGTGCACGTCGGGTGTTTCCACACCGATGCCGCAGCCGCCGGGCTGCCCGCCGCCCATCGGCGGGTTGAGCGCCAGCCGCGCCGTCGACCCGGGTGGCGCGACCTCCAGCCAGCGGTACTCGTCGTTGGGGCCGAAGCGGGTGTCGCCGCGGACCTCGAAGCCGAGTTTGCTGGTGTAGAACTCCAGCGCGGCGTCCTGGTCGGCGACGGTGAACATGGTGACGCCGATGCTGTTGACGGTGGTGGGTGTCTGGGTGTGTGAAGTCATGCCCGTGTAGACCCGCCGGCCGGGCCGAACTCATCGCGTCCCACCAAGATTCTTTTCGTCACCGTGACCTAAATGATCAAGGGGATGGCTCGTTCGAATCCGGGCTGGCCCGGGTCGCTTCGGCGACCAGATGCGCCGGATCGCGGGTCAGCGACAGCGCCACGTGGTCGTAGAGCTGGGTGATCGCCGCCGAGGAATGCCCGAGCGCGTCCCGCCGGTCTTCCAGGGCGGCGCCGTGCTGGCGGGCGATGGTGTTGAAGGTGTGGCGCATCGAGTGCGGGGTGATGCGCTGCGGCATCGGCACCCCGGCCTGGGCGGCCATCGCCTGCACCAGCCGGTAGATCTGGTGCCGGTTGACCCGCCTGCCCTCCCGGGTGATCACCAGCGCCTCGGTGTCGGCGTCGGGGCGCTGCTGCAGGTAGGCGTCGAGCACGCCGTGCAGTCCGTGCGGGATCGGACGGGTGCGGACCTTGCCGCCCTTCATCCGCACCGTGAGCACCCGCATGCCCTCCCGCTGCCCGAGGTCGGACAGATCGGCGTTGCACAGCTCCGAGACCCGCACGCCCAGGTCGATCAGCAGCGCCATCACCAGCGCGGCGGCCTGCGGCCCCAGGGTGCGGTGGTGGTACTGGCGGCTACCGGCCAGCATCGCACCGGCCTGCTCGGCCGAGACGCTGGTGGTCGGTGAATGCCTGCGGTCGTAGCGGGGGCGCGCGGCATCCCGGGCCGGGTTGGCATCGATCGCCCCGGCGCGCACGAGGTGGGTGTAGAAGCTGGAGACCGCGGCGAGCTTGCGTGCCCGGGTGGAGGCCGCCGCGGGCCTGCCGGTGCGGGGGTTGGCGGTGGCGGCCAGTTCCGCGGCGTACATCTGCACCTCGGGCAGCCGCACGCCCAGCGGGTCGAGGTCGCGGCGGGTGCACCAGTCCAGGTACTCGCGCAGGTCCCGCGAGTAGGCCTGGCGGGTGTCGGCGGACTCGGCGAACGAGCCCAGCCAGGAGGCGATCAGCGCGGTGAGGGTGTGGCCGGTGCGCGTGGTCGCCGCCAGCAGTTCCGTTTGCGCCCGCCGTCCCGCTGCCCCACCGGCCGGTGCCGCCTGAATCTCCATGATCCCATCTTACCGCACATAAGCGCGATTATGCACGGTGCACTTTTGTCCGTTTCCCCTGGATACGGTTCCGTTTCGTTGACTGAGAAACGTTAGTAACGTAATTGATGAAGCGGGGCGCGGAAGAAGGGCGCGGACTGCCCCGGGCCTGCCGGGCCGGGTGGTCGCGCTAACGTCGGTCGATGCGTCAGAGCTGGGAGTCGCGGCGGGCCACTGGGGCGTTCCTGCGCCACGCCCGCTTGGAAGCCGGGGCCGGCACCGGCCGCTACCCCTTCACGCTGCCGGTGGTCTCCCACCTGGCCGATGGCGACGGACTCGACCTGGAATCGTCAGTGACGTTTCTGGTCGGGGAGAACGGAACCGGCAAATCCACGCTCGTCGAGGCGATCGCCACCGCCGCGGGCTTCAACCCCGAAGGCGGATCGCAGTCGTTCCGCTTCGCCACCCGCGCCACCGAGTCCAGCCTCGGCGACCACCTGGTCCTGCGCTGGAACCGCAAACCCCGCACCGGCTTCTTCTTGCGCGCCGAGTCCTACTACAACGTCGCCAGCGAGATCGAACGTCTCGACCAGGACCCCGGATCGCCCTCGCTGCTGCCGGCCTACGGGGGGTGTCTCGCCGCACGAGCGCTCGCACGGCGAGTCGTTCCTGGATCTGGTCACCCACCGCTTCGGCCCGCGCGGGCTCTACGTCCTCGACGAACCCGAGGCGGCGCTGTCGGTGCGCGGTTGCATGGCGCTGCTGGCGCGTCTGACCGAGCTGGCCGGGCAGGGAAGCCAGTTCATCATCGCCACCCACTCCCCCGTCCTGCTGGCCCTGCCGGGCGCGCGGATCGTCGAGATCGACGACGACGGCACGACCGCCACCACCGACTACGACCAGGCCTTGCCGGTGCGCCTGACCCGCGACTTCCTGGCCGGCCCCGACAAGTACCTCCGCCACCTGCTCGACGAGGACTGACGCACGAACCGGCAACGCCCTGTTGGCTCAGGGATGGCCGGCGCCGGGCGTGGGGGCGGGCAGGACAGAGTCGTCGCCAGAACTCATCGCCCGGCGCGCACTGACCTCGAACAAAGCAGGGGCGTCGGCGGGCGTGGTGGCGGTAGGTTTCCGGGCATGTCTCGATCAGTGGTGACCGCCGATGACCTCGCCCTCGCCGTTCGGATGGCCGTGGCGGTGCTGCGGGCGGTGCCCGCGGAGGCGTGGCGGTCGCCGGCCGGGTCGCTGGAGTGGGACCGCTGGGAAACCGTGGAGCACCTCAGCGACGACCTGTTCTCCTACGCCGTCCAGCTCGGCCCCGCCGCACCCGCGTTGGACGGCCTCGTGCCCTTCGTGTGGCAACCGCGCCGGGAGGGCGGGCCGTGGAACGCCGTGCACGCCGACCCCGACGCCGGACCGGACGGTCTGCTGCAGACGTTGGAGGCCACGGGCGCGCTGCTGGTGGCGATGGTGCGCACGGCATCGTCACAGGCGCGCTCCTACCACGTGTTCGGCAACTCCGATCCCGAAGGCTTCGCGGCGATGGGCATCGTGGAAACCCTCGTGCACACCCACGACGTCACCGACGACCTCGGCCTGGACTGGAATCCGCCGGCCGAGCTGTGCACGGGCGTGCTCGAGCGGCTCTTCCCCGAAGCTCCCGCCTTCACCGATCCGTGGCCGGCCCTGCTGTGGTCCACCGGCCGCGCGGACCTGCCCGGCCGCCCCAGGCCGTTCACGTGGCGCTGGGACGGCACACCCCGGGATGAGGTCAGTGGGCGAGCTTGAGGCCGACCACGCAGCTGATCAGACCGAGCAGCAGCGTGATCTTGACCGGTGAGATCGATTCGTCGCCGGTGGCCATCGAGTATCCAACGGTGAGCACCGCGCCGACGGCCACCCACACCGCGTAGGAGGTGCCCACGGGCAGCGTCCGCATCGCCATCGCCAGCCCGCCCATGCTGATCGCGAGCGCGACGACGAACACCAGCGACGGCGCGAGTCGGCTGAACCCTTCGGATTTGCCGAGCGCGAGCGCCCAGACGGCTTCGAACATGCCGGAGATGATGAGAACGATCCATGCCATGACGGTGCGCGCTCCTTGCGCGCCTGCACCGTCTTTGCATGGCCAGGTACGGTGCGCCTCGTCCGGATCCGATTCACCCCTGATTGTGCCCAACGCCCGCCCCGGTGGCTCGACGCGGGACGGTGAGTTCGGGCACTCCACCGGCGCGAGAGATCACGGCCCCAGCCTCGCGATGGAGTTGATGGTCGCCCCCAACTTCGTCACTCATCGCGACATCGCGAAGCCGTTGAAGGGTTGGCTGCCACGCGATCAGAGGGCCGCTCGTCGTGACCACTGCGAGACCGTTCCAGCCAACCATCCTCGATCGGACAGCTGCTGACCCTTCGAGCCGATGCCGTGTAGGAGGGTGGTCACGACGAGATCGGCGAGTTCTTGGGTGTCGATGGTTTGCTCGGTGTGTTCGTGGATGGCCATGTCGACGGCGTCTTGGGCCGCTCGGCGTAGCGCTCGAGGCACGAAGCGTCCGCGATGTCCAACCGGGCCGCGACGTGGTCGACCACCTGGGCGGCACGCCCAGCGGATCGGGCAGGAACGTGCCCAAGTACCGAACCGTCCCGAGCTGCACAGCCATGCCCAGCATGTGGTGCTCGCCCCGTCGTTTGCCACCAAGGCGCGGTCAGCGTCAGGTTTCAGCAGCTCAGAAGGCTCACGCCATTGACTTTTGCCCTCAACGGGCGTGTACTAAGGGTGCGGTGAATCGATTGAGAGGGTCGGTGAACCGAAGGGGCGATGGCGCGACAGCCCCGAAAGGAACGCATGGTCCAACTCAAGGACGTTCGTAGTCCTGAGCCCTGCCGGAAGTTGAAGAGCAGGCGGAGTTCAGCAGTGCGAAAGACGCTCGTCAAACTCGAGCTAGCGTTCCCGGCAAGGGCCTCCGCGGCTGCGGAGGCCCTTGTTTGTGCAGCGCACCAGCGAGGCCAAATCAGCTCGTCCGACTCCCAGCTCTGACGCACGCCTGGACGCTGCGCGACCACCGGCAACATGATCGGGCGATCGCCCTCTACTTCGCGGCTGGCGGGAGCTACGGGAGAACTGGGCCGACCGGTATCGATCAGCAGCACGGTCCGGTGAGCTGGAGCGGGGTGAGGTTGCACACCGATGGGCGACCCGGGTGGATAACCATACAGCCGGTCGCATAAACTTTCCGCATGTCCAAGGTTCTGACGTCTCTGCCGGTCGGCCACCGGGTCGGCATCGCCTTCTCCGGGGGTCTCGACACCTCCGTCGCTGTGGCCTGGATGCGCGACAAGGGCGCTGTGCCGTGCGCCTACACCGCCGACATCGGCCAATACGACGAGTCCGACATCGCCTCGATCCCGGGCCGGGCCAAGGACTACGGCGCCGAGATCGCGCGCATGGTCGACTGCCGCGAGGCGCTGGTCGAGGAGGGTCTCACGGCGCTGTCGTGCGGGGCCTTCCACATCCGCTCGGGCGGGCGGACCTACTTCAACACCACTCCCCTGGGCCGCGCGGTGACCGCCACCCTGCTGGTGCGCGCGATGCTGGCCGATGACGTGCAGATCTGGGGCGACGGGTCGACGTTCAAGGGCAACGACATCGAGCGGTTCTACCGCTACGGGCTGATGGCCAACCCGCGGCTGCGGATCTACAAGCCGTGGCTGGACGAGGACTTCGTCGAGCAGCTGGGGGGCCGTCAGGAGATGTCGGAGTGGCTGGTCGAGCACGGCCTGCCCTACCGGGACTCGGCGGAGAAGGCCTACTCCACCGACGCCAACATCTGGGGTGCCACCCACGAGGCGAAGTCGCTGGAGCACCTCGACACCGGTATCGAGATCGTCGATCCGATCATGGGTGTGCGGTTCTGGGACGAGTCGGTGGCGATCCCGGCCGAGGACGTCACGGTCTCGTTCGTGCAGGGCCGTCCGGTGGCCATCAACGGCAAGGAGTTCTCCTCGCCGGTCGATCTGGTGCACGAGGCCAACGCGATCGGTGGCCGGCACGGGCTGGGCATGAGCGACCAGATCGAGAACCGCATCATCGAGGCCAAGAGTCGCGGCATCTACGAGGCCCCGGGCATGGCGCTGCTGTTCACCGCCTACGAGCGGCTGGTCAACGCCATCCACAACGAGGACACGGTGGCGGCCTACCACAACGAGGGCCGCAAGCTGGGCCGGTTGATGTACGAGGGCCGCTGGTTCGACCCGCAGGCGCTGATGCTGCGGGAGTCGTTGCAGCGCTGGGTGGGTTCGGCGGTCACCGGTGAGGTGACGTTGCGGCTGCGCCGGGGTGAGGACTACTCGATCCTCGACACCCGGGGCCCGGCGTTCTCCTACCACCCGGACAAGCTGTCGATGGAGCGCACCGAGGACGCAGCGTTCGGCCCGACCGACCGGATCGGGCAGTTGACGATGCGCAACCTCGACATCGCCGATTCGCGGGCGAAGCTGGAGGGTTACGCCCAGCTGGGTCTGGTCGGCAAGGCCCAGACGGCGCTGGTGGGTTCGCTGCAGGCCGGGGGCGCGGAGGCGATCGCCTCGGTGGGCGCCGAGGAGTCGGAGTCGCAGGCGCTGGATCGCGCGGCGATGGAGTCGGGCACCGACTGAGCACGCGTCGTCATGGCCACTCGCGCGGGTCGCACCGCGCGAGCGGCCATGATCGCATTCGCCTGCTGCCGCGCGTGTGCGGGGGCGCTGGGTTCGGTGGCTCCGGGCGGTGTGGTTAGGGTCCGGTGATGAACCGGGGTCGGGTTGCGGAGGTGCGAGTTGTCGGGTGACCGGCCGAGTGCGCAGGAACTGGAAGCCGCCAGCGGGGCCGTGATCGGCGATGTGCTGGCACCGGATCTGAAGGTGCTGTTCTGCGGGATCAATCCGGGTTTGTGGTCGGGTGCGACGGGTTTTCACTTCGCGCGTCCGGGCAACCGGTTCTGGCCGGTGCTGCACGTCAGCGGTTTCACCCCGCGCGAGCTGGCTCCGGCCGAGCAGTCGGAGCTGCTGGGGATGGGTTTGGGCATCACCAACCTGGTGGCGAGGGCCAGCGCGAAGGCCGCGGAGCTCTCCGAGGAGGAGTTGCGCGCGGGCGCGCAGGCGTTGGAGGCGAAGGTGCAGAGCTACCGGCCGCAGTGGGTGGCGGTCGTGGGCATCACCGCCTACCGGGCGGCGTTCGGCGCCAAGCGCGCCACGTTCGGTAAGCAGGACCGGACGATCGGTGGTGCCGGGGTGTGGGTGTTGCCCAATCCCAGTGGCCTGAACGCGCATTGGAGCGCCGCCACGCTCGCGGCGGAGTTCGGGCAGCTCAGGCAGGCGGTCATGGCCGGCGATGAATGCCGTTGCGGGTGAAGATCGTGTCGTGGGGAACAGGGGGTGTGCTTTACCGGTCCGTTACCGGTAGGGTCTGCTCCGCCGGAAGGGAAGTCCCCGATCCGGTGACATTGGCCGTTTGCTGACGCAGAGTCGATACGGATGACTATTCAAGACGATCTTGCTCGACCGTGGTTCCAGCCCGTGGTCCCCTCGGAAGCGCAACAGCAGCAGCCGGATCCGGGACAACCGACGACCCGCATCATGGGCCAGCTGCCCGTGGACGAGCCGCTCGATCCCGCCCCGCCGGCTCCCGGTCCGATGCCCGCCCCGAACGCCGCACCGCAGATGGCGCAGTTCCAGACCGCCACCTCCCCGCAGCCCCAGGTGCAGCAACCCCCGATGACGCCTCCGGTCGACGAGGCGCCGCGCAACCCCCTCCCGCAGCGGCCGAGCACGGCGATGTCGGAAGGCACGACCTTCGCCGAGGCGCTCAACCCCGGTTCGCCCCCGCAGCCGGCCCCCGGCCCGCACGCCCCGTCGCAGGACGCGATCGCCGGTGACACGGCGTTTCAGGCCTTCTACAGCGACGAACCGGTTTCGATGCCCTCGATCCCGCCTTCGGCGGCCGCCCCGCCGGCCCCGCAGCAGCAGCCGCCGATGGCGCCGCCGCCGGTGCCCGAGCACGTCGAGGTCACCCAGCCCTACATCCCGGCGATCCGCGACGAGCAGCCGGAGTTCGCCAAGCGGCTCAACCCCGAGATCTCGGCGGCCTCGCCTGCGGCGGTGACCGGTCCGCAGCCGGCGGTGACCGAGCGGGCGGTGGCCCCGGCGCGCAAGCGCAGCCTGATGCGCCGCGTGGTGCGGCGGATCATCGGCCCGGACCTGCTGCGCAAGGACCCGCCGAAGAAGCGCCGCTAGAACCCCCTTTTTTCGTCCCGGCGGTGGGGGGGGGGGGGGGGGGGGGGGGGCCGGCGCGCCCGCCCGCCCCGGCCCCGCCCCGGGGGAGAGCGCCCGCAGA
>NZ_JAWLNX010000022.1:6457-45070 GCF_035320975.1 Saccharopolyspora mangrovi | reverse complement strand
CCGGGGGGGGGTCGGGCCCGGGGCGCAGACCTGCATCCTGCGCCCGTGCCAGGACCACCGTCTTTGTCATGCCCTCATCGGGCGCGGGCGTGCCAGCGGCCGTGGTCGCGGGTGATGTGCACCGGGTGGTTGAAGCACTTGCTGATGTGGTCGCTGGTGATGACCTCGTCGACCTCACCGGCGGCCAGGCAGTGCCCTTCGCGCAGCAGCATGGCGTGGGTGGTGCCGGCCGGGAGTTCTTCGAGGTGGTGGGTGACCAGGACGGTGGCCAGCCGGGGGTGTCCGGTGCGCAGGTCTTCGAGGCTGGTGAGCAGTTGTTCGCGGGCGGCCAGGTCCAGGCCGGTGGCCGGTTCGTCGAGCAGCAGCAGCCGCGGCTGGGGCATGAGGGCGCGGGCGATGAGCGCGCGGCCGCGTTCGCCTTGGGAGAGGGTGTTCCAGCGGGCGTAGGCGCGGTCGGTGATGCCCAGCAGGCTGATCAGCCGGTCCGCGCGGGCGCTGTCGTCGGCGGAGGGCTGCCAGCGCGGGACGAGTTCGGTGGTGTTGGTGAGGCCGGTGAGCACGACCTGGCGCACGGTCAGCGGGCTCTGCAGCGGGTGGCGGGGGTTGATGTGGCCGACGAGGCTGCGCAGGGCGCGCATGTCGACCGCGCCGAGGCGGTGGCCGAGGACCTCGACGCTGCCGCGGGTGGGGTGGGTGTGGGCGCCGAGGAGGCTGAGCAGGGTGGATTTGCCTGCGCCGTTGGCGCCCAGCAGCGCCCAGTGCTGACCGGGGTGGACCTGCACGGAGATGGCGGTGAGCAGGCGGGTGCCTTCGCGCACGACGTCGACGTCGGTGGCGCGCAGCACGGGGCCGGTTTCGGCGGGCACGGGGTGGTTCACGGGGGTCCTTCGGGGGCGCCGGGTGGTGCGGGGTGAGGGGCGCGGGTGTCGCGTGGTCCTCGGGTGATCAAGCCTGCGGTGTGCGGCGATCAGCGCGGTGTCGTGAGCCTAGCAAACCAGTTGGTGGTGCTCCGGTGACCGAGCGCGGCTGGTTAGGCTTTCCCCGTAGCCGCGTTTTTCCGGACCTGACCTGAGGATTCGATGTCTGCTTGTTCCGCGCCCGTTCTGGCCGACAGCGTCCGCTTGGACGATGACGGTGTGCACGTGCTGGATCGCCGGGTGTTCCCCTTCGAGCGCCGGTGGGTGCACGCGCGCACGGTGGAGGAGGTCGCGCGGGCCATCGAGGAGATGGTGACCCAGTCCTCGGGCCCGTACTTCGCGGTGCTGTGGGGGCTGGTGCTGGCCGCGCGCGAGGCCGACGGTGCTGACCCAGCTGTGGCGCGGGAGCGGGTGCAGGCCGCGGCGCGGCGGTTGATCGCCACGCGGCCGACCAACGATCAGCCGCGCAAGGCGGCGGCGTTCGTGCTGGAGGCGATCGCCGAGCGCGAGGACGTGGCGGTCGCGGCGCTGGAGGGCGCACGCGCCGGCGACGCCGATTACCGGCGGCGGTGCCGGGAGATGGGCCGGGCGGGCGCGGACCTGCTCAGCGAGGGTGCGCGGGTGCTCACCCACTGCTGGGGTGATCTCTACCTGCTGGGTTTGGTGGAGGCGTTGCTGGAGCAGGGAAAGCGCCCGGAGTTCGTCTGCACCGAGACCCGCCCGTACCTGCAGGGGGCGCGGTTGACGGCGGAGTCGCTGGCCGAGATGGGGGTTGCGGCGATTCTGGTGACCGATGGGATGCCGGCCTCGTTGATGCGGGAGGGCCGGGTGGATGCGCTGGTGACCGCCAGCGACCGGGTCACGATGGACGGGTCGGTGATCAACAAGGTGGGCACGTTGCAGCTGGCGGTGGCCGCGCGGGCCTTCGGGGTGCCGTTTCACGCGTTGTGCCACGGCCCGGATCCCGACGCCGCCTCGGGGGCGCAGGTGCCCATCGAGTTCCGCGACGGTGACGAGGTGCTGCACACCCTCGGCCGCCGCAGTGCCAGCGACAAGGTCAGCGGGCTCTACCCGGCCTTCGACGTCACCGATCCGCACTGGGTGACCACGGTGGTCACCGACCGGGGTGCCTTCGCGCCCGCCGAGGTGCACCGCTACTGGACCCCGGACTCCTGAAGCTGCCCCGGCCGCAATTGGCGGGCTTGGTTACTCGGCCTTGGCTGAGTTCGAGCTCCGTTGCAGGGTGCGGCAGACCGTGGTGCGGGAGACGGTGACGACCTCGGCGAGGTCGGCGATCGTGCACTCGCCGGTGCCGTGCACGCGCACGAGGTCGCGCTGCTGCTTGGCCGAGCGAAGGAGGAGCCGTGGTGGACGTCTGGTCGATGGTGCACGCAGAGCGTGCCGCGCTGATCGACGACCTCTCGAACATAGGTGATCTGCAGTGGGAGGAGCCCTCGCTCTGCGAAGGGTGGACTGTGCACGACGTGGCCGCCCATCTCGTCAACGCGGCTCGGACGACGCGCCTCGGTTTCGTGGTTGGCCTCGCCCGGGCGCGGTTCGACTTCCACCGCCAGAACGCCCGCGGCGTGCGGCGCGAGCGCGGCGCCTCGCCGCAAGCAACGCTGGAGCGGCTTCGTCAGGTGGCATCGAGGACGTCGACCCCTCCAGCGCCCCTGGATAGCCGGCTTGTCGAGGAGATCGTCCACGGGGAGGACATCCGTCGACCGTTGGAGCTGGTCCGCTCCTATCCTGCGGACGCTGTCGTGAGATCGCTCCGCTACCAGGTTCGCACCCCAGCGTCCGTCGGCGGCGCGAGAGAGCTGGTCGCCGGTCTCCGCATGACGACGGTCGACGCCGACGTGTCCATCGGCGACGGGCCGGAAGTCAGCGGTCCCGCGCTTGCACTGCTGCTGGCCGTTTCCGGGCGGCGGGTGCCGCTCGACGATCTCGACGGGCCGGGACTCACCACCTTGGCGGCGGCGATCTGACGATGTGCCTTCCAGGGTTTGCGGGCCTCCGCGTGAGAGAACCGACGCTCGCTCCAGGGTGGGACGTTGCTGAAGCGACCGCGCGGATTGCAGCAGATGTGCGGGCAGCTTCAGGAGTTCGGGCCCTACTGGTCCTGATCGGCTCGGTGGAGCCGTTCGAGCAGGGTGATCAGCAGTTCGCGTTCGGCGGTGCTGAGCGGAGCAAGGAGTTGCTGGTTGGCCTGGTCGGCCAGTGCGGCGCAGCGGGTGAGGGTGGCCAGGCCTTCGGGGGTGGCTGACACGGCGTTCTTGCGGCGGTCGCGCGGGTCGGGGCGGCGTTGCAGGAGGCCTTTGTCCTGCAGTTCGTTGACCAGTCCGACGACGTCTTTGGCGTCGATGTCCAGGCGGCGCACGAGATCGGCTTGGGCCAGCGGGCCGTGTTCGGCCACGGCGGCCAGCACGGCGTGCTGGCTCAGGCGCAGTCCTTCGGCGGCCAGGGCGTGGGCGACCAGTTCGCGGCCACGGGCGGCCACGCGGCCGGTCAGCCAGCTGGGCAGGGAGTGGATGTGCTGCAGGGCGCGGGTGCTCGGCGTGTCGGCCACGGGTGCAGCCTAGCGAAATTCGTTGGACTTCCCAACGAGGACCGCTCTACTCTCGATTTCGTTGGTGAACCCATCGATTTTTGAGGAGTGAGCGTGATGCGACGCGTCAACTACGTCATCAACGGCGGACCCGAGGTGCTGTTCGTCGAAGACGTCCCCACCCCGGTGCCCGGCCTCGGTGAGCTGCTGGTGCGCTGCGAGGCCGTGGGCGTGACACTGCCCGCGGTGCGCCGCGTGCGCGAGGGCCCCGAGCCGATACCGCTGGGCGGGGAGATCGCCGGGGTGGTCGAAGCGCTGGGGCCCGGGGTGCGCGGATTCGTCCCTGGCGAGCGGGTGACCGGGATGTGCGTGGCCCACGCCTACGCCGAGCGGGCGCTGCTGGCCGAGAACAGGGCCTCGCGGGTGCCCGAGCACGCCGATTCCGTGGACGCCGTGGCGCTGGTGCGCAGCGGGCTGGTGGCGCGCCAGGCGTGCTCGTCCGGCCTGATCGGCCAGGGCGAGTCGGTGCTGATCACCGCGGCGGCCAGTGCGGTGGGCGCGATGGCCGTCCAGCTCGCGCGCGCTCACGGCGCCACAGTGGTGGCCGCGGTCGGCTCGGTGCCCGACAAGCGCGCGTTCCTGCGCACGCTGGGCGCCGAGACTGTCGTCGGCTACGACGAACCCACCTGGGGTGAGCCCGTCGACGTGGTGCTCGAGGGCGCGGGTGGCGAGCTGGTGGGCAAGGCGGTGCGCGCCCTGGGGCGCGGCGGCAGGCTGGTGACCTTCGCAGCCCGGCCAGGTGCGATCTCCTCCCACGAGCTGATGACCCGGGGCGCCTCGGCGACGGGGTTCCGCATGGGCTCACCCCCGAAACCGGCGCTGCACGCCTGCTGGCGCGACGAGCTGTGGGACTGGCACCGCGAAGGCCGGCTGCGCACCCGCGTCCACGAGCAGATCCCCCTGGCCGAGGCGGCACGGGCCCACGAGGTCATCGAATCCCGCACCAACCTCGGCAAGGTGGTGCTGGTCGTGGATTAGCTCTGGGGGCGGGTGAGCACGCGCGGGCCGTGGTGGGTGATGGCGATGGTGTGGCCGGTGTGGGCGGCGCGGCTTTCGTCGCCGGTGCGCACGACCTCGGGGCCGGGGTCGAGGTGGTCGTGGCCGCCTGCGGTGAAGATCGGCTCGATGCTCAGCACCAGACCGGGCCGCAGCGGGATCCCGCGACCGGGATGCCCGTCGTTGGGCACCGACGGTTCCTGCCGCGCTTGCCTGCCCAGGCCGCGACCGCCGATCGGCGGGATGCCGTAACCGGCGCTGCGCCCCACCAGCCCGATCGCGCGGCACACATCCCCCAGCCGCGCGCCGGGGCGGGCGGCGGCGATGCCGTCGGCCAGGGCCTGGCGGGTGGCCTCGATCAGCGACTCGTCCTCCACGCTCCCGGCGCCGAGGGTGAGGCTGGTGGCCGCGCGGGCGAACCAGCCGTCCAACTGCAGCATCGCGGCCACGCTGAGCGAATCGCCCTTCGCGGGCACCCGCGAGTCGGCCGGGCCACCGGTGATCTCGTCGTTGACCGACGTGGAGATCACCCGCCCGTCCACCGGTCTCGCCCCGGCCCCGGCGGCCACGCTGCGGGCGATCTCGTCGAGCTCGGCCAGACAGACCCCGGGCACGGCGTGCTCGCGCACCGCGGCCAGCACCTCGGCCACCACCGACCCGGCTCGATCCAGCGCATCGAGCTCACCCCGGTCGCGCAGTTCGATCACCATGCCCTCATGATGCACCCGAACACCGACAGTCACTCACCACAGTGGACAGTGACGCTGCGTGCCGATCCGTGCGGGGTCGGTCAACGCCAACGTTTTTCGCGCAAGATCGAAATCCGCAGGTCACAGGTTTTCGGCTAGGGTGCGCGGGACCCCCGCACGAAGGAGACGCGCACGTGCGCCCCCGACACCCCGCCTTCCTGCACCGCCTCTGGTGGCAAAGCCCCCTGGTGGTGCGACTCGTCCCCGCCGCCGCCCTGATCGCGGCCACCGGAGCAGGCGTGGCGACCAACCTGCCCGCCACCGGCGAACAACCGCACGCCTCCCCACCCCAGCAGCCGGTGACCACCACGGCGCCACCCACCACGCCCCCACCACCGGTCACGACCCCGGCCCCCACGACCACCAGCGAACCCACGAGCTCGAGCCCCCGCACCACGCGCAGCACCCCGCGCACCACGAAAAAGACCACCAGCACACCCCCACCACCGGTGACCACCACCCCGACTCCGACCACGACCCCGCGGACCACCGAGCAACGCCCACCGGGCATCGCCGAAGGCCAGCCGTGCGACGAACCCGGCGACATCGGCCGCGGCACCGACGGCGAGCGGTACGTGTGCGACAACGACGACGGCACCTGGAGGTGGCGCGAATGGTGAACCCCGAGCACACCCGCCACGACACACCCCTGGCCGACCGCGAAACCCTCGTGCGCGGCGAACTCACCGCCATCCGCGAGCAAGCCCTGCACGGCCACGAAACCCTCGCCAAGATCACCCCGGCGCACACCGAGCGCCGCGACGTCGGCGAAGACCTCGACTTCCCCGACCAAGCCCCGCCCACACCCCCGCGCGGCACCCAAGACGACGGCACCATCCGCACCACCGGATGGCTCCAGATCGGGCCGCTGGCGCTCTCCTCAGGCCTGTGGGCCGCGCTGAGCGGGCTGGCCGCCGGACTCGCCCTGACCTGGCTGTGGGCGTGGCTGCCGCTGGTGCTGGCCGCCGCGGGCCTGCTCGGCTGGTGGGTCTGGACCCGCAGGCTGCGCCCGGCCTCCCGCGCCACCAACCTCCGGCGCGTACCGGCCGCCAACCTGCGCCCGGGCACCCCCGTGCGCCTCTACGGCGCGATCGGCCCGGTGGCCATCGTCGAGGCCGTCACCGGCGACACCGAGCAGGTCACCGTGACCTTCACCAGCGGCCACCAGCGCAGCATGCGGCCACGCCGCACCTGCCACCTCGTGGAAGTGCTCGACTAGGACGTCCCGCCGCCGGTGCTGCCACCCACCACCGCATCCGAGGACGACTCGGACTCGGCCGGCGGCAGCAGCCCGGACACGTCCCCACCGGTGTCGTTGATCTTGAGCACGAACGGCCGCGTCTCGGTGTAGCGCACCACGCTCACCGAGCACGGGTCGACCACGATGCGCTGGAAGGAATCCAGGTGCAGCCCCAGCGCATCGGCCAGCACCGACTTGATCACATCCCCGTGGCTGCACAGCAACCACACGTCCTTGTCCCCGGCCTGCCGGTCGTGCTCGCGCACCGCGGCCACCGCCCGGGCCTGCACCTGCGCCAGCCCCTCACCACCGGGGAACACCGCCGCCGACGGGTGCTGCTGGACGACCTTCCACAGCTCCTGGCCGGTGAGGTCCTTGATCTTCTGCCCGGTCCAGTCGCCGTAGTCGACCTCCGAGAGGCGGTCCTCGACCACCGGCTCGATCCCGCGCGCGGCCACCAGCCCCGACACGGTCTCCTGGCAGCGCTGCAACGGCGAGACCACCACCCGGCTCAGCGGCACGCCCTCCAACCGGGCGGCAAGACCCGCGGCCTGGCCGCGTCCCGTCTCGTCGAGACCGACACCGGGCGTGCGCCCGGCCAGAACCCCGGAACCGTTGGCCGCCGAACGCGCGTGCCGAAGAAGGATGAGAGTCGCCACGTCCGCCGAGGGTAGGCGCCACCGCACAGCCCACCGCCGCAGGGCCCGGTCGAGACGAAAAAAGTCGGGGCGGCCCGCAGGCCGCCCCGACATCGCTGTTCCCCGTCTCAGCACCTCACGGCTGGATCACGCCGAAGCCCAGCATCGCGAACAACGCCGCACCCAGCGCGATCCGGTACCAGACGAACACGTAGACGCTGTGCTTCTCCACGAATCGCAGCAGCCACGCGATCACCGCGTACCCGATCACACCGGCCACCACGGTGGCCACGATCATCTGCGCCACCGACGGCTGCAGCCCGTACGGGCTGGGCTCGAACACGTGCGAGACCTCCGACAAACCGGCGGCGAACACCGCCGGGATCGCCAGCAGGAACGAGAACCGCACCGCCGTGCCCCGCTGCAGACCCAGCGCCAGACCCGCGGTGATCGTGCCGCCGGAACGCGACACACCGGGGATCAGCGCCATCGCCTGCGCGAAACCCATCAGCACACCATCGCTGAGCCGCAGCCGGCTCTGCTCGCGCAGCTGCTTGCCGAACCGCTCGGCCAGCCCCATCAGCACACCGAAGATCACCAGCGTTGCCGCGGTGATCCACAGGCTGCGCAGCGTCGAGCGGATGTAGTCCTGGAAGAAGAAACCCAGGACCCCGATCGGCAGGCTGCCCACGATCACGTACCAGGCCAGCTTGTAGTCCTGGGTGGTGCGCACCTCGGCGTTGACCAGCCCGCGGAACCACACGGCGACCAGCCGGACGATGTCGCCGATGAAGTAGATCACCACCGCCAGTTCGGTGCCGATCTGCGTCACCGCGGTGAACGAGGCACCCGCGTCATCGCCGAAGAACAACTTCGACACGATCGACAGATGCCCGGACGAGGAAATCGGCAGGAACTCGGTGAGCCCCTGGACCACGGCCAGAACCATGGCCTGCAACCACGACACGAAACCCACTCCACACGATCGAAAAGGGAACTCCGGGCCGCACCCGAAACTTCTGGCCCGGCCCCCAGATCTTCCAGCATCGCCCCGTACTCGCCTCCCCCACCCTTGATCACCCCATCAGGGCAGGTCAGCCAGCACTCGATCACTCACCGCAGCCGGAAGGACGACACACCACCAACAGTGTGATCCACACCACTCCACGTCGGACCCGCCGAGCCCACATCACCAGCCCCACCCACCACACCGCCTACCCTCCAACACCGTGGAACAGCGACAACTCGGCCACAGCGGCCTCCGCGTCTCCCGACTCGCACTCGGCACCATGACCTGGGGCCTCGACGTCGACACCGACGAAGCAGCCGACCAGCTGACCACCTTCCACGACGCAGGCGGCACCCTCATCGACACCGCCGACGTCTACCAAGACGGCCACGCCGAAGAACTCCTCGGCGACCTGCTCACCCACCACCTCCCCCGCGACGAGATCATCCTCGCCACCAAAGCCGCCGCCCGCCGCAAACCCGGCCCCTTCGGCGGCGGCGCCTCCCGCGGCTCCCTGCTCAACGCCCTCGACGACTCCCTGCGCCGCCTCAAAACCGACCACATCGACCTCTGGCAACTCCAAGCCTGGGACCCCGGCGTCCCCCTCGACGAAACACTCGCCGCCCTCGACACCGCCGTGACCACCGGCCGCGTCCGCTACACCGGCATCGCCAACTACTCCGGCTGGCAAACCGCCACCGCCGCCGCCCACCAGCACCACCACCCCACCCGCACACCCCTGGTCTCCACCCAAGTCGAGTACTCCCTGCTCGAACGCGGCATCGAACGCGAAGTCGTCCCCGCCACCGCACACCACGGACTCGGCATCCTCGCCTGGGCACCCCTCGGACGCGGCGTGCTCACCGGCAAGTACCGCAACGCCACCCCACCCGACTCCCGAGGCGCCACCACCCACCTCGCCGGCTACGTCGAACACCACCGCACCGAACGCGCCGCCCGCATCGTCCAAGCCCTGCTCACCGCAGCCGAAGGACTCAACACCGCACCCGCCCACGTCGCACTCGCCTGGGTCCGCGACCGCCCCGGCATCACCGCCCCCATCCTCGGCGCCCGCACCACCGCCCAACTCAAAACCGCCCTCACCACCGAAGAACTCACCCTCCCCCCAGCCATCCGCGCCGCCCTCGACGACATCAGCGCACCCCAGCACGGCTACCCCGAAGCCCAATAACACCCCTCGGCACGCTTCCCGCCACCCATCCGAAATGCCAAGCTGATGGGTCACCACCCCAACACGGGCGCACCAACGCCGATCAGGGATGCTGGAGGAAGCAACAACCACCCAGCGGAAAAACACCAACACCGCAGGGCAGCACCACCGAGGAGGGCCTCGCTTGCGTCGTCTGGTCATCACCTGCCTCACCTTCACCCTGCTCACCGGGTGCGGCATGGACGACAACACCGACCCCCTCCAGGTCACCGACACCCTCACCGCGGCCACACCCGCCACCGCACCCCCGGCGACCACCCCGCCCGCAGGCACCGTGCAGCCCGCACCACCCACCCAGCACACCGCATACGACCGCGACACCCGCACCCTCGTGCTCGCCGCAGGCCCCCAGCTCAACCTCATCGACACCACCACCGGCAACCGCCGCACCCTCGACCTGCCCGCAGCCCCCAGCACCCTCCGCGCCCAAGGCGGCCAGGTCCTCGCAGCACTCCCCGACGCCGGCCAGATCACCCGCATCGACCTGCGCACCACCACCGCACACCCCACCCCCGTGGCAGGCGCACCCGTCGACGCCATCGACCTCGACCCGCACCGCACCGCCGTCGCCCTGCGCGACACCGCCACCGTCACCATCCTCACCGACGGCCACCCCACGACCACCACCGAGAAGTTCCAAGGCCCCGCACAACTGCTCACCCAAGCCGGCCAGCTCTACGTCCTCGACCGCCTCACCACCGCCATCACCCCCATCAACCCGGCCACCGGCGAAAAAGGCGCAGGACTGCGCGCAGGCGAAGGCGCCACCAACACCGTCCAAGACCGCTACGGCCGCATCCTCACCATCGACACCCGCGGCCAAGCACTCCTGGCCTTCAGCACCGACCCCCTCATCCTCAAACAGCGCTACCCCGTCCCCGGCGCCCCCTACGGACTGACCTACGACCCCACCACCGACACCGCCTGGACCACCCTCACCGCCACCAACGAACTCGTCGGCTACGACATCGCAGGCGGCGAACCCCGCGAAACCCACCGCATCCCCACCATCAGCCAACCCGACTCCCTCGCACTCGACCCAAACACCCACACCCTCTACATCGCCTCCGCCAACGGCGCCGGATACCAGGTGGTGAGACCGTGAGCACGACAGAAGGACTCGACACCGACTGGGAGTACCGGCCGCTGCGCCTGCCACCCGGCATCACCCGGATCAGCGCCGCGACCCAACTCAGCATCCACGCCGAATACTCCGGCTGGGAACTCTCCCGCGTCCTGCTCTACGCCGACGGCACCCGCAAGATCTGGCTCCGCCGCAAACGCAGCACCCCCGGCGTCCCCAACGTCATCACCTGATCACGGCACCCGCCACAACCACCGCTCCGTCGCGAACTTCGAGGCCACCAACTCCTCGGCACGAGCCCGCTCCCCCGCGCTCACCGGCCCCTCGACGAGCCCGAACCGCGACCGGAACCCCGCGATCAGCCGCTCGATGACCACCTCACGAGCCAACCCCGTCTGCCGCGCCAGCGGATCCACCCGCTTGGCCGCACTCCCCACACCCTTGTCCGACAACTTCTCCCGACCCACGCGCAACACCTCACCCAACTTCGCGCCGTCGATCGAGTACGACATCGTCACGTGGTGCAGCACCGCACCCGAAGCCATCCGCTTCTGCGCCGCACCACCGATCTTCCCGCCATCCGAAGCGATGTCGTTGAGCGGCTGGTACCAGACGTTGAGCCCCACATCCCGCAGCACACCCAACACCCAGTCGTCCAAGAACGGGTACGACTCGGCGATCGACATCCCCGCCACCAACGACGGCGGCGCGTACAGCGAATACGTCACCGTGTTGCCCGGCTCCACGAACATCGCCCCACCACCGGTGATCCGCCGCACCACCTCGACCCCGTGACGCCCCGCCGCCTCCAGATCCACCTCGTTGCGCACCGACTGGAACCCACCCAGGATCACCGCAGGCGACGCCCACTCCCAGAACCGCAACGTCGGACGCCGACGACCCGCACCCACCTCCTCGGCCAGCACCTCGTCCAGGGCCATGTGCATCAACGGCGACCGCGGACGCTCACGCACCAACTCCCACGCGTGATCACCCCACCCCGACGCCCGCGTCAACGCCCGACGCACCGCCGTGGCCACCGCCTCCGCCGAAAACCCCACCAACCGCGCCTCCTCCGGCAACCCACCCCGGATCCGCCGCACCAACTCCTCCGCCTCCGCCGACACCGGCGCACCCACCAACGAGGCGTTGATCGACTCCAACGCCTCATCCGGCTCCAGGAAGAAGTCCCCGCTCACCCGCACGTCCGACAACCGGCCCGCGGCCACCTCCACATCGACCGCCACCAACTTCCCGCCCGGGACCTTGAACTCGCCGTGCACGCCGCACCCCTCTCCCACAACATCGACACCACCTCCAACACCGCACCCGCCAGCCCGAATTTCCCGATGAGAGCCAACTCCCAGGAAGGCCCGCGCATGACCGAGCTGCTCACCGGAGCCCGGCTCGCCGACGGCACCGGCGCACCCCTGCGCGACGCCGAGGTCCTGCTCGACCGCGGCCGCATCACCGCAGTCGAACCACCCGGCACCCTGCCCCAGCACCACCCCCGCCGCGACCTCACCGGACTCGTCCTCGCCCCCGGCTTCATCGACGCCCACTCCCACGCCGACAACGCACCCCTGCTCACCGAGCACGACACCACCAAGATCCTGCAGGGCGTCACCACCGAAGTCGTCGGCAACTGCGGCTTCAGCCTCGCCCCCAACACCCGCACCGACGTCCTCGACGGATTCCTCCGCCGCCTCTTCCCGCCCGTCGAGATCACCTGGAGCGGCTTCGCCGAGCTGTTCACCGCCACCGACAGCGCAGGCCACGTCACCAACCACTGCCCCCTCATCGGCCACGGAACCCTGCGCGTGGCCGCCACCGGCATGACCGATGCCGCACCCAGCACCGAGGGACTGCGGCACATGCGCGCCATGCTCGAAGAAGGCATGAGCGCCGGTGCCTTCGGACTCTCCACCGGGCTCATCTACCCACCCGCCATGTTCGCCACCACTGGCGAACTCACCGCGCTGGCCGAAGTTCTCGGCGGCGACGGCCTCTACGCCACGCACATGCGCGACGAAGGCGACCACCTCCTCGAAGCCATCGACGAAGCCCTGCACATCGGCCGAGTCGCCGGACGCACCCACCTCTCGCACCTCAAGGTCACCGGCCCGCGCAACTGGGGCACGATGCCCGCCGCGCTCGACCGCATCCACCTCGCCCGCCAGTCCGGGCACGACGTCCTCCAGGACGTCTACCCCTACACCGCATCCTCGACCACCCTGACCTCCGTGCTGCCCACCGACTACCTCACCGGCAGCAGCGAGCACACCCTCGCCCGGCTCACCGCGACCGTTGCGCACGACGAACTCGCCGCCGCACTCGGCGAGAACCTCCACCCCGACCGCATCCTCATCGCCACCACCGCCAGCCACCGCCGCGAAGGCCGCACCCTCGCCGAACTCGCCGCTGCCGAGGACACCGACCCGCTCCAGGTCCTCATCGACGTCCTGGTCGACGAGGACCTCCGCGTGGCGATGATCCACTTCTCGATGCACGAGGACGACCTCGAACTGGCCCTGCGCGACGCGGGCACCATGATCGGCTCCGACGGCCTGCCGCCCGGCAGCGGCGGCCGCCCCCACCCGCGCATGACCGGGACCTTCCCGCGCGTCCTCGGGCGCTACGCCCGCGAACGCGGCGTCCTGGACCTGCCCGATGCGATCCGGCGCATGACCTCGCTGCCGGCCGAGGCCTTCGGCATCCCCGACCGAGGCGTGATCGCGCCCGGCCGCATCGCCGACCTCGTGGCCTTCGACCCCGACATCGTCATCGACGTCGGCGACTACCAGGACCCGGTGCGCCCGCCCGCCGGGATCCCCTGGGTGTGCCTGGCAGGCCGGACCGTCGTCGACGCCGGCGAGTTCCTCGGCACCCGAGCCGGCCAGCGACTGAACCCTCGAACCTGACCTTCCTCTTCAGCTGTCTTTTGGTGCTGGAGTGACTGTTGATGCGAAGCATTTATTTCAGTCTGCGCTGAAGGTATAGAGGTTAATATTCGGGAAGAAACGCTGCTCAACCGGGGGATTCCGAACGGTGTGTGGCGCGTCGCACATGCGATCTGTCCATCAGCGGCGCACGATCGGCCGGTGAAATCCGTTGCCGAGAGGAGCCCCGCCATGACGCTCTCAGATCATCGAGCCGCCCCGCAGGACTCCTTCAACCCGGACGTGGACCTGGAGCTGCCGGTCCAGAACCGCCGGGAATCGGTCGAAACCGAAGAGGACGAAAGCCACGTCATCCGCGGCTACGACTGACCAGCGAGCCGGCGCGCCGCCCCAGGTCGAAGCACGACCTCCCAGGACCAGGCGGCGCGCCTCCGTCTCCCTCGAGGCGTTTTCCAGCTCGGTGCAGGACGTTTGAGGTGGCGAGTTCATTTCATTTGACACTGAAACCACAGATGCTGATGATGTGTCGTCGCCGCCTTCGGTGAAACCGTCCCCCTTCACTCCTCCGCAGTGAGTGAGTGCTCGCTCATTGACATGAGTGACTACTCACTCCTACTTTGGAGTGGTGACCGCAGAACCACCGCGCAGGCGCGCGTCGGCGATGAGCCCAGAACAGCGACGCGAGGCGATCGTCGAATCCGTGCTCCCCCTCGTGCGCGAGCACGGCGCGCACATCACCACCAAGCAGATCGCCCAGGCCGCCGGGATCGCCGAAGGCACCGTGTTCCGCGCCTTCCACGACAAGACCGAGCTGCTGCAGGCCTGCGTCACCGCCGCGCTGCGACCGGACGAGCTGTGCGCCCACGTGCGCGCGGTCCCCCGCGACACCGACGTCGCCGACAGGCTGACCGAGGCCGCCCAGCTGTTCTACGAGCACTTCACCAGCTTCGGAGAGCTCGTGCACACCCTGGCCGCCTCCGGGTTCGACCTGCGCGGAGGCGGCCAGGGCAAACCGGCGGGACTGCAGGAGGTCCGCGAGCAGTTCATCCGCGACCTCAACGACGCCGTCGCCTCGCTGGTCGACCCGCGAGAGCTGCGGATCCCGCCCGGCGACCTGGCCAACTACCTGCAGTCGCTGGTGCTCGGCATCCGGTTCACCGCCACCGCCCTCGACACCAGCGACGTCGACCACCGCGCCGAGATCCGCGCCCGCGTCGACGTGCTGCTGCACGGCGCCCTCGACGCGACCACCGACCACGAGGAGTCCCGATGACCGACCCGATCATCGAAGCGCACCACATCACGCAGCGGTTCGGCGACGTCACCGCCCTCGACGACGTCAGCATCTCCGTGGGCCAGGGCAGCGTGCTCGGCCTGCTCGGCCACAACGGCGCGGGCAAGACCACGCTGATCAACATCCTCAGCACGCTGCTGCCGCCCACCAGCGGCACCGCGCGCATCGCCGGACTCGACGTGGTCCGCCACCGGCGCGAGGTCACCGCCCGCATCGGCCTGACCGGCCAGTTCGCTTCCGTCGACGAGCAGCTCTCCGGCCACGACAACCTGCTGCTCATCGCGCGCCTGCTCGGCGCAGGCCGCCGCGAGGCCCGGCAGCGCGCCGACGAACTCCTGCAGACCTTCGATCTCGCCGAGGCCGCCCGCCGCCCGGCCCGCACCTACTCCGGCGGCATGCGGCGCAGGCTCGACATCGCCGCCAGCCTCGTCGGCCACCCCGACGTGATCTTCCTCGACGAACCCACCACCGGCCTCGACCCGGTCAGCAGGCTCAACCTCTGGCAGATCGTGGAGAACCTCGTCGCCGACGGCACCACCGTGCTGCTGACCACCCAGCACCTCGACGAGGCCGACCGCCTCGCCGACTCCATCACCGTGCTCTCGGCGGGCAAGGTCGTGGCCCACGGCACCGCAGAGCAGCTCAAGTCCCAGGTCGGCCAGCGCACCGTCAACGCCACCCTCACCGACGCCTCCCGCAGCACCGAGGCGCTCGGCGCCCTGCGCCGCGCCGGGTTCGACCCCGCCCACGACGACACCCGGCTGATCATCCCGGTCAGCGCCTCGCGCCAGCTCGCCGACGTGGTCCGGGCCCTCGACGACGCCGCCATCGACATCGGCGACCTCGGACTGGGCGAACCGACCCTCGACGACGTCTACCTCGCCCTGGCCCACCACACGCCCACCGCCGCCTGAGGGGAACCCGTGACCACCATCGCTCCGCCGAGCACCGCCGCACCCACCGGACGCCGATGGCGCGGCGCCTCCTACCCCACCCAGATCCTGGTGCTGACCGGCCGGTCGTTGCGCGCCGTGGTCAAGGACCCGCGCGTGGTCGTCTTCAGCCTGCTGCAACCGCTGATCATGCTCGTGCTGTTCAGCCAGGTCTTCGGCAATGCCATGCTGGGCAACGTCGCCGACCAGGGCGGCAGCTACATCAACTACCTAATGCCGGCCATCCTGGTCACCACCGGGATCGGCGCGGCCATGCAGTCCGGCGTCGGCCTGGTCACCGACCTGAAGAACGGCGTCATCGCCCGCTTCCGCGCCCTGCCGATCGGCATGAGCTCGGTGCTCATCGCCCGCAGCCTGTCGGACCTGGCGCGCACCGCCGTGCAGCTGATCGTCCTGCTGTCGGTGGCCTCCCTGCTGTTCGGCTTCGAGCCCGCCGGCGGCATCGGCGGCACGCTCGGAGCCTTCGGCTTGGCGCTGTTCGTCAGCTGGTCGCTGTCGTGGATCTTCCTCGCCCTGGGCGCCTGGCTGCGCAAGGAGGAGGTCATGCAGAGCATCGGTTTCCTGGCGATGTTCCCGCTGATGTTCGCCTCCAGCGCGTTCGTCCCCGTGCAGGCGCTGCCGGACTGGCTGAGCGTCGTCGCCAAGATCAACCCGCTGACCTACGCCGTCGACGCCTCCCGCAACCTCTCGCTGGCGCTGCCCACCGGCACCGGCGTGATCTCGGCGCTGGCCACCAGCGCGCTGCTGTGCGCCCTCGGCATCGCCATCGCCGTCCGCGGTTTCCGCCGCCCCCTGTAACCGGTTTCGAGGAGCCATGAAGAAGCACTTCCTGTTCACCAGCGTTCCCGCCTTCGGTCACGTCAACCCGACGCTGGCGCTGGTCACCGAACTGCTCGACCGCGGCCACCGCGTCAGCTACGCGGTCGGCGCCGACGCCGCCGAGGCCGTGCGCGCCACCGGCGCCGAGGTCGTCGACCTGCCCACCCAGATCCCCGACCTCGGCGCCGCGGGCAATCCCCTGAGCCCCGAGCGCCTGCGCAGGATGGCGGAGTTCTTCGTCGACGACGTCCGCAAGTGCATGCCGGTCCTGCTGGAGCACTTCGCCGACGCGCCGCCGGACGCGGTGTGCAGCGACGTGATGACCACCTACGGGCGCATGCTCGCCGACAAGCTCGGTGTCCCAGCGGTCGCGCTGGTGCCCAACTTCGCCAGCAACGAGAAGTTCGACCTGCGCACCTCGGTGATGGCCGAACACGCTTCGGCGCTGGGAGCCCCTCCCCCGGAAGCGATGGCCAGGGTCCAGGAGGAGATCAGCGCGCTCGGTGCGGAGTTCGGGGTCGCGGCACCCTCGCTGTTCGGCACCGTTCCGGCCGAGCTGAACCTGGTGTTCCTGCCCGAGCAGTTCCAGCTCGAGCACGAGACCTTCGACGAGCGCTTCCGCTTCATCGGCCCCCTGCTGGGCGATCGCGAGAACGAGCCCTACTCCCCCGCCGACCCGCAGCGCCCGCTGCTGTTCATCTCGCTGGGGACCGCGTTCAACCAGCGCCCGGAGTTCTACCGGCTGTGCGTGGAGGCCTTCGCCGGCAGCGGCTGGCAGGTCGCGATGTCGGTCGGTTCGCGCATCGACATCGCCGATCTGGGTGAGGTTCCGGCGAACTTCGACGTCCGCCGCTCCTTCCCGCAACCCGCCGTGCTGCGGCGCGCGGCGGCGTTCGTCTCGCACGCCGGGATGAACTCGACGATGGAGTCCGTGCACGCCGGCGTTCCGCTCGTCGCCGTCCCGCAGATGCCCGAGCAGGCCGCCAACGCCGCCCGCGCCGAGGAGCTGGGGCTCGGCGTCAAGCTCGACACCGACACCGTCACCGCCGCCGAGCTGCGGGAAACCGTCGACCGGATCACCGTCGACGCCGAGGTCCGCCGCGGGCTCGACCGCATGCGCGAGCTGCTGCACTCCTCCGGCGGCGCCCCCGCCGGAGCTGACGCGCTCGAGGCCTTCCTGGCGTGATCTTTCGGGGTGGGTGGTGCGCAGAGGTGCCCCGCCCACCCGCATTGAATTCACTCGACACTGAAACCATGGATGTAATCAACATGTGACTGTGCGGCGATCATGTTCGGCACTCAGTGCCGCGCGCTTCAGCGCTCGAGGTCGCGCAGCGCTTCCCGGACGTGCTTGAGGACCACCCCGGCCGACGCCGAGGTCCGCACCGCCGCCACCACGACCGCCTCGTCGTCCTGTTCGGACTCCCCGGTCGGCCACTGCCCCGCCAGCGCCTCGGCGACCTGGTCGGTGGCGTGCCGCAACGCCGCCCGCGCGTCGAGCTCTCCCCCGCTGCGCAGCCACTGCCGCAGCACGTGGTTGTGCGCGGCGACCACCGCCGCAGCGGCCACCGCGGCGTGCAGCTCGGCGTCGGGCTGGCCGGCGAAGCGGGCGCGCAGGTAGCGGGCGAAGACGCGCTGGTAGCGGTCGATGCTCGCGATCTCCTTGTCCCGCAAGGACGGAACCTGCCTGGTCAGCTCCGAGCGCTTCAGCGAGACCTCGGGCTCCTCCAGGTACATGCCCAGCACGAACTCGGCCGCCTCGCCCAGCACCAGCAGCGCGTCGGCGTCGGGGTCGGCGCCCTCCAGCAGCTCCACGACCTCGGCGAGCCGTTCGTCGTGCCCGGGGAACACGACGTCCTCCTTGGACCGGAAGTACCGGAAGAAGGTCCGCCGGCCCACCCCGGCGGCTTCGGCGATCTGGTCCACAGTGGTCGCCTCGAAGCCCTGCTCGGCGAACTTCTCCAACGCGGCGACCGCGATCGCGCTGCGCACCTTCCGGCGGCCGTGCGGAGTTCGTCCGGAACGGGGCTTGGGCGCCGCAGCGACTGCCTCGGACATGGCCGGAATATAGCACCGCGAATTGCTAGTGGCACTCAGTGCCGTTACGATGACGTCGATATCAGGTCCGCCGCGTTACGCGGGCGGCATGCGACGAACCCCCGCCGCGGCCAAGCGACGGGACTAGGGAGGGACCCGGTGGACCCGAACTTCGGCACCTACCAGCTCGCCGAGGAGCACGAAGCCCTGCGCGAGGCGGTGCGCGCCCTGGCGGAGAAGGAGATCGCGCCCTACGCGGCGGAGGTCGACGAGCAGGAGCGCTACCCGAAGGAAGCACTCGACGCCCTGGTCAAGGCGGGTTTCGCCGCCACGCACATTCCCGAGGAATACGGCGGCGAAGGCGCCGACTCGGTGTCCACCTGCATCGTCATCGAAGAGGTCGCCCGCGTGTGCGGCTCCTCCTCGCTGATCCCCGCGGTCAACAAGCTCGGCACCATGCCGATCATCCTGTCGGCCTCCGACGACCTCAAGAAGCAGGTCCTGCCCGCCATCGCCAGCGGTGAGACCACCGCCTCCTACGCGCTGTCCGAGCGCGAAGCCGGTTCCGACGCCGCGGCGATGAAGACCCGCGCCCGCCTCGACGGCGACAACTGGGTGCTCAACGGCAGCAAGTGCTGGATCACCAACGGCGGCGTGTCCAAGTGGTACACGGTCATGGCCGTGACCGACCCGGACAAGGGCGCCAACGGCATCAGCGCCTTCGCCGTGCACGCCGACGACCCGGGCTTCACCGTCGGCCCGAAGGAGAAGAAGCTCGGCATCAAGGGCTCGCCCACCGTCGAGCTGTACTTCGAGGACGCCACCATCCCGGCCGACCGGATCATCGGCGAACCGGGCACCGGCTTCAAGACCGCGCTCAAGACCCTCGACCACACCCGCCCGACGATCGGTGCGCAGGCGGTCGGCATCGCGCAGGGCGCGCTCGACCACGCGCTGGCCTACGTCAAGGAGCGCAAGCAGTTCGGCAAGGCCATCGCCGAGTTCCAGGGCGTGCAGTTCATGCTCGCCGACATGGCGATGAAGGTCGAGTCGGCCCGCCAGATGGTCTACGTCGCCGCCGCCCGCGCCGAGCGCGGCGAGCCGAACCTCGGGTTCATCTCCGCCGCCGCCAAGTGCTTCGCCTCCGACGTGGCGATGGAGGTCACCACCGACGCCGTCCAGCTCTTCGGCGGCGCCGGCTACACCCGCGACTTCCCGGTCGAGCGCATGATGCGCGACGCCAAGATCACCCAGATCTACGAGGGCACCAATCAGGTCCAGCGCATGGTCATGGCCCGCAACCTGCTCAAGTGACGTCCTGAGGACTGTGGCCCCGGCGGTTCGCCGGGGCCACAGTCGTGTGCGCGGCCGCGACTTCGAGATGTCGGGGAAGTCGATCGCCACCACACTGGGGTCACTCGACGCAGGTGACCAACACGGGAGTTGCCATGAACGCGATTCGGAGCTTCTTCACGATCATCGGCCGCATCGGGGTCGGGGTCATCCTCATCGCCCACGGGTGGCAGAAGCTGATGGTGTGGGGCATCCCGACCACAGCGCAGAACTTCGGCAAGATGGGCGTCCCGCTGCCCCACGTCTCCGCCTGGTACGCGACCATCGTCGAGCTGGCCGGCGGGATCCTGCTGATCCTCGGCATCGCGTTGCCGCTGGTCGGCATCGCGGTGGCCATCGACATGGCCGGGGCGATCCTGTTCGTGCACCTGCAGCACGGGCTGTTCGCGCCCAACGGCTTCGAGCTGCCGCTGGCCATCGGCGCGGCCGTGCTCGCGATGAGCTTCAACGCCGGCACCTGGTCGATCGATCACGCCCTGTTCGGCCGCCGCAAGAACCGCCGCGCCGACACCCAGCACGTCCAACCCGGCGACTCCTACTGACGCTCCCCCGGTTCGATCTCACGGCGCTCGTCCTCGCCTGCGAGGTAGTTGCCCGATTCGGCGTAGAGGCTGGTCAGCAGCCAGCTGGCGACGCCGATGTCGTCGCCGATGCCCAGCAGCGGCAGGAACTCCGGGATGAGGTCGATCGGCGAGACCAGGTAGACCAGCGCGATCAGCCACAGCAGCAGCTGGTAGCGCGGCAGCTGCGGGTTCCGGCCGCGGGCGGTCGCGCCCAGCATCGCCGGCAGGGCCCGCACGCGGTCGAGCGGCGAGCCTGCCGCTCCGGTGCGGTGCGCGCGCACGGCGGCGCGCAGCGGGGAGCGGCGCACCCGCGCGACCAGTCCTGCGATCGAGACGCCCAGGCCTGCGGCCATCAGACCGACCGGCAGCAGCCAGCCGCCCGCGTCACCGCCGTAGGCGATCGCCACCACCGCCCCGGCTACCAACAGCACGACCCCGAACACGATCACCCGCGCACCCCTTCCGCAGCCGTCAACGATCAGCCTGCCACGGATCGGCTCCGCCCGGCGAGATCGGGTGTTTCGTGGCACCTTCGGCATCGAGCGCACCGAGGGGAGGGCTACGTGGTCGATCAGGCCGACACCGGTGTTCGCCGCCCCTCACTGGCCCGCGCGAGCGCGGCGATGGCCGTGGCCACCGCCACCAGCAGGGTCAGCGGGCTGCTGGCCAAGGTGCTGCTGGTCGTGGTGCTCGGGCTGGGCATGGTCAACGACTCCTACACCGTGGCCAACACCCTGCCGACCGTGGTCAACGAGCTGCTGCTGGGCGGGGTGCTGACCAGCATCGCCGTGCCGCTGCTGGTGCGCGCCCAGCAGGAGGGGCCCGAGCAGGGCGAGTCCTACGCGCAGTGGATGATCACGATGGGCGCGGTGCTGCTGGTGGTCGCCACCGCCGTGGCCGTGGCCTGCGCCGGTTTGCTCACCGCCCTGTACCTGGGTGCCGACACCCGCGCCAACGCCGAGCTCACCACCGCCTTCGCCTACCTGCTGCTGCCCGGGATCGTCTGCTACGGCATGTCGGCGCTGCTGCAGGCGATCCTCAACGTGCGCGGGGTCTTCGGCACTCCCGCGTGGGCCCCGGTGGTCAACAACCTGGTCGTGATCGCCACCGTCGCGGTCTACGCCCTGGTGCCCGGGGAGATCTCCACCGACCCGGTGCGCATCGGTGAACCGAAGCTGCTGATCCTCGGTCTGGGAACGCTGGCAGGCATCACCAGCCAGCTGCTGGTGATGGTGGTGTCGCTGCGGCGCAGCGGGTTCCGCTACCGGTGGCGGTGGGGCTGGGACCGGCGGCTCTCGGAGTTCGGCGGGCTGGCCGGCTGGGTGGTGCTCTACACGCTGGTCAGCCAGGCCGGGATGGTGGTGATCACCCGCGTCACCGCGCAGGGCACCCCGGGCAGCGTGGCGACGTTCAACTACGCGTGGCTGCTCTCACAGGTGCCCTACGGCGTGCTGGGGGTGTCGCTGCTGACGGCGCTGATGCCGCGCATCAGCGAATCCGCCGCGGCCGGGCACACGCGGGCGTTCGTCGACGACGTCGCGTGGGGCACGCGGATGACCGCGGTGCTGCTGATGCCGGTCAGCGCGCTGCTGGTGGTGGCGGGCGGCCCGCTGTCGGTGGCGTTCTTCTCGCTGGGCGCCAGCGACGTGGCCGCCGCCGGGCGGCTCGGTTGGGCGCTGGCGGCGGCCGCGGCCGGGGTGGTGCCGTTCGGGATCACGATGCTGCAGCTGCGCGCGTTCTACGCGATGCACGACGCGCGCACGCCGACCTGGATCAACGTGATCATGGTCGTGGTGCGCAGCGCGCTGTGCTACCTGGTGCTGGCCACGGTGGCTCCGGAGGACCTGGTGCTCGGGGTGACCGCGGCGATGTCGGCGAGCTTCCTGCTGGGCGCGGTCGTCGGCCAGGTCTGGTTGCGGGCCCGGCTCGGGTCGTTGCGCACCGGCGCGACGCTGGCGGGTTGCCTGCGCGCGCTGGTGGCCGGGGCCGCCGGTGCGGTGTGCTCGCTGGTGGTGCTCTCCGGGGTGCGCGCGCTGCTGGGGCCGCTGAGCCCGTGGGCCGATGCGTGGCTGGCGCTGCTGCTGCACGGGGTGGTGGTGCTCGCGGTCAGCCTCGGCGTGCTGGCGTTGCTGCGGGCGCCGGAGCTCAAGCCGGCCCTGCGCAAGCTGGGCCGGTTCGCCCGTCGCTGACTACTTGCGGTTGCGCACGTGCACGCGGGTGCGTTCGGTGCGCAGCGCCTTGAGCTCCGGCGGGTCCGGCAGGGGCGCCAGGGGTTCGCCGATGGCCCACTCCAGCAGCAGGTCGGCCAGCTTCGGGTTGCGCGCGAGGACGGGGCCGTGCATGTAGGTGCAGATGACGTGCCCGTTGACGGCGCCTTCGGCCTGGTCGTGGCCGTTGCCGGTGCCCCGGACCACCCTGCCCAGCGCATGCGAGCCGGGGCCGAGGGCGGTGCGGCCGAGGTGGTTCTCGAAGCCGGTGAGCATGCCGACGCCGCCGAGGGTGGCTTGGGTGGTGACCTCGCCGATGGCTCGTCCGCGCCCGGGTTCGGTGGAGGCGTCGACCAGGCCCATGCCTTCGTGGCGCTGCCCGTCGCCGGTGACGAAGCTGGTGCCCAGCACCTGCAGGCCGCCGCAGATGCCCAGCACCGGAACCCCGTGCTGCACGGCGCGGGTCAGGCCGGCGCCCCGGCGCAGGAAGCGCACGGCCGCGACCTGGGCGACGTCCTCACCACCACCGATGAGGTAGAGGTCGCAGCCCTCCGGCACGGCGTCGTCGGAGGAGAGCACGGTGACCAGCTGGCTGCCGATGCCGCGCCAGCGCAGCCGCTGCGCCAGCACGATCGCGTTGCCGCGGTCGCCGTAGGTCCCCAGCAGGTCGGGCAGCACGAGGGCGATGCGGACTCGTTCCCCGGTCATCGTCGACTCCTGGTCAGCACGTCGCGGAAGGCGGTGTAGTTGGCGATCACGTCGGGCACGCCGCCGTCGGTGCCGCCGAGGGCGACCTCCACGGTGGAGGCGACGGTGGCGGGCACCTGGGCGTAGCGCAGCCGGACCGCCAGGTCCAGGGCGCGGTCGCCGGCGACTTGCACGGGTCGGCCGCGCAGCATCTCGAAGTCGACGTCCCACAGCCAGGAGACGTCGTACCCGTCGGCTTCGCGGCTGTTGACCACCAGCACCAGCGGTTCGTCGTTGCCGGAGACCAGGTCGAGCATCTCCAGCCAGCTGGCGGGGTTCTTGGCCAGCAGCAGCCGCACCTTGCGGCCGCCGACGCGCAGGGTGTCGTAGCGGCCTGCGGCCTGCGAGATGCGGCGGATGCGGGCCAGCGCGGGGGCTTCCTCACCGCCGAGGTCCAGGGCCGCGGCCAGCGCGAAGGTGGCGTTGACGCGGTTGACGTGCCCGGGCAGGGCCAGGGCGAGCTCGTGGTGGGTGCCTTCGGCGTCGAGGACACCGGTGTCGGTGACCTTCCAGTCAGCGGGCGGGCGGGCCAGGCCGCACTGGCAGCGCCAGTCGCGGTCGACGTCGCCGATGAAGGCGCCGCAGCGGGGGCAGTTCAGGGCGTCGTCGCGCCACCGCACGCCGCCGGAGACCCAGGTGACGTGGGGGTGCTCGGAGGCGGCGAAGACGATGTTGGGGTCGTCGCGGTTGGCGATGACCTGCGCGCCGGGTGCTTGGGCCAGCGCGCGCTGGATGCTGGCGGCCACGGTGCGCACCTCCCCGACCCGGTCGAGCTGGTCGCGGCTGAGGTTGAGCAGCAGGATCGCGGCCGGTTCGAAGCGCTCGGTGACCTGCGTCAGGTGCAGCTCGTCGACCTCCAGGGCCGCGAACGGGGCGTCGAGCCTGGTCATCAGGGCGGCGACGTGGCCGTCGAGCATGTTCGCGCCGGTGGCGTTGGACACCGCGGGCGCCTGGGCGCGCAGGGCTTCGGCGACCATCTGCGTGGTGGTGGTCTTGCCGTTGGTGCCGGTGACCATGACGACACGCCGGCCGGTTGCCAGCCGCTGCAGGAGGTTGGGCTGTAGCCTCAGCGCCAGACGGCCACCGATCATGCCGCCGGATCCCAGGCCGAGGCGCTGCGACATCGCCGCGGCCAGCCGCCCGGTGTTGATGGCGGCGGTCGTGCGCACGTCCAGCCCCCGCCCGGCGGGTTGCTGGGTCGGTGCTGGGACGACCGTCCAACGCTGGTCGGTGCTGGTCTGCTGGTCAGACGGCCGGTGTCGGCCGGTTTGCTCCGCTGCTTGGCGCGGGACCGGTGTCTGGTCGACCGATGGTTCGTCGGTCTCCCGAGTGGTGTCGGCCATGCATCCCCTCCCCCTCAGGCGCCCGTCACACGCGGGACGCCAGATCGGCTCAGGGCTGCGCGACACCGCTAATCGGCCGCACTAGGTCGCGCCGCCCTTCGCTTCTTGGCCAGTGTGGCCCTGCTGCGGCGAAACAGCGCGACGATCAAGAGCACGAGACCGGCGGTGATCGAGGCCGGTCCGACCCAGCCGTCGATGCCGGAAGAGGCCGCGGCATCGAGCTGAACTGCGGTGAACATCGAGGTCCCCTTTCCGAAAGCCGGGGGTAGGGGCGCGCGGGGTGAGTGCGGTCACGTCAATGGTCCGGCGGGACCGGGGGACGTGGCAGCGCGGACATGCCGACAAGTCCCGCTATCGGGACGTTTTCACTCGCGTTGATTTCACGCGGGAACGCTGCGTGATCGTCGAACGGCTCGTGAGTTCAGAGCCGGATTCACGACTGATGCGCTTTTCTTGTGGTTGCGGAGTTTTGAGGCCGAACGGCGGAGCACCTGCTCTCGCCTGCTCACCCGTTGGGGTTCATTGCGGTAATACGCTCGGCGATCAACGAATGTGCAATTACGCTCGGATTTGATCCCGACGGTGTCCGTCAAGATCCGAAGGGAGCCGAACGTGACCGAACTCCTCCTGCTGTTGGGCTTTCTCGCCTTCGCCGGAATCGGCTGGACCGCATGGGACATCCGCAACGACCTACGCCGCCGCAAGCTCAAGTGAGAAGCACATCCGGAATCGTGAACGAGGGACCCCGCCGGAGAGAGGCAGGCGGGGTCCCTCGTTCACGCGCACCCTGGTCCGAAGACGGGGTGGGTCACTTGATGGCGAGCTGCTGACCCGGGAAGATCACGTTCGCGTCCTTGACCACGGAGCGGTTCTTGTCGAAGATCGACTCCCAGCTCACGCCGCTCTTCTCGGCGATGGAGCTGAGGGTGTCACCGACCTGGACGGTGTAGGTGCCCTCGACCTGGACGGTCTTCTTGACCGGGTTCTTCTTGGTCGTGGACTTCTTCTCCGACGAGCTGGACTTCTTCTCGGTGCTCTTCTTGCTCGAGGAGACGTCCTGGTGCTCGGCGCTGCCGCTCTTGGTCAGACCGGCCTTCTTGGAGCACACCGGCCACGCCCCCGGGCCCTGGGCCTGCAGCACGCGCTCGGCCACGGCGATCTGCTGCGACTTGCTGGCCTGCGCGGCGTTCGAGGCGTAGTTGGTGCCACCGTAGCCGGCCCAGGTGGACTGGCTGAACTGCAGACCACCGTAGTAACCGTTGCCGGTGTTGATGCTCCAGTTGCCACCGCTCTCGCACTGCGCGACGGCGTCCCAAGTGGACTCCGAGGCCGCGTTGGCCGGCATGGTCATCGCGAACGGCGCGGCGACCATCGCGCCGGCGACGGCGACGCGGGTCATGTTGCGGCGGGTGTTGGTGGACTTGCGGTGCTTGCCCATTTTCTGTCTTCGTCTCCAGCAACGCCTCCGTGCCGCCGCGGCTCCGGCGTCCCGCACTCGCGGCCGGCCACTCTCGGCCTGCCGCGCCGGGGTGACCGGCGGTCGTCACGCTCCCTGCCCGCAATGCGTCTCGGGGTTTCGGAGAGTCCGCCGGGCAGGGTTCGGCGCTGCGGACTTCCGGTCTTGCCGTCGGCTCGGGGGCGCCGACGGTGCGCAACGCTACGTAGCTGAAAAGCGTGAACAAAACCGTGGGCAGGTGGCGCTCGTCATAGAAACGTAATCAAGATCGCCACGATGCGAGCGTTCTCGCAGGTCATTTCTTGATCGGAAACGCGTTATTCACCAGGAATCAAACCACGGAGGGTGAGAGTTGAACCACTACTCACTCACGTGAGTGACTACCGAATGTCAACAAGTCAATTCGATCAGTGCACTTCGCCACGCCCCGCGGACTCCCGCTCGCGCAGGCGTTCGCGCTGCGGGTCGACCACGTACCGAGGGTCGCGAGCCGTTTCGCGGCCGGCTTCGAAAACCCCGTAGCGGGTGGCGATCGACCCCAACGTCAGGCACGCGCCCGCCGCGATCCCCGCGGCGCGGCTGCGGCCTGCCAGCAGCGCGAGACCCGCGCCCACCGCGGTGGCCGCCCGGGCCGCGCGCAGCACCATACCCGCGCGGCCGGTGCGGTAGGCCTCGGCGGCCAAGCCCAACCGGCCCTCCATGCGCCGGCTGGCGGCCAGTTCCAGCACCGATCCGGACACCGCCATCCGCCGGGCCGGCGCGGACTCGGCGGGAGCACTCACCATCCCCACCGCCCCGGCGCTGGCCACCGCGCTGCCGGCGAAGACGAACGGCAGCTCCCGGTAGGCCTCGTGCCAGCCGGGCACGGCGGTGTCGGCCAGCAGCACAGCGGTGTAGGTGGTCATCGCCGGGGCGAGCACGCCCGCCACCACCCCGGCCGCGCGCCCCGGAACCGGCAGCAGCCCCGTGACGTCGCTGGCCGCGGCAGCACCCGCCAGCCCCGAGAACGGCGCGAGGATCCACGATCCGACGCTCAGCGGCGAGGTCAGCTTGACCACCCGCAGCATGTTCAGGAACCGCATCGGTCGACCCAGGTCGTGCACCAAGGCGCCGACGCTGGCCGTCGCACCCACCGCCGCGGCCAGCCGCCCGGTGCGGGCCAGCCGCTGCCGACCGGTGAGACCGGCCAGCAGCGCCATCGACGACGACGCCCCGGCCATCCCCCCGAGGTAGAGGTAGGCCGGCACGTCCGGGACCTTCCACACCGGTTCCTTGAGCACCGGGCGCCCGTAGTAGGAGCTCACCTTCTCCTCCCGAGGAACGATCCGGCGATCAGCGCGGCGGCGGTGACCGCAGCGGCAGCCGCGTGCCGCCACATCGACGGCAGATCGCGGGTGGTCACCACCGGGTCCGGCGGCAGGCCGTAGACCTCGGGATCGTCGAGCAGCAGGAAGAACGCCCCGTCTCCCCCGACCCCGTCGGTGGGCTCGTGGCCGTAGAGCCGCGCGCTGGTCACGCCCTGCTCGTGGAGCTCGTCGACCCGCATCGCGGCGCGTTCCCGCAGCTCGTCGAGGGGGCCGTACTGGATGGACTCGGTCGGGCACGCGGAGGCGCAGGCGGGCATCAGCCCCTCGCCGAGGCGGTCCTGGCACAGAGTGCACTTGGCGGCGCCGCCGGTGTCCGGGCGCATGTCGATCACCCCGTAGGGGCAGGCAGGCACGCAGTAGCCGCAGCCGTTGCACACGTCGTCCTGCACCAGCACCGTGCCGTGCTCGGTGCGGATCAGCGCGCCGGTCGGGCACACGTCCAGGCAGGCGGCGTGGGTGCAGTGCTTGCACACGTCGGAGGACATCAGCCAGCGCACCTGCTGCTCGTCCGGTGCGCCGAACTCCGGCATGCCGAGCTCGGCGGGCGTGCCGCGCTGCTCGACGAAGGCGACGTGGCGCCACGTGGTGCCGCTGAGCTCCTCGGTGTTGTCGTAGGACATGCCGGTGAGGTCGAGGCCGTCCTCGGGCAGCAGGTTCCACTCCTTGCAGGCGACCTCGCAGGCCTTGCAGCCGATGCACACGCTGGTGTCGGTGAAGAACCCGGCGCGCGGCTGCGGCGGGTAGCCGGTCTCCCCCGCCGGGTCGGGCAGCGGCCCGGACAGCCGGTTGGCGGTCACGCTCAGCCTCCTTCGGTTCTCGGGTCGTCGGCGTGCTCGGTGCCGGTGCGCTCGTCGATGCCCGCGCGGTCGCGGTAGTCGGCGACCAGGCGGTTCAGCGCCGCGGCGCGCGGCCGTCGTCCGGGACGGACATCGCAGGTCCCGGCCTTGGTCTCCATGATGTGCACGTTGGGGTCCAGCGCCACGCCGATGAGCTCGTTGGCGGCGTCGCCGGTGGTCAGGCCGTTGGGCCCCCAGTGCCAGGGGATGCCGACCTGGTGCAGGGTGCGGCCGCCGATCAGCAGCGGCCGCATCCGCTCGGTGACCATCACGCGCCCTTCGATCGCGCTGCGGGCGGTGATCACCGTGGCCCAGTCGCCGTGGGTCAGGCCGCGTTCGGCGGCCAGCTGCGGGGAGACCTCCAGGAACATCGCCGGGGCCAATTCGGACAGGTGCCGCAGCCAGCGGCTCATGCCACCGGCGGTGTGGTGCTCGGTGAGCCGGAAGGTGGTGAACACGTACGGGAACACCTCGCTGCCCGGCTCGGTGCCGCTGGGCTGGTAGCGGTTCTCCGGGCGCGAGTGGATCTGGCGGGCGGGGTTGCGCTGCTGGTGCGGGTGCAACCGGTTGGCGACCGGGGACTCCTGCGGCTCGTAGTGCGCCGGGAAGGGCCCGTCGACCAGTCCGGCGGGCACGTAGAGCCAGCCGCGCCCGTCGCTCTGCATGATGAACGGCTCGGTGCCCGAGATGCCCTCCGGCCCGACGGTGCCGGCTTCCGGCTGGAAGTCGGGGCGCTTGGTCTTGTCGAAGTCGGGCACGTCGTGGCCGGTCCACTCACCGCGCTCGGCGTCCCACCACACGTAGGCTTTGCGCCGGCTCCACGGGTTGCCGTCGGGATCGGCCGAGGCGCGGTTGTAGAGGATGCGACGGTTGGCCGGCCACGCCCAGCCCCACTCGGGTGCCACGCGGTTCTGCTGGTCGTGTGGCTTGCGGCGGGCGGGCTGGTTGACGCCCTCGGCGGTGACGCCGCAGTAGATCCAGCAGCCGCAGCTGGTGGATCCGTCCGCGCGCAGCTGCGGGTAGGCCGACAGCGGGTTGCCGTCGGCGTCGTGACCGTTGATCTCGGCGAGCACGGCTTCGGCGCTGGGCTCGTCGATCTCGCCGTGCGTCGGGTAGTCCCAGGTCAGTTCGAGCAGCGCGCGGTCGCGCTCGTCCTCGCCGGTGAGCTTGTCCCGGATGCGGCGGCCCAGGTGGTAGAAGAACCACAGGTCGCTGCGCTGGTCGGCGGTGGGCTCGACGGCCTTGTCGTGCCACTGCAGGAGTCGCTGGGTGTTGGTGAAGGTGCCGTCCTTCTCGGTGTGCGCGGCGGCGGGCAGGAAGAACACCTCGGTGCCGATGTCGGCGGTGCGCATCTCGCCGGTCTCGATCTCGGGCCCGTCCTTCCAGAAGGTGGCGGTCTCGATCATGTTGAGGTCGCGCACCACCAGCCAGTCGAGGGTGGCCAGGCCCATCCGCTGCTGGCGGGAGTTGGCGGTGCCCACCGCGGGGTTCTCGCCGATGACGAAGTAGCCCCGGCAGCGGCCCTCGATCTGGTCGAGCACGGTTTGGAAGGTGCCGTGGTCGCCGGTGAGCCGGGGCAGCCGGTCGAAGCAGAAGTCGTTGTCGGCCCTGGCGTGCTCGCCCCACCAGGCCTTGAGCAGGCTGACCAGGTAGGAGCGGATGTTGGCCCAGTAGCCGCAGGCGTGTTCGTCCTCGGCGACGAAGGCCTCCAGGTCGGTGTCGGTGTGCGCGTGCGGCATCGGGATGTAGCCGGGCAGCAGGTTGAACAGCGTCGGGATGTCGGTGGAGCCCTGGATGCTGGCGTGCCCGCGCAGCGCGAGGATGCCGCCGCCCGGGCGGCCGATGTTGCCCAGCAGCAGCTGCAGGATCGAGGCCGCGCGGATGTACTGCGCGCCGACGGTGTGGTGGGTCCAGCCCACGGCGTAGGCGATGGCCGAGGTGCGCTCGCGCCCGGAGTTGGCGACGAGCTGATCGGCGACCCAGCGGAAGTCGTCCTGCGAGATGCCGCAGATCTCCTCCACCACGTCTGGGGTGTAACGGGCGTAGTGACGCTTGAGCAGCTGGAACACGCAGCGCGGGTGCTGCAGCGTCGGGTCGGAGTCGGGGCGGCCGTGGTAGACGGGCCCACCCGATCCGGTGCGCTCGGGCTTGCTGGCTTCCCGCTCGCGGCCGTGCGCGGTGCTGGGTGCGTGCTCCGGCCCGTGCCCGCCGACCGCCGGGACGGCTTGGCTGCCCTGGTACTGCCACGTGGTGGTGTCGTAGCTGCCGGCCTCGGGGTCGAAGCCGGAGAAAACGCCGTCGAGGTCCTCGGTGTCGCGGAAGTCCTCGCCGACGATCATCGCCGCGTTGGTGTAGGCGACGACGTAGTCGTGGAAGTGGGCGTCGTTGCTGAGCACGTGGTTGATCAGCCCGCCGAGGAACGCGATGTCGCTGCCCGCGCGCAGCGCGAGGTGCTTGTGGGCCAGCGCCGAGGTGCGCGTGTAGCGCGGGTCGACGTGGATGATCGTGGCGCCGCGCCTCTTGGCCTCCACGACCCACTGGAATCCGACCGGGTGGGCTTCGGCCATGTTCGAGCCCTGGATGAGGACGCAGTCGGATTCGGCGAGGTCTTGCTGGAAGGTGGTGGCGCCGCCGCGCCCGAAGGAGGCACCCAGACCGGGCACCGTGGAGGAGTGTCAAATGCGCGCCTGGTTCTCCACCTGGATCGCGCCGAGGGCGGTGTAGAGCTTCTTCATGAGGTAGTTCTCCTCGTTGTCGAGGGTCGCTCCTCCGAGGCTCGCGATGCCCATCGTGCGCCGCAGCGGCCTGCCGTCGGCGTCGGCGTCCTCCCAGGTGGCGTCCCGGGTGGCCAGCACCCGGTCGGCGATCATGTCCAGCGCGGTGTCCAGGTCGAGGTCTTCCCAGTCGGTGCCGTGCGGGCGCCGGTAGCGGACCTTGGTCTCGCGCAGCGGTGAGGTGACCAGTTCGCGGCTGGCCGAGCCCTTGGGGCACAACCGGCCGCGGCTGATCGGCGAGTCCGGGTCGCCCTCGATCTGGGTGACCCGGCCGCCGGAGGTGTAGATCCGCTGGCCGCAGCCGACCGCGCAGTAGGGGCACACCGAGCGGGTGACCTCGTCGGCGTCGCTGGTGCGCGCTCGCATCTCGTCGGTGCGCCGGGACCGGGCCGCGGGGCCTCGGGCCAGCCGGTCGGGGCCGGTGAGCTGCTTGAGCACCGGCCAGTTCAGCCACGCGGGCGTCATGGCCGGAGACTACCCACCCCGACGATCTCGCACACTTCCTCAGGGGTGCAGGGCGAGTCCCTTGCAGATCTTGTCCACGGCGTTGCGGGGGCCGTGCACGGCGAATCCGACGAGGTCGAGGTCGTCGGTGCCGCGTTCGGCGACGACACCGCGGTTGTCGGCGTCGTTGCCGGTCTTGAACATGCCTTCGGAGTAGATCGCGGTGGGCAGGTCCCTGCTGACGGCGCGGGCGTGGCTGCGGGCCAGGTCGGCGGCCGGTGCGGCGTAGACCAGCACCGGCAGCCCCAGCAGCGGCAGGTACTTCCGGCCGTCGGCGTCGACGTAGTCCTCGCCCATCAGCCCGGGGTGGGCGGCGGTGATGCCGCTGGCCAGGAACGCGGTGACGTTGAGCCGCTGCCAGCTCGCCAGGTCGTCGCGCACCACCACGGCGATCTTGGTCAGGTGTGCCATGCCGCCATCCCAGACCACGCGGGGGCGGGCGGTCTTGAACGCTGGTGCGCTCACCGCTCCGGCGGGGCCGGAACAATGGGCGCATGAGCGAGGAGTGGGTCTCCTACCGGCGCTCGGCGCGAGTGCCGGTGGAGGTGGTGCGCGCGCACTTCGAACACCACCGCTACGACCTGCACGCCCACGAGTCGTACTCGTTCGGCTGCACCGAGGTCGGCGCGCAGACCTTCCGCTGCCGGGGCGCTCAGCGCACCAGCGCGCAGGGCATGGTGATGGCGTTCAACCCGGAGGACCCGCACGACGGGCACGCGGCGCACGACGGCGGCTTCACCTACCTGATCGTGCACATCTCCCCGGAGCTGATCGGTGACGTGCTGGCCGACACCGCCGGGCGCCGGGTGGGGCTTCCGCTGTTCGCCGAGCCGGTGCTGCACGAGCCGCGACTGGCGGCCGCGCTGCGCGGGGTGCACGACGCGATCACCGGTGGGGAGAGCGCTCTGGCGCAGGACGAGGCGCTGCACCGGGCGGTGCGGGCGATTACGCGATCACCCCGGCCCGCTTCCGCGACGCCGCGGCGGGTCAGGCGTTGGCGTCGTAGAGCAGCCCGTTGTAGCGCTCGTCGGAGTAGTAGCGCTCCAGCTCGGCCATCGAGTCGTGCGGGCGCTCGAGGTTCTGGGCGATGTGGGCGCGCGACGGCACGGCCTCGGGGTTCCAGGTCTCGGCGTCCCACAGCCCGGAGCGCAGGAACGCCTTGGAGCAATGGTGGAAGACCTGCTCGATCTCCACCAGCAGCACCACGCTCGGGCGGTGCCCCTTGACGACCATGCGGTCGAAGAACGGGGCGTCGCGCAGCAGCCGGGCGCGGCCGTTGATGCGCAGCGTGTCGCCGCGGCCGGGGATGAAGTAGATGAGCCCGACGTGCGGGTTGGCCAGCACGTTGCGGAACCCGTCGACGCGCCGGTTGCCGGGGCGTTCGGGGAGGGCGATGGTGCGCTCGTCGAGACACAGGGTGAACCCGGCCGGGTCGCCCTTGTCCAGGACCCGCTGCAGCGGCGCGCCGACGACCTCCTCCAGCTCGCCGGTCGAGGTGATCTCGTTCAGGCCTTCCAGTTCCACGGTGCCTCCCAGGTCGCTCGCGCTCGACACTACGGCCCGCGATTCGGCTGCTGGAAGTGGTTTTTCGCGGTGCCGCCCGGTCACACCCCGCAACCGGGCGACACCGCCTCCCCACCGGTCCCCCGACCGGGGTCTCTCACAGATCGACGGCGATGCGCCCCTGCCCTCGATCCACGCAGATCGCCACGTCCTCGCTCGGCGCCCGGCTCCGGCGGCGGACCTGGCCCGACAGCAGCGGAACGTGGCAGGTGCCGCAGAAGCCCTGGCGGCACGAGTAGGCGACCTCCGGCAGCACCTCGCCGATCGCCTCCAGCGCCGTGCGGTCGGCGAGTACCTCCACGGTGCGGCCGCTGCGGGCGAGCTCGACGGTGAACCTCCGGCCGTCGATGATCGGCGGCGCCGAGAACCGCTCCCAGTGCAGGCCCCCCGCGGTGCTGCCGGGGAGTTCCAGGCGCAGCGCGGTGATCATCGGCACCGGGCCGCAGGCGTAGACCGACGCTCCCATCGGGGCGTGGGCCAGCAGTTCGGCACCGGATGCCGGGATGCCGAACTCGGTGTCGGGGCGGGTCCACACGCGTTCGGCCGGCAGCTCGGCGATGTCGGGCAGGAACGGCATCGAGGCGCGCGAACGTCCTGCGTAGACCAGCCGCCAGTCGGCGCCCCGGGCCATCGCGGTGCGCACCATCGGCAGGATCGGGGTGATGCCGATGCCTCCCGCGACGAACAGGTAGGAGTGACCGGCCACGAACGGGAAGGCGTTGCGCGGCCCGCGCGCCACGATCCGGTCGCCCTCGTCCAGCTCGTCGTGGATCTCGCGGGATCCGCCCGCGCCGTCGGCGATGCGCCGCACGGCGATCCGGTAGTGGCGCCGCTCCCCCGGCGGCCCGCACAGCGAGTACTGCCGCTTGCGCCCCGACGGCAGCAGCACGTCCAGGTGCGCGCCCGGCTGCCAGGCCGGCAGCAGACCACCACCGGGGCGGGTCAGCAGCAGGCTGCGCACCCCGTCGGCTTCGGCGCGGACCTCGGAGATCACCAGCGGGATGTCCCGGTTGACCGGGCGGGGTGGTGCGGCGTCGCGGCGGCTGTTGCGGTGCAGCCACTCCACGCCGCCGACGAGCCGGTGCACGACGCGCATCAGCCGGTCCGGTCCGCTGCCGTCCAGGGACTTCGGCAGTTCCACGGTCATCTACTGCCCCGCCGCCAGCGCCGCCGGTGAGCTGGCCAGGTAGGCCACGGCTTGCGCGGTCGAGCCGTGCTGCGAGGGGTGGTAGCCGGGCCGGAAGTACGCCGGGATCGCCCCCAGCAGCTGCCGGTAGCTCGGGGTCAGGCCACACCGCCCGGTGCGGACCAGGTCGCGCCAGCGGGGTTTGCGCCTGCCGCGCAGCAGCGGGTCGGCGGCCATCAGGAAGCGGATCCCGCGCACCCACAGCACGGTCAGCACCCCTGCCGCCAGCAGCATCGACAGGCAGCGCAGCGGGTAGCGGCCGTGGATGTGCTGGTAGACCTCGAAGGCGACCGCGCGGTGCTCGACCTCCTCGGCACCGTGCCAGCGCAGCAGGTCCAGCATCGTCGGATCGGCCCCGGCCACGTCGAGCTCCTCGGCGTCGAGGACCCACTGGCCCAGGAACGCGGTGACGTGCTCGATCGCGGCGATCAGCGCCAGGCGCTGCACCAACCAGGACTCGGCGCGCTTGCCGCGCAGCGGCCGGTCGCCGAGGGTCTTGCGGAACATCCAGCGGACCTGCTCGACGAAGGGCCGGGTGTCCAGGCCGTGGGCGTCGAAGTGGTCGATCACGCCCTGGTGCGACTCGGCGTGCACGGCCTCCTGGCCGACGAACCCGCGCACGTCCTCGGCCAGCCGCTCGTCGGTGATCAGCGGCAGCGCCTGCTTGAAGACCTCGACGAACCAGCGCTCCCCCTCGGGCAGCACCAGGTGCAGGAAGTTCACCCAGTGCGTGGCGAAGGGTTCGCCGGGGATCCAGTGCATCGGCAGCTGGGACCAGTCGAACTCGACGTCGCGGGGGTGCAGCACGACGCGTTCCGGCTCGCCGGGATCGACGTGGGTCATGCCTCCTCCTACTTCGGCATGAGGTCGGCTCGGGCGGCTGCCCGCAGCAGGCGCGGGGTCAGCCGGGACAGCACCAGACCGGCGCGCGCCTCGGGGGTGACCGGGGCGATGGCCGGGGCACGGCGGGTCGCGCGCAGGATCTCCTCGGCGGCGCGCTGCGGGCTGTAGTCGCGGCGCTGGTAGAGCTCGGTGGCCGCGCGGCGGCGCTTGGCCTGCTCGGCCTCGTCGACTCCGGCGAACCGGCTGCTGGTGGTGATGCCGGTGTTGACCATGCCCGGGCACACGGCGGTGACCTTGATGCCGTCGCCGGCGAGCTCCACGCGCAGGCATTCGCTCAGCCGCAGCACGGCGGCCTTGGTGGTGCTGTAGGCGGGCAGCACCTGGGAGGGCAGGTACGCGGCGGCGGAGGCGACGTTGATGATCCGGCCGCCCTCGGCGCGCTGGACCATCTGCTGCCCGAACAGGCGGCAGCCGTGGATGACGCCCCAGAGGTTGACGTCGATGACGCTCTCCCAGTCGGCGACGCTGGTGTCCAGGAAAGCCCCGGCCAGGCCGATCCCGGCGTTGTTGATCACCACGTCCGGGGTGCCGAGCTCGGCCTGCACGCGCAGCGCGAAATCGGTCATCGCGGCCCGGTCGGTGACGTCGACCTCGTAGGTCGTGGCGGCCTCGCCGAGCAGCTGCGCGGTGGCCTGCAGGGCCTTGCGGTCCCGGTCGGCGGCGATGACGTGCGCGCCGGCCTCGGCGAAGGCCTGCGCGGTGGCCCGGCCGATGCCGTTGCCGGCACCGGTGATGAGCACCAGCTGGTCGGCGAACTCGCCGCGTCCCGGGCGCACCTGGGCGCGGCGCAGGCCGCGGGTCTGCTCGCCGCCTTCGACGTGGTCGACGAGTTCGGCGGCGCAGCGGGCGACGAGCTCCGGGCGGCTGCGCGGCAGCCAGTGGCCGCCCGGCAGGTGGCGCACGCGCAGGTCGTCGGCGAGCGCTTCGACCTGGGTCTGCAGCGGGGCCGACACGAACGGGTCGCCGGTGGGTGCCAGGACCTGCACCGGGACGGTGGTGTGGCGTCGCTCCGGTTCGCCGAGCCGACCCGCGTTGGCGCGGTAGAGCTCCAGGCCGTGGACGCCGTCGGCGGTGACCGGGCGGGTGGGTGTGGCGGCGGACTTGGGGTCGAGGCGTTCCAGGTTGGCGATCAGCTTGGGCATGATGCCGCTGCGCCAGGCAAGTTCGGGCAGCGCGGGCAGCTGGAAGAAGGCGATGTAGGCGGAGAAGGCCAGCTGGGCCGCCAGTTCCCGCAGGTCGCGGGGGTTGGGGCGCAGCTTCGAGCGCAGCCACTGCCCGTAGTGGTCCAGGCAGGGTCCGGAGATCGAGGTGTAGGAGGCGATGCGGCCGGTCGCGCGGGCGTCGGTCACGGCGTGCCAGGCCTGCACCGAGCCCCAGTCGTGGGCCAGCAGGTGCACGGGCCGGTCCGGGCTGACGTCCTCGGCGACGCGGTACAGGTCGTCGGTGAGCTGGTCGATGCGGTAGCCGTCGGTGCCGGTGGGGCGGTCGGACTCGCCCGCGCCGCGCACGTCGTAGGTGACCACGCGGTACCGGTCGGTCAGCGCGGTGACCACACCGTCCCAGATGGAGTGGTCGTCCGGGTAGCCGTGGACGGCCAGCACGGTCGGCGCGTCCGAGGGCCCGTGGACGTGAACGGACAACCGCAGCCCGTCCTCGGTGTCGAGCCATCGGCCCGTACTCGCCTGCCACGCTGCGCCAGCCATGCGCGACAGCCTAACCACGTTGTCAACGCACGTTGTCACTTTCCACTCGATCGTCACCCGGAATCACCCGAACCCGGCCCCGGGTCAGCGGTTCCAGCGGGACTCGAGGTTCCGATCACTGCTGCAGTGGCCGCACCTCGGTGCACCCGTGCTGTTCGAGCGGCGGCCCGTCGTCGTGCACACCGCGAACGTCGAGGCGGTGGGCCGCATCCACGATCCGCGTCTCGAGGATCGAGCCGTCAGCGCTTCGAACCTCGATCGCCGCACCGACCGGGCAGTCGGGAAGTTCGACCTGGCCGTGAACCACGCTGAGCGGGTCCGTCGTGGTCGGCGACGGCGGTGCGGAGTCTGTGGCCCCACTGCCCTCGCTGGTGCCCGCCCCGACCTCGGGCAGGGCGTCGGACTCCGCAGGTGCCGAGGTGGTCTCGAGGCTCGGGTCCGGCAGAGAGGGTGCTTCGGGCGCGTCCGAGCTGGCTGGCGCAGGAGTCGATTCCGGCGGATCGGTTGGCGGTGCAGCCGGAACCGGACCCGGGTCGATCACCGCCGGCGGCACCTCGATGTCGGGGATCTCCAGCGGCGGTGGTGCGGTCGGCTCGGGCACCGGTGCTTCGTTGAGCGCCTCGCCGGCGTGGTCGGCTCTCCCGGCTTCGGGTTCGGGCCCTGGCACGACGGCGCCGTGCCCGGCCCGGTAGGCCGCGGCGATGCGCAGCACCAGGTCGACGTACTGCGCCGAGTTGTTGTAGACGAACACCGCGGCGCGCTGTCCCGGTTCGCCGCGCAGGTCCTCGCCGTTCCCGCACAGGTAGCGCCCGGTTCCTGCGGCGGCGTCGACGATGTTGTCGGCGTTGCCGCCCGCGCCCGCCGACCGCCAGGTGGCGGGGATGAACTGCATCGGCCCGACCGCGCGGTCGAACACCCGGTCCCCGTCGAGACCTCCGCCGTCGGTGTCGGTGATCCGCGCGGTGCTGTTGCTGCCGTCGAGGCGCAGGCCGCGGATCGGTTGCGAGGTGAACCCGTCGGCTCGGAGCTGGGTACCGCCGAACCGGCCGTGATCGGTCTCCACCCGGCCGATGGCGGCGATCAGCGACCAGTCGATGCCGCACTGCGCCTCCTCCTCGGCGAGCCGTCCCGCCGCGTCGACGTAGGCGCGGTGGGCTACGACGGGGATGCCGTGGGACGCCAGATCAGCGACCACCGGTGCTTCAGCAACACCCGCGGCTTTCCACGGCGGTGCCGACGCGACGACCGGCGGCACCTCCGGCTCGGCGCGCTCCTGCGCTGAGGGAACCCACCCCTGCCCGGCGGCCCAGGCGATCGGCACCACGGCCACCACCGCGGACCAGTAGTACCGCTGGCGGCGACGCCGCGCGACGCGCTGGTCGCGCGTGCGGTTCCTGACTGTCATCAACGGCCCTCCCTCATCAGTCACCGCACCGACGGTCCCGGACCAGCGGGTCCCCGGAAGCCGCGGTTGCTGGGTGGGCCGAGCCCCCAAAATATGGGGATCCGCGCGACAGCTACCAGAGGATTAACTCCTGCAGCCTCTGAGGAAAGGCGCGGAAGAACAGCGGTGGGGGCCGGCGCTAGCGGACGGCCGGGCCCCCCCGGCCCCCCGGCGGGGGCGGGCCCGGGG
>NZ_JAWLNX010000022.1:0-6447 GCF_035320975.1 Saccharopolyspora mangrovi | reverse complement strand
TTTATGGGCGTGTATCACCGGGGGGGGGGCCGGGCTCTGCCGTCGCGGGGGCCCCACCGGGCACCGCGGAGGGTCAGTGCGCGGAGGCCTTTTCCGCGCCTGCGCCGGTGAGGGAACGGACCTCCATCTCTGCGTACTTCTCCTCCAGGTGCTCCTTGGAGAGGACCGTGCCGAGCCAGCCGAAGAAGAAGGCCGCCGGGATCGACACCAGGCCCGGGTTCTGCAGCGGGAACCAGTGGAAGTCCACGCCGGGCAGCATGGATTCCTCGGTCCCGGACACCGCCGGTGAGAACACGATCAGCACCACGGTGGTGACCAGACCGCCGTAGATGCTCCACAGCGCGCCCGAGGTGTTGAACCGCTTCCAGAACAGCGAGTACAGGATCGTCGGCAGGTTCGCCGAGGCCGCCACCGCGAACGCCAGCGCCACCAGGAACGCGACGTTCTGGTTCCGGGCCAGGATTCCGCCGACGATGGCGACCGCACCGATCACCACCGCGGTGATCCGGGCGACGCGGACCTCGGCGTCCTTGTCCTCGACCTTGCCCCGCTTGATCACGTTGGCGTAGATGTCGTGGGCGAACGACGCCGAGGCGGTGATGGTCAACCCCGCGACCACGGCCAGGATCGTGGCGAAGGCGACCGCGGCGATGAACCCGAGCAGCAGCGGGCCGCCCAGCGCCTGGGCCAGCAGCGGTGCCGCCGCGTTCGACGAACCCGGCGCGCTCTTGATCGCCTCCGGCCCCACGATGGCCGCCGCGCCGTAGCCCAGCACCAGTGAGAACAGGTAGAACAGGCCGATCAGCCAGATCGCCCACACCACCGAGCGCCGCGCCTCCTTGGCCGTGGGCACCGTGTAGAAGCGCATCAGCACGTGCGGCAGACCCGCGGTGCCCAGCACCAGGGCCAGGCCCAGCGACAGGAAGTCCAGCTTGCTGGTCTCCGACTTGCCGTACTTCGCACCGGGGTTGAGCAGCTTCTCCCCCGACGACGCCCGGTCCACCGCCGCCTGCAGCATGCCGGAGAAGTCGAAACCGTGGAGCGCCAACGTCCACACCGTCATCACGGCCGCGCCGGTGATCAGCAGCACCGCCTTGATGATCTGCACCCAGGTCGTGCCCTTCATGCCGCCGACCAGCACGTAGACGATCATGATGACGCCGACCACCGAGATCACCAGCGCCTGACCGGTCCCGCTGGAAACGCCCAGCAGCAGCGAGACGAGCACGCCCGCACCGGCCATCTGGGCCAGCAGGTAGAAGAAACTCACCATCAGCGTCGAGGTCGCCGCCGCGGCCCGCACCGGGCGCTGGCGCATCCGGAAGGCCAGCACGTCGCCCATCGTGTACTTGCCGGTGTTGCGCAGCAGTTCGGCCACCAGCAGCAGCGCCACCAGCCAGGCCACCAGGAAGCCGATCGAGTACAGGAACCCGTCGTAGCCGTAGAGCGCGATCGCGCCGACGATGCCCAGGAACGACGCCGCCGACAGGTAGTCACCGGCGATCGCGATGCCGTTCTGCGGCCCGGAGAACGCGCGACCGCCCGCGTAGTAGTCGGCCGCGCTGCGGGTGTTGCGGCTGGCGCGCAGCACCACGACCAGCGTCACCCCGACGAAGGCCGCGAAGATTGCGATGTTGAGCAGCGGGTTGCTTCCTTGCAACCCCTGCGCGAGGTGGTACATCCCAGCTACTCCTCAGGATTTCAGGACGCGTCTTCGACCTTGGCGCGGATGCGCTCGGCCACCGGGTCCAGGTTCCGGTTGGCGTAGCGCACGTAGAGCGTGGTGATGACGAAGGTGGACACGAACTGCAGCAGGCCCAGCACCAGTCCGATGTTGATGTTGCCGACGAGCTTGATCGACATGAAGCCGTGCGCGTAGTCGGCCAGCAGCACGTAGACCAGGTACCAGACCAGGAACAGCGCGGAGACCGGGAAGACGAACGCCCGCAACCGACGTCGCAGCGTCGCGAAGTCCTCACTGGCGTGGGCCTCGTGCCACACGTCGTCGGTGGGCGGCGGATTGGCCGAGTCGGTGGTGCTCACGAATCCTCCCTAACGTGTGAGGAGCGCCACGCTAAGGAAGGGTTACGCGGCAGCGGGAGCCGTCCGGGACCGATGACCGCGGGACGAGACGAACGGTCGACGAACGGCGGGCCGACCGGGACGAGCGGTCACGCGCTTTGCCCGACCGTGACCCGCGGTCAGGGACGCGACGGCTCGTCGAGGTGCAGGCGCAGCATGGCGGTCTCGGCCCACGGCGGGGTCTTCCCGCGCACCGACAGCGCGATCATCGTCGCGAAGGCCAGCGGAACCGCCCACGGCGCCGGCTGGGCGAGCAGCATCGCCGGCAAACCCTCCAGCTGCGGGCCGAACAGCGTCGCCCCGATCGCGCCAGAGGTGGCGGTCAACCCGACCAGCACACCCCACAGCGCCCCGGTGCGGGTCAGCCGCGGCCACCAGATCCCCAGCACCAGCAGCGGGCAGAACGTCGCCGCGGCCACGGTGAACCCCCAGGTCACGAGCACGCCTGCGGACAGGTGAGCGGCCTGCAGCGCCAGCAGCACGACCACCGCCGCCGCGCCCAGCACGGTCCAGCGCAGCTGCCCGAGCCCGCCCGGGGTGAGGTCGTGCGAGATCGCACCGGAGACCACCAGCAGCAACCCCAGCGAGGTCGCCAGGAACGCCGCGAACGCCCCGGCGGTCAGCAGCGAGGTGAACAGCGCACCCGCCCAGCCGGTGTCGACCTGCGCGGGCAGCCCGACCACCACCGAGTCGGTGACGCCGGAGAGGTACAGCTGCGGCATCAGCACCCGCCCCAGCGCGCCGTAGACACCGGGGAAGACGTAGAAGCAGCCCAGCAGCAGCACGGTGATGGCCGCGGCACGCCGGGCGGCGCGCCCGTCGCGGCTGGTGTGGAAGCGCACGATCACGTGCGGCAGCCCCATCGTGCCCAACATGGTCGCCAGCAGCACCGCCCAGGTGCCCAGCAGCGGGTGGTCGGCGTTCTCCAGGTCCAGCAGCGGCCGCCCCCAATCCGGCCCGCCCGGCACGTCGATGCCGTCGATCTCCGGCACCGCCGCACCTGCCGGGAACGTCAGCGTCCGCCCCGCCTCCACCTCGTGACCGCCCGGCCCCAGCGGCACCGCTCGTCCGTCCGGTTCGCGGGCGGTCACCGGCTCGGTGACGTCGAGCTCGACCGCCACCCGGAAGGTCACCGCGGTGTCCTCGGCGAAGTGGGTGTACGGCACCGGGTTCAGCGCCTCGTGCCGCACCGCCGGGCCCACCTGCAGCACCAGCCAGACCGCCGGAACCACGAACAGCAGCAGCTTCAGGCAGAACTGGAACGCCTGCACGTAGGTCGCCGCCCGCATCCCGCCCAGCGCGAGGGTCACCGACACGGCCACACCGGCGATCACCACGCCCACCCAGTACGGGGTGCCGCTGACCACGCTGAGCACCAGCCCGGCGGTACGGAACTGCGGGACCAGGTACAGCCCGCCGATGATCAGCACCACCACCGCCGCCAGCCGCCGCAGCTCCGGCGAGGCGAAGCGGGCCTCGGCGAAGTCGGGCACGGTCAGCGCCCCGGAACGCCGCATCGGGGCGGCCACCAGCACCAGCATCGCCACGTACCCGGCGGTGAAGCCGACCGGGTACCACAGCGCGCCGACCCCGTTGGACAGCATCAGCCCCGCCACCCCGAGGAACGACGCGGCCGAGAGGTACTCCCCCGACACCGCCGCCGCGTTGACCAGCGGCGACACCTGGCGAGAAGCGACGAGGAAATCGGAGGTGGTGCGCATGGCCGCCACCCCGCGCAGCCCGATGAGCAGGGTGAGCAGCACGACCACCGCGACCGCGAGCAGGGCGAACACGGCTCAGCGCTCCTCGGCGCGCTCGGCCCGGCGCAGCTGCCAGCGGGCCAGCACCACCATCGCCGGGAACGGCAGCAGCACCAGCAACGCCCAGGACACCGGCACGCCCAGCACCCGCAGCTCGTCGAGCCCCGGCGCTGCGGCGAACACCAGCGGAAGCCCGAAGACCAGCGCGAACAGCACCAGCAGCGTCACCGCGCCGATCCTGCGCTGCACCCGGTGCAGCTGCCGGGCGCGCAGCGCCTCGCCCGGTTCGAGGCGAGGGGCGCGCCAGCGCCGCCGCAGCATGCGGCGGGCGTGCGCCACCCGGGTTTGCGGGCTGGTCACCGCCACCCGCTTGGGACCGCTGCTCATCCGCGTCCCCGCGGGTTGGTCAGCTCGGCGTTGCGGGCGTTGTCCAGCAACCGCTCCCGCAGCTCCCGGGCGTGCCTGCGGCTGACCGGGACGTCACCGGCTTCGGTGTGGGCGTTGAGCGCACCCGCGGAGTCGCTGCGCAACTCCCGCACCGCGTCCAGCGACAGCAGGAAGCTGCGGTGCACCCGCACGAAACCGGCACTCTCCCAGTACTCCTCGAGCCGCGACAGCGGCATCCGCACCACGTGCACGCCGCCGCGGGTGTTCAGCCGCACGTAGTCGCCGTGGGCTTCGACGAACAGCACCTCGCTGCGCCGCACGTAGCGGGTGCGTCCGGCGGTCTCCACCGGCAGCGCGACCATAGCCTCCGGCGCCGCCGGGACGGGTTCGGCGAGGTCGTCAGCAACCAGCATCCGCATCACGCGGTCCAGCGCGGCCGAGAGCCGTTCCGCGCGAACGGGTTTGAGCAGGTAGTCGACGGCTCCGATGTCGTAGGCCTGCACCGCGTGCTGCTCGTAGGCGGTGACGAACACGATCACCGGAGGCGCGCTCATCTTCGCCAGCAGCGACGCCAGCTCCACACCGTCCATGCCGGGCATGGAGATGTCCAGGAACACCACGTCGAACTGGTCGCTCTGCAGCGTGCGCAGCGCGCCGAGCGCGTCCGAGGCGGCCACGACCTCGGCGACTTCGGGGGCGTCCCGCAGCAGCCTGCACAGCTCGTCGAGGGCGGGCGGCAGGTCGTCCACCGCCAGCGCGCGCAGTCCTTCGGTCAACTCGGCACCACTCCCGGATGGAATCGCGGGACGCGGACCACCACTCGGGTGCCCGCTCCCTCGGCGGTTTCCACGACCAGCCCGTACCAGGCGCCGTAGACGCTGCGCAGCCGCCGGTCGACGTTGGCCAGTCCGACCGAATCGGGCGGCCCGTTGCCGGCGAGGATCGCCTCGGCGAAGGCGGGATCCATCCCGACCCCGTCGTCCTCGACGCTGATGATCAGATCGCTCCCTTCGGCTTCGCCGAGCACCTGCACGGTGCCGGCCCCTTCCGAGCCGGGCGTGAAGCGGGGTTCCATGCCGTGCCGCACCGCGTTCTCCACCAGCGGCTGCAGCACCAGGTACGGGATCGCCACGGCCAGCACCTCGGGCGCGACCCGGATCTGCACCCGCAGCCGCTCCCCGAGCACCGCGCGCTGCAGCGCCAGGTAGGTCTCGATGGCGTGGAACTCGTCGGAGACGGTGGTGTAGTCGCGGTGCCGCGCGAGCCCGTAGCGGATGAACTCGGCGAAGTCGAGCATCATCTCGTGGGAGCGCTCCGGGTCGGAGCGCACCAGCGAACCGATCACGGTCATCGCGTTGTACATGAAGTGCGGCGAGATCTCGGCCCGCAGCGCGCGCAGTTCGGCCTGCGCTGCCAGCTCCGCCGAGTGCTCCAGCCTGCCGTGCTCGAGCGCCTCCTCGACCCAGGCGGTGGCCTCGCGCACCGCCGACATCCGCACCTCGCCCTCGACGACGAGCACCCCGGTGAGCTCGTCGTGCACCAGAAGCGGCATCGCCACCAGCGGTGGGCGGCCGCTGCGGGTCTCGGTGTGCAGGACGTCGGCGACCGCGCTGACCGCGTCGGGCTCGGCCTTCGACCGGCCCGACCACTGCAGCGCGCCGGACAGATCGCTCATGCCGACCGCGTCGACCTCCAGCAGCCGCCGCAGGCCCCGCACCGCGTCCGCTACACCCGGCCCGGCGGGTCCGGCGCGCAAATTCTCGGCCAGGCGGCGCGCGGTGCGCAGCACCGATTCGGAGTCCGAGCGCCGCGGCAACCACGCGCCGGACTGCGGCATGCGGTTGATCGGTGCAGGCATCCAGACCCCAAATCGCCGTTGACGGATGCCGAGATGCTAATCCGATCGGCTGACCTGGGCGAGACCGCTCGTCAACCGCTCGTCGCGCATCGGCGGCGTTCGGCCGCGTGCGCACGACGATCGGTCGCACGCGGGGTGCCGCGAGTCACGGGCGTTGCTTACGTTGCCTGACCAGTACCGCGCACCGAGCAGCAGGGAGTGTCCGTGAGCAACGAAGCCCACGACCGATACGTGCCGTCTGAGGATTTCGCGGCGCAGGCCAACGCCACGTCGGCGCTGTACGGCCAGGCCGATGCCGATCGTGAGGCGTTCTGGGCCGAGCAGGCCTCGCGGCTGGCGTGGGACACCAAGTGGGACCAG
>NZ_JAWLNX010000021.1:0-116652 GCF_035320975.1 Saccharopolyspora mangrovi | reverse complement strand
CCGCCGCTGGGTCAACTTCAGAGGCACTGCACGGAAAGCGACGAAGTCGCTTTCTCCTTTCACCACCCGAGCAGCTGGCACCGCCGCGGGTTCTGAGCGGCTTCGTGGCGAGCACGCCGCGACGCCGTGTATGGCCATACATCAGGAGCGGCGCGCGGAGTCCACGGAGCCGCTCAGGTTCCGCTACCCGACCCGCCAAGCAAAAAGACCACAGATCATCCTCAGTCCGTGTGGATCGGGTCCAGGACTCGGGCGAGGAAGGTGCGGGTGCGCTCCTCCTTGGGGTTGCCGATGAGCTCCGCGGGCGGACCCTGCTCGATGATGCCGCCGCCGTCCATGAACAGCACGCGGTCAGCGACCTCGCGGGCGAACTGCATCTCGTGGGTCACCACCAGCATCGTCATGCCCTCGTCGGCGAGCTGGCGCATCACGCCGAGCACGTCGCCGACCAGCTCCGGGTCCAGCGCCGAGGTCGGCTCGTCGAAGAGCATCACGTGCGGGTTCATCGACAGCGCCCGCGCGATCGCGACCCGCTGCTGCTGACCACCGGAGAGCTGCGCGGGCATCGAGTCGGCCTTCTCCGAGAGCCCGACCTTGGCCAGGTTCTCCCGGGCGACCTTCTCCGACTCCTCCTTCGAGCGGCCCAGCACCTTGCGCTGCGCCACCGTCAGGTTCTCCAGCACCGACAGGTGGGAGAAGAGGTTGAACTGCTGGAACACCATGCCGACGTGGCGGCGGGCGGCGTCGAGGTCGGTGTCCGGGTCGGTCAGCTCGGTGCTGTCGACCGAAACCTTGCCCGCCGACGGCTCTTCCAGCAGGTTCACGCAGCGCAGCAGGGTCGACTTGCCGGACCCGGAAGGTCCGATCACGCACACGACCTCACCGCGCTCGACCTGCAGGTCGATGTCGCGCAGCACTTCCAGCGAGCCGAAGGACTTGCTCAGCCCGGAGAGCTCGATCATCACGTCGCTCACTTGGTGGCCCCCTTGGTCCGAACGCCGCCGAACTTGCGCTCCAGCAGGTCGGAGACGCGCGACAGCGGAATCGTGATGATCAGATAGCACAGACCGGCGATCAGGATCGGCGTCAGCGACTGGTACTGGTTCAGCGCGCCTCGACCGAACTTCGCCAGCTCGTACTGGCCGACCGACAGGCCCAGCAGGTAGATCAGCGAGGAGTCCTTGGTCAGCAGGATCAGCTCGTTGGTCAGCGGCGGCAGGATGATCCGGAACGCCTGCGGCAGCACCACGGTGACCATCGTGCGGCTCGACGACATGCCCAACGAGCGCGCCGCCTCGACCTGCCCCTTCGGCACCGCCTGGATGCCCGCGCGGATGGTCTCGGCCATGTAGGCGGCGCCGACCAGACCGAGGCTGAGCATCACGGTCGAGAGGTTGTTGAACTTCAGCCCGAAGGCGATCGGCATGCCGTAGCCGAACGCGATGAACACCAGCAGCGCGGGAAGTCCGCGGAACAGCTCGATGTAGCCGGTGGCGATCCACCGGTAGGGGGCGACCGGCGACATCTTCATCAGCGCCAGCACGATCGCGAGGCCGAGGCCGAACGCGAAGCCCACCGCGGTGTAGATGAGGGTGTTGAGCAGCGCGGTGGTGATCACGTCGGGGAACTGGGCCTTGGCGACCTCGAGGTTGAAGAACGCCCGACCGATCTGGCCCCAGTCGGCCAGGAAGATCACCAGCGCGAGAACCACGACCAGCACCGCGTACTGGATGCCGAGGTTGAGCCGCGCCCGCTGTCGTCGGCCCATGCCTGCCTTGGGCCGCTCGATCTCGGTTGTCATCGACTTCTCTCCATGTGTCCGGCGGACGACCGCGACGGTGTTCGCGGTCCCGCAGCACCGCACGGGGCCGGCGTGTTCGACGCCGGCCCCGAAATGGCACGAATCAGCGGGTCACTCCGGCTTCTTGCCGAACCACTTCTCGTAGATGCGGTCGTACTCACCGGACTGCTTGGCCTTGGCCAGCGACTCGTTGACCTTGGTCAGCAGCGCGGTGTTGCCCTTGCGGACACCGATGCCGTACTTGTCACCGGTCACGAACTCCTTGGTGACCTCGGTGTCCGGGTTGTTCTTGGCGAAGTTGTAGAGCACGCCGTTGTCGTTGATCGCGGCGTCGACCGCGCCGGTCTTCACGGCGGTCTGCTGCAGGGCCAGGTCGTCGAAGTCCACGACCTCGTAGCCGAACTCGGCCTTGTGGGCCTCGGCGTAGTCCTTGCCCGTGGTGCCGACCTGCACGCCCAGCTTCTTGCCGCGCAGCTGGGAGAGGTCGGTGAAGCCCGCGCCCTTCTTGATCATCAGGGCCTGCTCCGCGTCGAAGTACGGGTCGGAGAAGTCCAGGTTCTGCTTGCGGGAGTCGGTGATGGTCATCGCCGCGGCGGCCACGTCGCACTGGCCGCTGTTGAGCGACTCACCCGACTGGATGCCCTCGTCGAACGGCGCGTCGACGATCTTCTGCTGCACGCCGAGGTCGCGCGCGACCAGGTCCACCAACTCGACGTCGAAGCCGACGATCTTGCCGCCCTCTCCGGGGAACTGGAACGGCTCGTAGGGCAGGTGGGTGCAGGTGGTCAGCGAACCGGGAGCGATGAGGCTCAGTTCGCCGCCGCCCTGGGCTCCGCCGCTCGTCGTGGATTCGACACAACCTGTCACTGCCACAGCCAAGGTCAGCGCAGGCAGCACTGCCAGCGCACGGAGGGTTCTGCGACGCGCCACGATGTAACTCCTAGTAGGTGAGAACGCGGGTGCTCGAATGGTGCCACTCGATCGGACGTAAACCCAATAGCTCACGTTGCGAATCCATCAAGTTCGTCGAAATCCGACATCAACCTTCCGGTCATCGTTCGGCAAACCTGACGCGACCGCAGCCCTCGAGCGAAAGAATTTCCCGTCCTCGGCATCAGCGCGCATCAGAACCACGTCCTCCCGACCAGCCGGAACCTCGTCCACTGTGGCCACCGCCACGACTCCGCGGCCGCCTCGCCCACCACTCGCAGTGCCCGGCGCACAACCGCGTGGCGACATCTCGCCACCCGTCGGGCGGATTCCGGGGAGCGCCATGTCGACATGTCCCCAGAACGACGGAAGGGCCCCTCCCGGTGCGGGAAGGGCCCTTTCGCCGAAGCTGATCAGCGCGGCGGTGGCGGGGGCGGGCAGTGGATGATCGGCTGCGGGTTGTACTTGACCTTCTGGTTCTCGGTGCGGACCTCACCGGTCGTGATGTCCCGGATGGTCCGGGTGTCGACGACGGTGAAACCGGGCGCGCCCTTGCTCGGGCTGCACGGACCGGTCGCCGGGCCGGGCTTCTCCATCGGCGGCGTCGGCTCGGTGCGCGGACCGGTCGTCGACTGCACGTCGAACTGCTTGGTGCCCCACAGCTTCACCTTGATCGACGACGGAGTCCACTCCGTGGTGATCATGATCCCGCTCTTGGCGACGTTCTTGAACTTCACGTCGATGATGCTCTGGCCGCTCGGGCCCTGGAACACCGTGGCCTCGCGACCGGCCGGGTAGCGGCTGATGTAGTAGCTGTGCGCCTTGTGCTCGACGTCCTTCATGCCCGCGAAGTACGAGGCGTTGTACAGCGTGGTCGCGAACTGCGAGATGCCGCCGCCGACAGCCTTGCCCGGGTGGCCGTCCTCGATGATCCCCGACTCCACGTAGCCCTGCGGGACACCGCGCGGACCGGTGTAGCCGTTGAGGCTGAACGTCTCGCCCGGCCGCAGGATCGCGCCGTTGACCTGCTCGGCGACCCGGCGGATGTTCACGCCCGAAGCCGGTTCGAAGCCACCGGTCTGGAACTCGCCGACGACCTCGCGGATGCCGAGCTGGTTGGCTTGGTCGGTGGTGAACTGCGCCGGAGCCGGCACGTACACCGCCGGCACCGACCGCTGCTGCGGCTTGCGCAGGGTGTCGAGCATCGGGCTCAGGCTCTTCTCCCAGTCCACGCCGAGACCGTCCTCGGACGGGTGCACGACCGGGGCGCCGTTCTCCAGCTTGATCTCGGCGTTCTTGCCGGGCTTCGTGGTGTCGCGCAGCTGCGGTTCGAGGGCCCCGACCAGCGTCGGGCCGTCGAGCGAGGCCTTCAGGCCGCCCTGCCCGTCGGGGGTGAAGCGCAGCGCCTCGGCGATCGCCTCCGGCTCCAGCGTCGCGTCCTTGCCCTGACCGCGAACGGTCACCGGCGAGGCCACGGCGGGCTCGGCGATCTCGTGCAGCGCCTTCTGCACGCCCTCGCGGGTGGTGCTCACCGGCAGCTGGGTGACCGGCAGCTGGATCGGCCCGCCCTCGGCCCAGTGCGCCTGGATCTTGTTGGCCGCGTGCTGGATGTCGAGGTTCTGGCCGGGCACCGGGTTCACCGCGATCGGCGTGGTGCCCTCGAAGCGGATGTTGCCGTCGGTGGGCTCCAGGCCCAGCTGCGGGCTGACCTCCTGCAACGCGGCCACCAGCTGCTCGCGGTCGCTGGTGCTGACCGGCGTGACCTCGTGGGTGCTGAACAGCGAGCCGATCCGGGTGAAGGGGTTCAGCGGCTGGTCGTTGGCCTTGTCGACGGTCGCCGCCCAGTCCATCTGCAGACCGACGTCGTCGGGCTTGACGGTGGCGCCGCGGTCGCCGACCTGCAGCCGGACCGGCTTGTCGAGGCCGGGTTCGAGCTCGTCGCGGAGCTTGGTCTCGGCGGCGGCCGGGTCGAGGGTGCCGACGTCCACACCGGCGACGACCGTGCCGCGCGGCAGCGATCCGCTGGTGAACAGCAGGTCGCCGACGTAGATCAGCACCAGCGCCGCAGCGGCGGCACCGGCGATCAGCCCGCCCTTGAGCAGGCTCTGCCGCTTCTGGTCGGCGGGCGAGGGCTCGCCGGGCGCGTTCCAGCCGAGCTGGGTGCCCGCGACACCGCCCTGCTGCCCGCCGATCATCGCGGTCTGCGCACCGCCCGCCTGGGACGTCTGACCGTGGTAGGCCGTGGGCTGGTCGGCGCCGACGGTGGGGATGGTCTGGGTGGCGCCGATGGGGAACCCGCTGAAGTCGGTCGGCAGCGCTGCGATCTGCTGGGTGCGCTCGCTGTCGGACTCGGGAGCCGACTGGTCGCTGCGCGCTTCGGGGTCCTGGACGGGCCAGGCCTGCGTGGTCTCGACGTCCGACGCGTCCTGCTGGCCCGAGTCGGTGCGCAGCCGTTCGGTGGACGGATCCGCACCTCTGCGGTTCTCGTGGTTTTCCGGCACCGCTTCCCCTTCTCCTGTCGGTCCTGCGGTGGGGCGTTGGAGGTGTTCGCTCGCCCGCGCTCGCCGGGGGCCCGGCTCGGGGCGCCGACTACAGGTACAGACCCGTGCCCTGCTCGGTCTGTTCCGTGGCCACGGCGTGCAGATCCCGTTCCCGCATCACCAGATAGGCCTGCCCCTGGACTTCGACCTCGTACTGCTCGTCGGGGTTGAACAGGACCTGGTCGCCGACCTTGACGGTCCGCACGTGACTGCCCACGCCGAAGACCTCGCCCCAGATCAGCCGCTTGGCCATCTGCGCGGTCGCCGGAATCACGATGCCGCCACTGCTGCGGCGTTCCCCGGACTCAGCGGCGATGCGCACCATGACCCTGTCGTGCAGCATCTGGATTTCGAGCTTGGCATCGGTCACCCGAAAAGTTTACTTGCCCCCACCGGGAGACTTGAGGGCCAGGGGGCCCTCGAAACACCGCGTTGACCACGCGATTCGCGATTTCGCAGGGCACAGCGCGCGGACGGGGCCGGTCCTGGTCGGAGCCGGCCCCGTCCGCGTCGTCACGACCTGGGGTTTTCCGGAGCTGATACCGGTACGGTCTCAATTCGCCCCGGCGCGCTGATCAGGCGTCGAGACCACCCATCACCAGCGGGAGCCGGTCCGGCCCGTCCGCCGTGATCTTGATCGGCACGCCCCAGTCCTGACGGGTGAGCCGGCACGCGGGGTGCTCGATCCGATCGTCGTCGTCGCAGCTGGCGGCCTGGGCGACCACGTGCAGCACGCCCTGCTCGACGCCCTCGGCCAGCACCAGGCGGCGGGTCAGGTCGGTGCCCACGCCCGCGCCCTCGACCAGCAGCTCCTCCGGCGTCGAGGTGACCTCCAGGCGGGTGGAGGGCCCGTAGCGCTCGTCGAGCTTGGTGCCCGGCGGCGGCGTGAACACCACCGCGAGCTCCACCTCGCCCGTGCCGATCTCGGTGGCGGGCCGCTTGACCTGCTGCGACGCACCGTCGATCAGCTTCGCGGCCAGCCCCGGCGGGACCGGGCGCTCCAGCCGGTGGGCCGCGGAGGCGACCACGACCAGCTCGCCGTCCACGACGGTCGCGCCGGAGGGCTCGGAGACGTCGGTGGCCAGCGTGGACACCTCCTCTGTGGCGGGCTCGTAGCGGCGGATCGCGCCGTTGTAGGTGTCGCAGACCGCGACCGAACCGTCCGGCAGCACGGCCACCCCCAGCGGGTGCTGGAGCAGCGCCTTCGCGGCCGGGCCATCGGCGTGGCCGAAGTCGAACAGCCCGGTGCCCACGGCGGTGCGGATCGCGAACCCGTCGCCGTCGGCCTCGACCCAGCGCAGCGCGGAGGTCTCGGAATCGGCCAGCCACAACCGGTCGCCGCCGTCGGCGAGGCCGGAGGTCTGGGCGAAGAACGCCTGGTCAGCGGCGCCGTCGCGAAGGCCTTCCACGGTGGTGCCCGCGAACCTGCGGACCTCTCCGGTGCGCGGGTCGAACAAGCCGAGCGTGTGGTTGCCCGCCATCGCGATCACCACGCCCCCGGCGGGTTCCCACCAGGCGACGTCCCACGGGCTTGTCAGCGGCGTCTCCAGCCCGGGGCCGCTGTCGGAACCGTCGCGCCACTGGTCACCGGTCCCGGCCAGCGTGGTCACGCTGCCGTCGGCGAGCCGCAGACCGCGCAGCAGGTGGTTGACGATGTCGGCGACGACCACGTCGTAACCGACCTCCGCCGCCAGTTCCTCGGGCAGCAGGGCGAGCCCGGCGGGCTCGGCGAACGTCGGCGCGACGCCGTCGGCACGGCCGCGCTCGCCGGTGCCGATGCGGCGGACCACGGTCTCGCCGTCGGACTCGAACTCCACCAGCGAGTGGTTCGCCGAGTCCGAGACCAGCAGGTTCCCGCTGTTCAGCGCGATGACCTTGCCGGGGAAGCGCAGCGTCGTCTCCGGCGCGGGCGGCGGCACGTAGGGCCCGTCGCCGCGGTGCAGCGTGCCCTTGGCGTCGTGCTCGGCGACGACCTCGGAGATCACGCTGCGCAGCGCCTCGACATGCCCCTCACCTGCGGCGACGTGCACGACGTAGCCCTCGGGGTCGATGACGACCAGCGTCGGCCAGGCCTTGACGGCGTAGTTCTGCCAGGTGGTCAGCTCCGGGTCGTCGAGCACCGGGTGGTGCACGGCGTAGCGCTCGACGGCCGCGATCAGCGCGTCCGGATCGGCCTCGTGCTCGAACTTCGGCGAGTGCACGCCGACGGTCACGACCTCGTCGGCGAACTCGGCCTCCAGCGGGCGGAGCTCGTCGATCACGTGCAGGCAGTTGATGCAGCAGAAGGTCCAGAAGTCGAGGACCACGACCTTCCCCCGGAAGTCCTCGAGCCGGAGTTCCCGGCCCCCGGTGTTCAACCACTGCCGCCCCACGAGCTCGGCGGCCCGCACCCGACCACGACGTTTCTGCTGCTCAGTCACACCAGAAGTCAACAACACACCCGAACACAGTGTTCCCGGGGTGCCCACCCGGGAGGCCCACCTCACGCGATCCCCCCAGCCCCACGGGCAAACCGGCCCACGACCACGACCAGCCCCCGGATCACCGCCGCGATCAGACCCCCGAAAACTCCGGTAATCAGGTCCCCGAATACCGGCGTAATCCGGGTGCGGACGGCGGCTCCGGGTCGGTCCTGCTGGTCACGGTGGGGGGAGGAGGGTTTCGGCCGTGGTCGTGAGGGTGGTGAGGGCCGTTCTGGTGACCGGGTGCTGACCGCCTCCGAGGCGGGTGGCGGCGAGGATCCGCCGGGCCGGGGCAGGTTCGCCGCGGAGCGGGATGCGCACGACCGGCCAGTCGTGGAGACGGGCCAGGCGCGGGACCAGGATGATGCCGAAGTGGTGCGCGACCAGGGCCGTTCCGGTGTCCCACTCGTCGGCGTGGTGCGCGATGTTGGGGCTGAAACCGGCTGACGTGCAGGCCGCGCGCACCAGCTCGTGGTAGGTGCTGCCGGGACGGCCGACGATCCACTGCTCGTCGGCGACGTCGGCGAGCGAGACCCTGCTGCGCTCGGCCAGCGGGTGACCGGCGGGAACGACCAGGTCCAGCGGGTCGTCGACGAGCGGCTGCTGGTCGAAGCGCTCGTCGGCGGAGGGTGGCAGGTCAGCGGTGTTGATCACCAGCGCGAGGTCGGCGTCGCCGGAGAGCAGCAGGTCGAAGCAGCGCGCCGGTTCGGCCTCGATCACCCGGACGCGGATCTGCGGGTAGCGCTCGCGCAGCGCGGCGGCGGCCGGCGGCAGCAGGTGGGTGGCAGCGGTGGAGAACCCGCACAGCGTGAACGACCCGCTCGGTTCCTCGGTCGTGGCGGCGAGTTCGGCGTAGGCGCGCTCGACCTGCGCGTGCAGCACCTCGGCGTGGCGCAGCACCGTCCGGGCGGCCGCGGTGAGCTTGATGCCCCGGCCGGACTGGATGATCAGCTCGGTGCCGAGCTCGTCGGCGAGCTGTCGCAGCTGGTACGACACCGCCGACGGCGTGTAGTTCAGCGCCGCAGCGGCGGCGGTGACGGTGCCGTGGTGGGAGACCATCTGCAGCACCTTGAGCCGAGGATCGATCATGCGGCCATTTTGCACGGTCTGCTGAAGGACCGTTTGATTTTCTTCAGCGGTTTTCGTCGGCAACCTGAACCCGTGATCCCCTCGGCGTCTCCCGCTCGCTCACTGCGCACCGGCCTCTACGTCCTCGTCGTCCTCACCGTCGGCGCCTACCTCCCGAGCCCGCTGCTGCCCGGCTACCAGCACGACTTCGACTTCAGCGACCTGGCCATGACCCTGATCTACGCGACGTTCGCGCTGGTCAGCGCACCTGCTCTGCTGCTGCTCGGACCGGCCACCGACGTCGTGGGGCCGCGCTCGGTGCTGCGCGCGGGCCTCGTCGCGGCGGCCATCGCCTCGGTCTGCTTCGCGCTGGCCTCCGGGCCGATGTGGCTGGTGGCCGGGCGTGCCGCGCAGGGCATCGCGCTGGGTGCGGCGACCGGCGCTGCGGGAGTGCTGATCAGCGAGAACGGACGCGGGACGCTGCTGGTCAGCACGGCGTTCGCGGCGGGCACCGCCGCCGGGCCGATCGTGGGCGGGGTGCTCGCGCAACACGCCCCGGCGCCGTTCGTCCTGCCCTTCGTCCTGCACCTGGCGCTGCTGGCCTACGGCTGGTCGCGGGTGTCCGAGCTCGCCGCGCCAGCGCCGAGCGGACGCCGGTGGCGTCCCGTCCGGCCCCGGATCCCGGCGGGCATGCGCTCGGTGTTCGCGGCGTCCGCCGCGACCGGGTTCCTCGCCTGGACCGCGGTCGGGCTGTTCCTCGCGCTGATCCCCGCCCTGCTCGACCGCGCGGGCCACACCGATCTCGCCGTGTCCGGCTGCGTGCTCGGCTCGGTGCTGATCGTTTCCGTGCTGACCCAGCCGCTGGTGACCCGGCTCGGGGCGCGGCGGGCGCAGCTCCACGGCCTCGGCGCGCTGTTCACCAGCCTCGTCCTGCTGGCCCTGACCGGCGGCGGGTCGGCGACGTTCGCGCTGGTCGCAGCGGTCACCGCCGGCGCCGGGCACGGGCTGGCCTACGGGGGTGCCGCCGCTGCCGTCGAGGCCACCGCGCCTGCCGGGCAGCGGGGTGCGATCACCGGCGCGCTTTACCTCGCCTTCTACCTCGGCGCCGGTTGCCCGGCGATCGCGGTCGGGCTGATCACGCTCGGGAACCCGCTGGAGACCGCGATGTCCTGGGTGAGCGCGGTGGCGGCGGGGCTGGTGCTGCTGGCGGCGGTGTTCGTGAATTCGCTCGCGCGCGCTTCCACTTCCCGGCAACATCGGCGGAATGCAAGCGGACATCCCAGATCGCACTTCACGAGCGCTGAGCGCGGCGGTGGCCGCCGGCCGGGACCTCGGACTCGACGTGAGCGAGCCTCAGGTGCTGCACGACCTGTTCTCCGTCGTCGTCCACCTCGCACCGGCACCGGTGGTCGCCCGGGTGCCGGTGGTGCTGCCCCGGTGCAACGACGCCACCGTCCAGGCGGCGCGCCAGCGGACGGAGCTCGACGTGGTGACGTGGCTGGCTGAGCAGGGACATCCGGTGATCCCGCCGAGTCCGCTGGTTCCGCGGGAACCCGTTCAGCGCGACGGCTTCTCGATGACGTTCTGGCAGTTCACCGAGATCCTGGAGACGGTCGAGCCCGACTACGCCCGCAACGCGGGCCTGGTCGCCGACCTGCACCGGGCGCTGCGCGACTACCCGGGTGAGCTGCCGTTCCTGGCGGCCGCGGAACCGCAGATGATCACCGACGCGCTCGCCGACCTGGAAGCCCGTCCCGACCTGCTGGATCCGGCGGATCTCGATCGCGCCCGGAAGGAGTGGGAGGTGCTCGAACCGCTGGTGAGCTCCCGCGCGACCTTCGAGGCGGAGTTCCCGGTCGACCTGCAGCCGATCCACGGCGACGCACCGCCGTTCAACATCGTCCCCACCCCGCAGGGCGAGCTCTGCGCCGACTTCGAGCTGGTCGCGCTCGGACCCGTCGAGTGGGACCTGGCGGCCTTCGGCCCCGAGTGCGAGGCGTCCTACGACTCCCGCGCGCGCGAACTGGGTCTGCGGGATCTCGACGAACGGGTCCTGCGGTTCGTCAACGCCGTCGGGATGCTGCGGTCGGTGTCGTGCCTGGCGCTGGTGCCCCAGCTGCCGATGCTCGCCGAGGCGGTGAAACCCGCGATCGATCAGTGGCGGGCGATGCCGTTCGCGGGCGGCCTGACCAGCTGAATCAGGACGTCCGCGCGCCGAAGAGCGCATGACGAGATGCAGGGCTGAGGGCGGGAAAGGCCCTAGAAATTGGAAAGCCCCGCGATGCTGCCAGGTCGGGGGTCCGACAGCACCGCGGGGTCATCTGGAATATCGACACCCACCCTGCGTTCGTTACACCCCTTGCGGAATGTGTCCTACGTCACTCCACATCACCTGTACCGGGGACGGGAGTCGGCGCCGGCGCACGGCTCGTGGCGATGTTGCCACCCGGCCCATCGGGCCGTATTCCCGAATCTAGCCCTGGAGCTATAGATCGGTAGACAGAGGAATCCTCGCCGGAGGGCTGCGTTCGGCCCTAGTCCTGGGTCAGCAGGTAGCGGCCGAAGTGGGGGACCGTGAAGGCGATCTGGCCGCGCTCGCCGGAGTAGACGAGGCCCTTCTTGATCAGCGCGTCGCGTGCCGGGGACAACGACGACGGGCGGCGCTCCAGGTACTCGGCGATCTTGGCCGTGGGCGCCGGTTCGTCCTTGCCCTCGACCAGTTCGGCCATCGCGCGCAGGTATTCGCGCTCGGCCGGGGTGGCGCGCTCGTAGCGGGAGCCGAAGAAGCCCACCGCCAGCTCCGACTCCGCCTCCGGTGCGGCCAGGCGGACGTCCTCCTCGGCGATCTCGGTGCGCACGGCCGCGTCCCAGGTCGCCTTGCCGTAGGCCTGGACGAAGTACGGGTAACCGCCGGAGACGGTGAACAGCGTGTCGAGCGCGGCCGGGGTGATCTCGGCTTCCTCCCGCTCGATCGGAGCGATCACCGCGCGGTCGGCGTCGGAGCGGTCCAGCCGGTCGATGCGGACGTAGCGGAACAGCCGCTCGGAGTAGGACTTGCTGGCCGACAGCACGGCGGGCACGTGCGGCAGACCGGCACCCACGACGACCAGCGGAGCACCGGACTGGGACAGCTCGTGGCACGCGGCGCACAGCGCGGAGACGTCCTCGGCCTGCACGTCCTGCATCTCGTCGAGCAGCAGCGCGATGCCCGTCCCGACGTCGGCGGCCAGGTCGGCGACCTCGGTGAACAGCTCGACCAGGTCGATCTCGATGTCGCCGGAGTCGGCCCGGCCGACCGCGGCCGGCACGTCGATGCCGGGTTGCCAGCGGTCGCGCAGCTTCGCGTCGTTCGGGTTGGCCTTCAGCGCGAAGGCCTTCAGCACCGCCAGGACCTCCTCGACCCGGTCCGGCGCGCGGTGGCGGACGGCCAGGTCGCGGATCGCGCGGTGCAGGGCCGCCGACAGCGGCCGCCGCAGACCGGCTTCCGGACGGGCTTCGACCTTGCCCGCGCCCCAACCGCGCCGGACCGCCATCGAGCGCAGCTCGCCGAGCAGCACCGTCTTGCCGACTCCGCGGAGGCCGGTCAGCACCAGGCTCCGCTCCGGACGGCCTCGGGAGACGCGTTCCAGCACGACCTCGAAGGCGTCCAGCTCGCGGGTGCGTCCGGCCAGCTCAGGCGGTCGCTGTCCGGCGCCGGGGGCGAAGGGGTTGCGGACCGGGTCCATAACCGTCGGACTGTATCCCCGTTTCTAGCTCAGATTCGATACTTGCCGAGATTCCGGTAGCGCGTGTTCGCCGCCGCGCCACCGCCGGGGACCGGATTTCACCAGTCTGGACACCCCTCGACTCGCCACCGCCGAAACCGGACATCCACCCAGGGCCGACACGGATTACCGCCGTAATCACGGTCCCGATTACCGGCGTAATCCGTCCCCACCCGGAATACCGCCGTAATCCGGTGCCGGAATACCGCCGTAATCCGGTGCCCTCGGGGGTATCCGGGTGTATTGGATATTTGCTAGATAGTGGTATGCGGGGTGATGGACGTGCGAAAGCCCCCGGTGGCCCATGGAACTGAAGGGTCATCGGGGGCTTTTCGACGGGTGAGTGCGGGTCAGCGTTCGATGATGGCGGTGAGGCCTTGGCCGCCCGCCGCGCAGATCGAGACCAGGCCCTTGCCCTGGCCCTTCTCGGCGAGCAGCTTGGCCAGGGTCGCCACGATGCGCCCGCCGGTGGCGGCGAACGGGTGACCGGCGGCCAGCGACGAGCCGTTGACGTTGAGCTTGGCCTCGTCGATCTCACCCAGGACCTTGTCGCGGCCCAGGCGGTTCTTGCAGAAGTCCGGGTCCTGCCAGGACTTCAGCGTCGCCAGCACCTGCGAGGCGAAGGCCTCGTGGATCTCGTAGAAGTCGAAGTCGCCCAGCTGCAGGTCGTTGCGGTCGAGCAGCTTCGGCACCGCGTAGGCCGGGGCCATCAGCAGGCCCTCGTCCCCGCTGACGTGGTCGACGGCCGCCGGAGCGATGTCCGAGAGGTAGGCCAGCACCGGGATGTTGTTGGCCTTGGCCCACTCCTCGCTGGCCAGCAGCACCGTGGAGGCGCCGTCGGTGAGCGGGGTCGAGTTGCCGGCGGTCATCGTGGCGCCCTCGCCCTTGCCGAACACCGGCTTGAGCTTCGCGAGCTTGTCGACCGAGCTGTCCGGGCGCAGGTTCTGGTCCTTGGACAGGCCCTGGAACGAGGTGATCAGGTCGTCGAAGAAGCCGCGGTCGTAGGCGGCGGCGAGCCGGTGGTGGCTGCGAGCGGCCAGCTCGTCCTGGGCCTCGCGGGTGATCTCCCAGGCCAGCGCGGTCTTCGCGGCGTGCTCGCCCATCGACAGGCCGGTGCGCGGCTCGGAGTTCTGCGGGATCTCCGGCACGACGTGCTGCGGCCGGGCGCCGGCCAGCGCCTTGATCTTGGCGCCGGTGGACTTGGCGTGGTTGGCCTTGAGCAGCACCCGCCGGAAGTCGTCGTTGACCGCGATGGGCGCGTCGCTGGCGGAGTCGACGCCGCCGCCGATGCCGACCTCGATCTGGCCGAGCGCGATCTTGTTGGCGACCGAGACGACGGCCTCCAGGCCGGTCGCGCACGCCATCTGCACGTCGTGGGCGGGGGTGCGCGGGTCGAGCTTGGAGCCCAGCACGGTCTCCCGCGCGAGGTTGAAGTCGCGGCTGTGCTTGAGCACGGCGCCGGCGACGAACTCGTCGACGGTCTTGTCCGCCAGGCCGAAGCGGGCGACGAGCCCGTCGAGCGCGGCGGTGAGCATGTCCTGGTTTGAAGCGCGAGCGAAGGGACCGCCGGATCGCGCGAACGGGATCCGATTGCCGCCGAGGATCGCGACTCGCCGAACGGTGGCCATACCTACTCCCTCGTTGCTGGTTCGTTCCTGGCCAATCTAACCTACCCGCGGGTAAGTTAGCCGTCGAGTGACCGCGCGACTTCGTGTCCGAACCCTCATGAACCGCCTCCTCGGGAGTGTCCAGAGATGTCCGATCGATACCTGCAGTTCACCCAGTCCGCGTTCGGGCGCCAGTTCGTCAAGAAGCTGGGGCTGCCCGACCCGACTCCGCTGCGCCGCTTCACGCCGGGCGAGCCGCTGATCGCCGGGCCGGTGCTGCTCGGCGGTTCGGGCCGGCTCGCCGACTCGGTCAACGCGACGCTGCAGGACGTCGGCGCCGACGCGCGCAAGGAGCGCGTCGACGGCGAGCGCTACGCCGCGCTGGTCTTCGACGCCACCGGCATCACCTCCAGCGAGGGCTTGCGCGAGCTGTACGACTTCTTCGCCCCCTCGATCCGCCAGATCGACCGCTGCGGACGGCTGATCGTGCTGGGCACCCAGCCGGAAACCCTGTCCGACCCGCGCGCGGCCACCGCGCAGCGCGCGCTGGAGGGCTTCACCCGCACCGCGGGCAAGGAGCTCAAGCGCGGCGCCACCTCGCAGCTGGCCTATGTCGCCGAGGGCGCCGAGAAGGCCACCGACTCGACGCTGCGGTTCCTGCTGTCCGGCAAGTCCGCCTACGTGTCCGGCCAGGTCGTCCGCATCGGCGCGGCCGAGGTGCCGGAGATCGCCCAGGACCGCCCGCTGCGGGACAAGATCGCGCTGGTCACCGGCGCTTCCCGGGGCATCGGCGCGGCCATCGCCGAGACGCTGGCCCGCGACGGCGCGCACGTGGTGTGCCTGGACGTTCCCGCGCAGGGCGGTGAGCTCGCCGAGGTGGCCAACCGGATCGGCGGCTCGACGCTGCAGCTCGACATCACCGCTGCGGACGCGCCCGCCAAGCTCGCCGAGCACTTCACCGAGCGGCACGGGGGCCTGGACGTCGTGGTGCACAACGCGGGCATCACCCGCGACAAGACGATCGGCCGGATGAGCGAGGCCCAGTGGGACTCCGTGCTCGCCGTGAACCTGGCCTCGCAGGAGCGCATCGACGAGAAGCTGCTCGGTGAGGACTCGCCGCTGCGCGCGGGCGGCCGGATCATCTGCGTGTCGTCGATGAGCGGCATCGCGGGCAACGTCGGCCAGGGCAACTACGCCACCTCGAAGGCGGGCGTGATCGGCCATGTGCAGTCCACCGCGCCGCTGGCCGCGAAGAAGGGCGCGACCATCAACGCCGTCGCGCCGGGCTTCATCGAGACCAAGATGACCGCCGCGATCCCGCTGTTCGTGCGGGAGGCCGGTCGCCGGATGAACAGCATGTCGCAGGGCGGCAAGCCGATCGACGTCGCCGAGACCATCGCCTGGTACGCCAACCCCGCCTCCGCCGGGGTGAACGGCAACGTGGTCCGGGTCTGCGGCCAGAGCCTGCTCGGCGCCTGAGGTCAGGAGACGAGATGCCGGAACTTTTCACCGCTCCCAGCCTGGGGCCGCTCTACCTCAAGGCCGCTGCGACGGGCCCGACCCGCCGCGGCGGTGAGCTGCCCGAGACCGAGTACGTGCGGCGCGGGATCACCGTCGACCCGGCCGAGCTCGCCGAGTACAACCGCGTCTGCGGGTTCGGGCTGCGCGACGAGCTGCCGATCACCTACCCGCACATCCTGTCGTTCCCCGCGTCGGTGCAGCTGATGACCGACAAGCGCTTCCCGTTCCCGCTGGTCGGGCTGGTCCACGTGGCCAACCGGATCCAGCAGGACCGGCCGGTGCTGGTGACCGACGAGCTGATCCAGGCGGTGCGGGTCGCCGACCTGCGTCCGCACCCGAAGGGCAAGCAGTTCGACGTGGTCACCGAGACCAGCGTCGGCGATGAGGTGGTGTGGCGGGAGACCTCCACCTACCTGCGGGTGGGCAAGCGGGACGACAGCGCCCCGCAGAAGCAGCGCCGGGAGGTCGAGCCCGGTTCGGCCTCGGCCGTGTGGCGGGTGCCCGCCGACATCGGCCGCGAGTACGCGGCGGTCTCCGGCGACCGGAACCCGATCCACCTGCACGCGCTGACGGCGAAGGCCTTCGGCTTCCCGAAGGCGATCGCGCACGGGATGTGGTCCAAGGCCCGCTGCCTGGCGGCCCTGGAGGGCCGGCTGCCGGAGGCGTACACCGTCGACGTCGACTTCGCCAAGCCCCTGCTGCTGCCGGCGAAGGCCGACTTCACGATGCGCCCGACGGCATCCGGCTGGGACTTCGCCCTCCACTCCCGCTCCGGGAAACCCCACCTCAGGGGCTCGGTCACGGCCTGACCCGAGGATCGGGTGCTCCTCGCGACCACCCCCGACGTCGCGAGGGGCGCCCGGTCCGGCCTCCGGGCTCCGCCGGGTTCACGATTTCAATTGGAAACCTGTTTCCCCGGTCAGGAGGGGGTGCTGGTTTCCGTCTTCGCGGAGGGGAACCAGGAGCGGCCTTCGACGAGTTCGCCGAAGCCGAGCCAGAGCAGGTTCATCAGGCGCATGGCCATGCCCTCGGCGGTGAAGTCGGGGTGCTGGAACCACCACTCGACCAGGGCTTCACCGGCGCCGACCAGGGCGGCCGCGAAGGGTTCGGTCTGCTCGGGCTGCATCGGCTGCTTCTGATCGGTGGTCGCCTCGGCGAGCAGGCCGGCGATCAGGGCCGTGGCGCGTTCCCGCCACTCGGAGAGCTCCTGGACGTAGGGCTCGCCGGGGACGTCGCCCTGGCGGTGCAGCAGCTGCCAGCCCGCCTTGTTGACCTGCACGTACTCGAAGAACATGTGCAGCCGGTGCCAGAGCTGGTCGGCCGGGGCCAGGCCGGTCCCGATGTCGGCGCCGATGGCTTCGACCAGCTTGGCCGCCTCGCGCCGGACGCAGGCGATGAACAGCGCGTCCTTGGCTCCGAGGTAGGCGTAGAGCATCGGTTTCGAGATGCTCGCCGTCTCGGCGATCTCGTCCATCGATGCGTTGTGGAACCCGTGCTTGGCGAACACCTCCACGGCGGCGTCGAGGATCTGCCGCTCGCGCACCTCCCTCGGCAGGCGCCGGGACCGGGGGCGCTCGCTGTCCCGATGATCTTCCATCTCACCTCATACGCTGGTAATTCGCCTCAGATTAGTGGAGCGGCTCAAGTTTGCGTGGCTTGCCCGCCAACCTACTCGCACGTAGTCTTACTCCCCAGTAGGCAATGGAGGTGGCAGCGTTGCCGCAGAGCCCGACCGACCCCGTCGCAGTCCTCGGCGAGATCGACCCGCGGGAGATCGGCAAGACCGAGCTGGTCGAGCTGCTGCGCGCCGCCGCCGAAACCGCCGCCACCGGCGGTGCCGACCTCAGCGGGCTGAGCCCCGAGCAGTTCGCGCGACTGATCTCGCGCGCCTCGGTCGACCAGCTCAACGCCGTGCTCGCCGCACCCGCGCTGCGCGCGAGCATCATCGACGAGATCTTCCGGCGCATGAGCGAGCACTACCAGCCCAAACAGGCCAAGCGCAGCCACGCGGTGGTGAACTGGCGGATCGGCAAGGACGACGACCTGCTGCACTACGAGTGCGCGCTCACCGACGGCCGCTGCCAGGTCACCGAGGGCGCCCAGCACGAGGCGCCGACGGTCACCATCACCATGACCCCGCTGGACTTCCTCCAGCTGACCTCCGGGAACACCACCGCGCCGAAGCTGGTCATGGCGCGGCGGGTCAGGCTCTCCGGCGACATCGGCTTCGCCGTCAACCTGCCCGAGCTCTTCCAGATCCCGAAGGCGTGAACCTCACCCCACCCGACACCGGGTCCGCGGAAAGCCCCCGCGACGACCCGGGCCCATGCGAACGGTCCGCGCTCCCAGCCCCCAGTGGAGCCCGGTCCGTTCGCGTTTTCCCGTTCGATTCAGTAGCAGATCAACTTGATATCCGGGTTAACCGCAGGTCAGTGTCGTATGACACGGTGCGGAATTGCACAACGGGTACCGATGTTGCCCTTGTAGAGGGCAGTATGCGGCCTGGCTGATGTGTGAGATCGATTCATCCGGCTGGATCGTGATCGCTGTTGCACCATGTGCGTGGGCAGGTGCAAGGGCACTGGTCCGATCGGATGAACTGCGCGTCGTCGCGTCAGGATGAGCGACGGCACGCGTCACACCGATGAGCGAAGGGCCGATGGCCCGGACCTCATCGGACGAGCCCCGCGGGGAGAGCTCGGCTCGGCCAACGCTTCGATGACGAACGGGAGGGCGAAGCGGTGAAGAAGTTGACGACCCCTGAGGTGGAGACGCCGATCTTCCGGGAGCTCAACAACGAGCTCGGCGAACTGCCGGAGATCGACATCCACGACTTCGACAAGCACGCGTTCGACTTTCTCCGCGAGTACGACGAGCAGAAGTCCAAGGAGCCCGAGCAGGAGGCCCCGGCGGAGGCGGCGGAACCCGTCGCCGTGTCGGCCGGCTCCGCGTCCTCGGAGTCCGGTTCTTCCAGCTCCGGTACTTCCGGAAACCGCCGCGGCGGACGCCGCCGCAAGGGCAACTGAGTCGGACGCCGCTGAACAGACTTGGCCGAACGGCCCGCACCATCCGGGGGGATGTGCGGGCCGTTCGGCTGTCCGGACGCTGTCGGTAGCTCATGTCACGCTGACCGGCGTGACCGGATGGCAGGAATTCACCGAGCAGGCGCCCGAGCTGGCCGCGACCGTGCGGGCACGGCTGGAGTCGGCGCAGCACCACGTGCTGGCGACGCTGCGCAAGGACGGTTCACCGCGGGTCAGCGGCACCGAGGTCGGCTGGCACCGGGGCGAGTTGACCCTCGGGTCGATGCCCGGCGCCCGCAAGGCCCGGGACCTGCAACGCGACGGCCGATTCGCGCTGCACGCCAACCCGGGCGACGGCTCGATGGCCGAGCCGGACGTCAAGATCTCCGGTGTCGCCACCGAGGTGACCGGCACCGATCAGCGGGCGTGGGTGGACGAGGTCGGACCGCCGCAGGACGACGCGCACCTGTTCCGCTGCCGGATCACCGAGGCCGTCACCACCGAGGTGTCCGCCGACCAGACCCACCTGGTGATCACGCTGTGGACCCCTGAGCGGGGAGTTCGGACGTTCCAGCGGGCATGAGCAGGGGGCACCCCCGCAACGCGGAGATGCCCCCTGCCGGCGATCAGTAGGTGAAGGCCATGCTCAGGTTGGCCAGCAGCGCGCCGACGTCGGCGAGGTACTGGGAACCCTGCTGGCCGTCGACCACCCGGTGGTCGAAGCTCAGCGCCAGCTGGCAGACCTTGCGCGGCACCACCTGGCCGTCGACCACCCACGGCATGTCGCGGATCGCGCCGAAGGCGAGGATCGCGGACTCACCGGGGTTGATGATCGGCGTGCCGGTGTCGACGCCGAAGACGCCGACGTTGGTGATGGTGATCGTGCCGCCGACCATGTCCGCCGGGGTCGTCTTGCCCTCCCGAGCGGTGTTGGTCAGCTGCTCCAGGGCTTCGGCGAGCTCGCGCAGCGACATCCCGTCGGCGTCGCGGACCTTGGGCACCACCAGGCCGCGCGGCGTGGCCGCGGCGACCCCGAGGTGCACGTAGTCCTTGTAGACGATCTCGCCGGCCGCCTCGTCCCAGGTCGCGTTGACGTCCGGGGTCCGGCGGGCGGCCAGGCACATGGCCTTGGCCGCGAACGCCAGCGGCGTGATCTTCACGCCCTGGAACGCCGGGTCCGACTTGAGCTGCTCGCGCAGCTCCATCATCGGCGTGACGTCGACGGTCAGGAACTCGGTGACGTGCGGCGCGGTGAACGCGCTGTCCACCATCGCCTGGGCGGTCGCCTTCCGGACGCCCTTGATCGGCACCCGCCGCTCGCGGTCACCGGAAGGGGTGGCCGGGGCGGACGGGGCCGGAGAGGCCGCGGTCTGGACGTCCTCGCGGGTGATCACGCCACCGGTGCCGGACCCGGCCAGCGAGCGCAGGTCCACGCCGAGGTCCTTGGCGAGCTTGCGGACCGGCGGCTTGGCCAGCGGAACGGTCCCGCCGACCTCCTCGACCTGCGGTGTCGCCGGTTCCGGCGGTGCGAGTGCGGTGCCGGTCGCAGTGCCGTTGGCCGTGCCGTTGGTCGCCGCGTGCCGGTCCTTGCGGGGACGCCGCTTGGCCGCCGAGGTCCGGGGGCCGTAGCCGACGAGCGTGGCGATCCGGCCGTTGGACTCCTCGCCGATCTTGCCGGAGCTCTCGTCCGGCTCGGGTTCCGGTTCGGGCTCGGCACCGGCCATGTCGATGCTGATGATCGGCGTGCCGACCTCGACGGTCTGGCCCGGCTCCACCAGCAGGTCGCGGATCGTGCCCGCCCACGGGCAGGGCAGCTCCACCGACGCCTTGGCCGTCTCGATCTCCACGATCACCTGGTTGACGGTGACGTTCTCGCCCGGCTGCACCTTCCAGCCGACGATCTCCGCCTCGGTCAGGCCTTCGCCGACGTCGGGCAGCGGGAACTTCTTGAGCGCCATCGATGAACTCCCCTCAGTACGCCAGCGAACGGTCGACGACGTCCAGCACCCGGTCGAGGTCGGGCAGGAAGCCCTCCTCCAACTTCGACGGCGGGTAGGGCGTGTCGAACCCGGTCGCCCGCAGCACCGGGGCCTCCAGCGAGTAGAAGCACTCCTGCTGCACCCGGCTGGCGATCTCCGAGGTGATCGACGACTCCGACGGCGCCTCGCTGACCAGCACCAACCGGCCGGTGCGGCGCACCGACTCGAACACCGGACCCAGGTCGAGCGGGGACAGCGCGCGCAGGTCCACGACCTCCAGGTCCAGCCCGTCCTCGGCCGCGGCGGTCGCCGCGTCGAGGCAGGTGCGCACCATCGGGCCGTAGGCCGCGACGGTCACCGCCGAGCCGGGCCGCACGACGCGGGAGCTCAGCAGCGGCAGCGGGTCGACGGAGGTGTCGAGCTCGGCCTTCTCGTAGTAGCGGCGCTTGGGCTCGAAGAACAGCACCGGGTCGTCGCACTCGATGGCCTGCTGCAGCATCCAGTAGGCGTCCACCGGGTTCGAGCAGGACACCACCTTCAGGCCAGCGATGTGCGCGAACAGCGACTCCGGCGACTCCGAGTGGTGCTCGACGGCACCGATGCCGCCGCCGAAGGGAACCCGGATGACGATCGGCACCCTGACCTTGCCCTGGCTGCGGTAGTGCAGCTTGGCCAGCTGGCTGATGATCTGGTCGAAGCCGGGGAAGATGAAGCCGTCGAACTGGATCTCGCACACCGGCCGGTAGCCGCGGATGGCCAGGCCGATCGCGGTGCCGATGATCCCGGACTCGGCCAGCGGGGTGTCGAGCACCCGGTGCTCGCCGAAGTCTTTCTGCAGGCCGTCGGTGATCCGGAAGACGCCGCCGAGCTTGCCGACGTCCTCACCCATGACCAGCACCTTCGGGTCGCGCTCCAGCGAAGCGCGCAGTCCCATGTTCAGCGCCTTGGCGATGGTGACCGTCTGGGTCCCCGACGCGGCGGTCGGGCGTTCGAGAGCGGGCGCGGCCATCAGTGAACACCTCCTGCCACGGTCTCGTCGGCGAACCCGGCCAGGTAGCGCAGGTAGTCCTCGCGCTGGGCGGCGATCTGCGGGGTTTCCTCGGCGTAGACCTGCGAGAACATCCGTTCCGGTGGTGGTTCGGGCATGTTGAAGCAGAACTCGCGGAACCGCGCGGCGAGCTGGTCGGCCTCGGCGTCGACGGAGTCGAAGAAGTCCTGGTCGGCGGCGTGCTCGCGGATCAGGTGCACCCGCAGTCGCTCGATCGGGTCCTTGAGCTTCCAGGCCTCCTGCTCGTCCGACATCCGGTAGCGGGTCGGGTCGTCGGAGGTCGTGTGGGCGTCCATCCGGTAGGTGAACGCCTCGATGAGCACCGGCCCGTTGCCGTTGCGGCACTCCTCCAGCGCCCACTTCGAGACCGCGAGGCTGGCCAGGACGTCGTTGCCGTCCACCCGGATGCCGGGGAAGCCGTAGCCGCTGGCGCGCTGGTAGAGCGGTACTCGGGTTTGGCGCTCCAGGGGTTCGGAGATCGCCCACTGGTTGTTCTGGCAGAAGAAGACGACCGGCGAGTCGTAGACGGCCGACCAGACCATCGCCTCGTGCACGTCGCCCTGGCTGGTGGCGCCGTCGCCGAAGAACACCATCGTGGCTTCGCCGTCCGGATCGCCGACCTTGCCGTCGAAGCGCTGGCCCATCGCGTAACCGGTGGCGTTGAGGCACTGGTTGCCGATGACGATCGTGTACAGGTGGAACCCGGTGCTCACGGGGTCCCAGCTGCCGTGGTCGGTGCCGCGGAAGATGCCGAGCAGCTCGGTGGGGTCGATGCCCCGAGTCCAGGCCACGCCGTGCTCCCGGTAGCTCGGGAAGGCCATGTCCTGCGGTTTCAACGCGCGGCCCGCCCCGATCTGGGCGGCCTCCTGGCCGAGCAGCGGTACCCAGATGCCCAGCTGGCCCTGGCGCTGCAGCGCGTTGCCCTCCCGGTCGGCGCGGCGGACCAGCACCATGTCGCGGTACAGGTCGCGCAGCTGTTCGGGGGAGATGTCGATGTCGAAGTCCGGGTGCTGGACCCGCTGGCCTTCCGGGGTGAGGAGCTGAACGAGGTCAGCCCCACCTTCACTCGTCGCGCGCAAACCGGCGATCACCTGCTCCCGTGTGGGCTTGGCTGCGGTTGCGGCAGGGAGGTCGGTGCGCTTCGCGGGCGGATTACCGGATGACGACGTCCATTGCTCGGGGGACATGTGTGATCTCCTCGTGTCGCGCCGATGTCCACCGCTTGTGGCGGTGGTGAACGGCTGCCCCGACGACCTCCCGCTGACCTGGTGGGTCACCCGGTCGGCCGAGCGGAGCGGTGGATCGCTCCTCGTCATCCTGGCACGAAATCCACGTGCTCCGTGAGCCCTGCCACAGGGAGTGGATCGGTACAGCGGCGAACGACCGACTCCCGTGAGATCACGTTAGTTCTTCTTCGGACAGTGCGAATTCGCAGGTCATCTAATTAATGGAGGACCAACTAACGAGTTACGGACCATTGCGGTACCGATATTGGGGAGGTGGTCGCCCGGGTTGCGCAAATACGACAACGACCACCCCGGTGGGGGGCTGGCCCGAACAGACCAGTTGCACGAGTTGAGCTGACAAACGTCACGAGCTCGGCCGGAAACGTCCCGCCGCGCCCGGTCCGCTGCCAGACTCCGATCCATGACGACGCTGAGCCTGCCCGAGGAGTTCGTGCTGCTGCTGCACAAGTCCAACGGCTCCTACTACGCCAGCTCCGACCACACCGGGGCCGCCGAACTCGGCGAGCTGGTGCTGACCGAACGCGTCGGCCTGGAGGACAAGAAGCTGACCGTGCTCGACGCCGAGCCGAGCGGTACCGCCGCAACGCCCGCAAGCACCACTCCGAAGCCCTCGCCGAGCGAGGGCTGTTGCGCCGGGAGCGCAAGAAGTTCCTGCTGATCTCCTACGACGCGTTCACCCCCGACCCCGGTGCGCGAGACGCGCTCGTCGCGCGGATCCGGGCCGCCGCGCGCAACGAGGTCGAGCTCGACGAACGCCTCGCGCTGCTGGCCGCGCTGGTGCACGCCACCGGACTGCACGCGCACCTCGGCCTGGACAAGGCCGAGCGCAAGCGGCTCAAGGAGATCAGCAAGGGCGAGCAGCTGGGCGCCGCGGTCCGCGACGTCGTCGCGCAGACCACGGCCATGCTCGCCGCCACGACCGTCGTCGCGGCGGGCGCGGCGAGCGGCGGCGCGACCGGCGGCTGACGGCATCCCCACCTGCCGGGCGAGGTCCGGACAACGGCTCCGGCCGGGCATAGGATCGCGCTCGTGGATCGAGCTGCTGTTGCCAAGACCGTTGACCAGGCGTGGGACGAGGCGGTTCTGCCGAGCCTCTCCGAGCTGGTGAGGATTCCGGCCGTGTCGCCGTCGTTCGACGCCGAGTGGGAGAGCACCGGACACCTCGACGCCGCCATCGAGCACGTGCGGGCGTGGATCGACGGCCGCGGCATCGAGGGCGCGGACATCGAGGTCGTCCGGTTGCCCGGGCGGACGCCGCTGCTGCTGGTGGACGTCCCCGGATCGACCGGCGCGCCCGAGGAGTCGGTGCTGCTCTACGGCCACCTCGACAAGCAGCCGCCGATGGGCGGCTGGTCGGAGGGCCTGGGCCCGTGGACGCCGGTGGTGCGCGACGGCAAGCTCTTCGGCCGGGGTGCCGCCGACGACGGCTACGCCGGCTACGCGGCGGTCACCGCCATCGAGGCGGTCCGCGCGCACGGCGGCGCGCACGCGCGCTGCGTGGTGCTGCTGGAGACCGGCGAGGAGTCCGGCAGCCCCGACCTGCCCGCCTACCTGGAGCACCTGAGCGACCGGCTCGGCACCGTGTCCCTGGTGGTGTGCCTGGACTCCGGCGCGGCCGACTACGAGCGGATGTGGCTGACCAACTCGCTGCGCGGCATGGTGCAGCTGGAGGTCACCGTGCAGGTGCTCGACTCGGGCCTGCACTCCGGCATCGCCAGCGGCATCGTGCCCAGCTCGTTCCGGATCCTGCGCCAGCTGCTGGACCGCGTCGAGGACTCCGCGACCGGCGAGATCCTGCTCCCCGAGCTCAACGTGGACATCCCGGACAACCGGATCGCCGAGGCCCGCGCGGCCATCGAAGCCGTGCCCGGCATGGTCCGCGACTCGGTGCCGTGGCCCGAGGGCATGCGGCCGGTCGCCGACGACGAGGTCGAGCTGGCGCTGAACAACGCCTGGCGACCCACGCTGTCGGTGATCGGCGCGGACGGGCTGCCCAAGCCCGCCGACGCGGGCAACGTGCTGCGCCCGTCGACGACGCTGCAGCTGAGCTTCCGGCTGCCGCCGACCGCCGACCCCGAGGCCGCGCTGGCCGCCGTGCAGCGTCGGCTGTCCGAGGACGTCCCGCACGGCGCACGCGTCACCTTCGGGCAGTCCGAGGCCGGGTTGGGCTGGAACGCCCCCGACCCGGCCCCGTGGCTGTCGGGCGTGCTGGACACCGCGGGAGAGGAGATCTTCGGCGCGAGCTGGCGGACGATGGGCCTGGGCGGCTCGATCCCGTTCATGGGACTGCTGCACGAGGCCTACCCGGACGCGCAGTTCGTGGTCACCGGCGCACTCGGCCCGGACAGCAACGCCCACGTCCCGGACGAGAGCCTCGACTTGGCCTTCGCGTCCAAGATCACCAGCGCCATCGCCTACATCCTCGACGCCCACGCCACCAGGTGAGCAGCACCGCCGTGCAGCCCGTTGCGGCGGTGTCCGGCGTGACCGGGCGGTACGGCCGGCGCGCGGTGCTGCGCGGCGTCGACCTGGCGGTCCACCCCGGTGAGGTGGTCGGCGTGCTCGGCGCCAACGGGTCGGAGAAGTCGACGCTGCTGCGGATCCTGGCCGGGGTGTCCCGGCCGTCCGGCGGTGCGGTCCGGACCGCACCGCGCGTGGGCTACGTGCCGGACCGGTTCCCGGCGCGGCAGCGGATGAGCGCCCGCGCCCAGCTCCGCCACCTCGGCCGGATCAGCGGCCTGACCAGCGCGGAATCCGATGAACGCGCAGCTCGCTGGCTGGCCAGGTTCGCGCTGGCGGGTGGTCCGGGACGCACCGCTGCGCGAGCTGTCCAAGGGCAACGCGCAGAAGGTCGCGCTCGCTCAGGCCCTGCTGACCGAACCGGACCTGCTGGTGCTCGACGAACCGTGGTCCGGGCTCGACGCCGAGACCCGCCCGGTGCTCACCGAGGTCATCGCGGAGGTGGCGGCCGACGGCGCCGCCGTCGTGTTCACCGACCACCGCCCGGAGCTCGTGCTCACCGCGGCCACCCGCTCGTACCGGCTGACCGGCGGGCGGCTCGTCGAGCTCGAAGCCGGGGTCGCGACCTGCCGGATCGTGCTGCACGGCGGCCAGGCCGCCGACTGGTCCGGCCGGGACGGCGTGCTCCACGTCGGCCGCGGCCGGAACGTGGAGCTGGAGGTGGAGGTGGCGCGGCGGGAAGCCGTGCTGGCCGAGGCGATCGAGCTGGGCTGCTCGGTCGTCGCGGTGGAATCCCCCGGGAGGCAGCGGTGATCGCGCTGATCCGCTACCAGCTCGCCGAGCTCGGGCACTCCCAGCGGTACGTGCCACCGGTGCTGGTCCACATCGGACTGCTGGCCGTCTTCTACAGCGCGAACCAGGGTCCCGCGCTGCCCGGGTACGCCGTCACGGCCGCCTCCTCGCTGGTCGCGGCGGCCTGGTTGATGATTGCCTCGGCCGGGTTGTCCGGCCCGGAGCAGCGCATGATCGTCGCCGCGCACGCGGGCTCGTCCACCCGCGTGCTGATCGGCGTGGTGCTGACCGTCCTGTCGTGCTCGGCCGGGCTCGCGGTGCTGGCGGTGGGCTGGGGCGCCGTCACGCACGGCGCCGACGTCCCGCTCGCCACGCTCGGCCTCGGTCTGCTGGTGCACCTGATCTGCACGGTCTTCGGCGTCGCCGTGGCGCTGCCGTGCTCGGCCCTGGTGATCCCGCGCATCGGCTACACCCTGGTCGCGGCGGTGGTCGGGCTGACGGTGACGCTGCTGGCGAAGTGGGTTCCCTTCGCGTTCCCACTGCTGTTCGCCCTCGGCGCCGACACCGCACCCCCCGCGGTGCTCGTGCAGGCCGGCCTCACGGCGGTGCTGCTGCTGGTCCTGACCACGGCGTTGACCGCGTGGCGTCAGGACTTCGGGATGAGCACCCACATGACCAGGTAGGCCACGAACTGGGGTCCGGGCAGCAGGCAGGAGAGCAGGAACAGGATCCGGACGGTGGTCGGCTTCAGGTCGAAGCGCCGGGCGAGGCCCGCGCAGACCCCGGCGATCATGGCCTGGTCCTTCGGGCGGGACAGGGATGTCTTCTGGTAGGTCGTCATGACTCCACGATGCGCCGCGCGCGCTCGCGGAGCCTCAGGGACGACCCCTGACCGGACCCGGAGCTCTCGTCCCCGGGAGGGGCGGTTCCAGTCGTCGTTGCCGTGATCGATGTCCGATGCGCCCGGTCAACCACGACCAGAACTCACCCCTCGGTGACGTCCCGCGCTCAGCAGGCCGGGGTGTAGGTGCGGGTCGCCAGGACCTGGTCGCCGGAGACGACCTCGACGGTGCTGCGCGCGTTGTTGGGCAGCGAGGTGCTGGAGATGACCACGCCCTTGGCGCCCACCGAGCCGGAGCCCTTGGTCTCACCGTTGATCTTGACCGCGTACGCGGTCATCGGGGCGTTCGGAGACCCGGTGATGCGGTACTCCACGGACGGGGTGCGCGCCGGGTCCGGGAAGGCCGGCGCGAGCATCGGCATCGAGTTGACCAGGGCGGACATGTCCTGGCACCGGGCCTCGCCGAGCTGGACCTGGACCGGGGCGGGCGGGGCCGCGGCGGCGGTTGCCGCTGTGGCGGGGACTGCCACCGCGACTGCGGCGAGAACGACGGTCAGCATGCGACCTGGCATCTGCGAAGCACCTCCACGAGAAAGAGCGGATCAGCGCTTCGAAGCTAGAGCTCCCCGGGTCGACGCGAGAGTCTCCTGCCCCCAACGAGGGACACCGGGTAACACGAACCGGTCGCGGGCACCGTCGAGGAACCCGCCGCACGGGTCGTCGACACCGCCGGCGTGCTCGCCCCGGACGGTCAGCGCGGTGCGGACCTTGTCGCGGGCCGGGTCGAGGACCTCGCGGACGATCAGCACGCACAGCAGCACGACCATCGCGTCCCGGATCAGCACCGCGCCCAGGAACCAGCCCTCCGGCAGCCCCTTGTTGGCCGTGCCCAGGTAGTAGTACATGCGCGGCGCCCACACCGCGGCGTCGATGACCATCCAGGTCAGCAGCAGCCGCCAGCGGGGCAGCGCCAGCACGGCCAGCGGCACCAGCCACAGCGAGTACTGCGGGCTCCACACCTTGTTGGTCAGCAGGAACGCGGCCACCACCAGGAAGCACAGCTGCGCCAGGCGCGGACGGGTCGGCGCGGCCAGCGCCAGCCAGCCGATCGCCGCGCAGGCCACCAGGAACAGCCCGAGGCTGACCGCGTTGAGCACCACCGGCGTCGCACCGGCGGGCAGGCCGGCGTCGAAGCCGCCCCAGCCGGTGAAGTGCATCAGCGCGTTGTACAGCGAGTCCGGGTCGGCCGGCCGGTTGCTGTTCAAGCGGAAGAACTCGCCCCAGCCGTCCGGGTAGGCCAGCAGGATCGGGACGTTGACCGCCAGCCAGGCCAGCGCCGCGGCCAGCACCGCCCGCGCGGCATCGGGCAGCTTGCCCGCGCGCCAGGCCAGCACCAGCAGCGGACCGAGGAAGAACAGCGGGTAGAGCTTGGTCGCGCCGCCGATGCCGATCAGCGCACCGGCGAGCACGGGTCGTCGCCGCGCCCAGGCCAGCAGCCCGGCGGTGCCGAGAGCGGTGGCCAGGGCGTCGAAGTTGGTGAAGGCGTGCGCGAAGACCAGCGGCGAGACGGCGGCCAGCGCGACGTCCCAGACCCGTCGGCGGGCCAGCAGGACCAGCGCCCAGATCGTCACCAGCCAGGCCGCCGCCAGGAAGAACGCGGTGATGTTGAAGTACAGGACGCTGGTGAGCCCACCGGGCAGCCAACCGAAACCGGCCAGCGTCGCCCAGCCGTCGGCGGCCCGGGCGTTGATCCACTGGAACAGGCCGGTGAGCACCGGGTACTCCATGTACCGGACCTGCTCGTCGGGCGTGCCCCGGTTCTCCACCCAGCCCGTCTTGTACGGGAAGACGTCGTCCCGCGCGAGATCGCCCATGCCGTAGCGCGGGATGATGTCGGTGTAGCACATGGCGGTGTACTGCTTGCTGTTCCGCCAGTCCAGCTGCGGTCCGCTGCCGGTGTCGTAGGTGATCTGGCAGGGGACCTTGAACAGCCACGCCGCCGCCAGCGTCAGCACCGCCAGCAGCAGGATCACCCGCAGCGGCGTCCAGAACCACTGCCTGCCGACCTGCGCGTGCCTGCCGAGCGGTCCGCCGGTGATGCGGCTGACCTTCCGCGCGAGGGGTTCGGTCCAGGTCGGGGAGACCCGGTCCGCCGGTGGGAGCGACGAGCTGTCCACCGCCGCCGACGACGCGTTCCCCGAAGATGCCGCTGTTTCCCGGTCGGCGGTTTCGTTGGTGGACACGCCCGGATGCTACTGGCCCGGAAACAGCGGAGGGGCACCCGCCAGGTCGGCGGGTGCCCCTCTCAGCTGTGCTCCGGCTATCCGCCGAATTCGCGTGTCGGCTGGACGTCACCGGGACTGTTCGACTCCGACTCGCACGGCGGCTCGAAGAAGCCACCGCAGTTGTCGCCCTGACCGGGCCGCTCCCGACTGGTCGTCGGCTGCTGGCTCTGCGACTCGCTGGGCTGCGTGGTCGGCGGCATGGACGACGTCGGCGGCTCCGAGGACGTCGGCGGCGGGGGCAGCGGGATGTCCTCGAACTGACCGATGGTGTCGGTCTTCTTGAACTGCTCCACCTTGAGGCCCTTGTGGTAGTTGTTCATGAACTGCTGCCACACCATCGCCGGGTACTTGCCGCCGTAGAAGCTGGTGCCCGAGTTGTCCTCCAGCGGCACGTTGCGGCCGTTCTCGCTGGCCAGCATCGACACCGAGGCGGACAGCTGCGGCGTCGCGCCGATCATCCAGGCGGTGGCGTTGTCCTTGGTGTCCTGGTACTGGTGCGTACCGGTCTTGGACATCACCGGCCGGTTGCCCTCGAGGCCGCGCTTGGCGTGGTCGGCGACCTCGAACATCGACGAGATGGTGTTGTAGGCCAGCTTCGCGGCCTCCGACTCCGACTCGTCGTAGAGCGTCTTGACCGGCTCGTTGTGGATCTTGATCGGTGGGCCCTCGCGCGGCGCGATCTCCCGGACCAGGTGCGGCGTGTGCGACTTGCCCTGGTTGGCCAGGGTCGCGTACGCGTTGGCCATGTCGATCGGCTTCACCGGGTACATGCCCAGCGCGATACCGGACTGGGTCTGGCCGTCGGCGTTCTGCAGCGTCTTGACGTCGCCCTTGCCCGACTTGTAGGCCCCCGGGATTCCCGCGGCGTGGGCGGCCTCGGCGACCGCCGGCGGGCCGACCCTGGCCGCGATGTTGACGAACACGGTGTTGACCGACTTCGTCATCGCCTCGCGGACACCGCAGCGGTTCGGGATGTCGCAGTGGACGCCCGGGGCGTTGGCGAAGTCGGTGCCCGCGATCTTCTGCGGGCTCGACCCGTCGTAGAACTCGCCGATGCCCAGGCCCTTGTGCAGACCGGCCAGCACCGCGAACGGCTTGAACGACGAACCGGGCTCGGTGGGCGCGACCGCCCAGTCGTAGCCGCCGACGTCACCGCCGCCGCCGTAGTAGGCCTTGACCTCACCGGTCTTGGGTTCGACCGCCACCAGCGAGGTCTTGATGTTGTCCGGCAGCGTGTTCTCGGCCTGGCTGGTGACGGCCTCGACCGCGGCCTTCTGCGCCTTCGGGTCGATCGTCGTCTTGATCTTGTAGCCGTCGCGGGCGAGCAGGTCCTCGTCGTAGCCGGCCTCCTCCAGCTCGCGGAGCACCTGGTCCTTGATCTTGAACTGGTCCGGCGTCAACCGCTTGTCGATCCGCCAATCGTTCTGCCCCCGGGTCTCTGGCAGCTGCAGGCCCTCGCGCTCGGAGGCGGGCAGGAACCCGTTCTTGACCATCTGGTCCAGCACGTAGTCGAACCGCGAGGTGGCCTGCTCCAGGTCCTCGCGCGGGTCGTTGCCCTTCGGACGCTGCACCATGCCCGCCAGCACCGAGGCCTCGGCGGGAGTGATCTCGCTGGGCTTCTTGCCGAAGTAGGCGTTGGCCGCCGCGGTGATCCCATTGGCGCCCCGGCCGTAGTAGGCGGTGTTGAGGTACGACAGCAGGATGTCGTCCTTGCTGCGCTCGTTGGTGATCTTGAACGCCAGCACGATCTCCTTGATCTTGCGGACGTAGTCGGGATCCGACTTGTTCAGCTCCAGGTCGAGCTTGATGAACTGCTGGGTGATCGTGGAACCACCACCGACACCGGAGCCGGTGAACATGAAGAACACCGACCGGGCGATGCCCTGGAAGTCGAAGCCCGGGTTGGTGTAGAAGCTCGCGTCCTCGGCGGAGATCGTCGCGTCGCGCAGCGGCTTGGACACCTGGTTGAGGTCGCGCACGACCTCGCGGGACCCGTCCGAGCTCACCGTCGCCAGCGGCGAGTCGTCCGCGTAGGTGATGGTGATCGGCTGCTTCATGTTCAGCAGCTTCTGCTCGTCCGGCGCCTCCCAGAAGAGGTAGCCGTAGATGAACACCAGCGTCGGGATGATCACCGCGGCGGCCGCGGCCACGTAGCAGGCCCTGCGGACGCGGCGCCACATGACGGCGCGCTTGGCTTGAGCGGCACTCATTTCGTCGTCCGGATCCTCGCTGTCATCGCTGCCCGGGAAACCGGCGGCGCCGACGTCCGCGGCACCGCCGCTCTTGCGGTCGCCGAGCGGATCGTTGTCGCCGTAGGGGTCGTCATCGAGATCGTCGGCGTAGTAGTTGTACGTCGCCTGGTCCGAGTGCGTCAGCAGGTTCGGCTCGCGACCGACACCGGCTCCGGCCGCTCCGCCCGCACCACCAGCGGCGGCAGCGCCCGCGGCACCGCCCGCACCACCAGCGGCGGCAGCGCCCGCGGCACCGGCCGCACCAGCGGCGGCGGCACCCGCGGCGGCCGCACCACCAGCGGCTCCGGACGCGCCGGAACCGCCCCGGTCGCCGCCCGGGGTCTGCGGGATGTTCTGCGTGGGCGCCTCACCCGGCGGCGGAGCCGGGCGGCCGGCCGGCGGCTGCTGCCCGGCCGGCGGCTGCCCGGGACGACCCGGGGGCGGAGGAGGGGGCGACGGCGAGTAGCTCGTCGCGTCGTCCTCCCCGTTTAACTTGCTGGTCAGCGGTGACGAACCGGGCGCGGAGTCGTCGTCGAAGGACGGCGTCCAGGCACCGGTCGTCTCCTCCGGAGCCTCGGCACCGGGCCACTGCGGCTGCTGCCCACCGGCCTGGCCGCCGGGGCGTCCCGGCGGAGGGGGCGGCGGTTGCCCGCCGGCGCCCGGACGACCGGGCTGCTCACCCGGCCACGGGGGACCACCGCTCGGGGGCGGCGGGGGTCCACCGGCCGGGCGCTGCGGTGGCTGGCCCGGGTTCTGCGGCGGGGGTGGCGTGGGGCGACCGTCGGGGTTCGGATGCCGGGAGTGGCGGCCCTTGGCGTGGTCGTCACGCTCGTCGTTCACGAGTTGGCCTCCAGGACAGGCGTCGGGGCGACGCCGGTGATGCGTTCACGTCGGGGGTGCGCCGCATCGGCGCGTGCGGTCGTGCCGGGTGCACGAACGATCTCACTCCGCTGCAGTCTTGCGCCCGGATCGGCCGTCGTTCAAGCCATCGGTCCCGAGAACGTAAGACAGCACCAGGTGGTTCCAGTTACATGTGCGGCACACCTCGACGACGTAGACGTTGAACTCCTCGAAAAGGCTCGCCATCCGGTCCAGCTCCTCGGGCTTGCGCGCCGAACCGGACGCGTGCTTGAGGGCATCGCCGAACACCCAGGAGACCTGGGTCAGCTCTTCCTTCCTGCACACCGGGCAGGTGGTGTCGCTGGGCTCGCCGTGGAACTTCGCCGCCTGCAGCAGGTACGGGTCGGCGTCGCAGACCTCCATCACCCCGACGCGGCCAGCGTGCAACTGCGCCAGCAGCGCTCGGCGCTGCAGCGCGTAGTCGACCACTTGCCGTTGGGTCCGCACGACCACAGGGTACGTGTCGCCCCCGCGCGCTCCATGCGCCGTTCAGGGCAGGCGGGCAGCCCCCGCGCCACGTGCGGTGACGCCGGACACCTCCGGAGCAGCTCAACCGCGTCACGCGATATATCGGCGCGATACAATCCGTCGGGTGATCGGGTCAGCGTTGACAGTCCCTATTATTCGCGGCGCCTATTAGACGCTGGTAGGAGGTGCAGATGCTCGAACTCGCGGTGCTCGGACTCCTGCACGACTCCTCCATGCACGGCTACGAGCTGCGGAAACAGCTCAACGACACGCTCGGCGTGTTCCGCGCCCTGTCCTGCGGCTCGCTGTACCCGACGCTGCGCAGGCTGTGCCGCGCCGGGCTGATCGAAGAGGAATCGGACTCCGAGGAGTCCAAGACCTGGGGACGTCGGGCCCGCCGCGTGTACCGCATCACCGCCACCGGGGAACGCCGCTTCGCGGAGCTGGTCGCCGACAGCGGCCCCCGCGCTTGCGAGGACAACGCCTTCGGCGTGCACGTGGTGTTCTTCTCCCGCACGCCCGCCGAGGCGAGGATGCGCATCCTGCTGGCCCGGCGCCGCCGGGTGGAGGAGCGCCAAGAAGGTTTGCGCAGCGCACTGGCCCGATCCGGGGAATGCCTGGACCGCTACACGCGGGAACTGCACCGGCTGCGACTGGACCACAGCGAGCGCGAGGTTCGCTGGCTGGACGAGATCATCGAGACCGAACGAGCCGAGCAGGCCGCTGCCTCGGCGCCCGGGCGGCCCGATGCCGGTGGGCACTAGACCACCGGCAGGCAACGAAGCAAGGACACGACAGATGACCAAGAAGGAGGGCCCTGTCATGGGCGGAGATCGTCCCGGTCGCTCGGTGCGAGTGGCGATCGTCGGCGTTGGGAACTGCGCTGCATCCCTGGTGCAGGGCGTGCACTACTACTCCGACGCCGATCCGGACACCAAGGTGCCCGGGTTGATGCACGTCGCCTTCGGCGACTACCACGTCAGCGACGTGAAGTTCGCCGCCGCGTTCGACGTGGACGCCAAGAAGGTGGGTCGGGACCTCTCCGAGGCCATCGTCGCCAGCGAGAACAACACCATCAAGATCGCCGACGTGCCGCCGCTGGGCGTCACCGTGCAGCGCGGGCACACCCACGACGGTCTGGGCCGGTTCTACCGGGAGACCATCGAGGAGTCCGACGAGCAGCCGGTCGACGTGGTCCAGGCGCTGCGCGACGCCGAGGTCGACGTCCTGGTGTCCTACCTGCCGGTGGGTTCGGAGGAGGCCGACAAGTTCTACGCGCAGTGCGCGATCGACGCGGGCGTGGCCTTCGTCAACGCGCTGCCGGTGTTCATCGCCTCCGACCCGGAGTGGGCCGCCAAGTTCACCGAGGCCGGCGTGCCGATCGTCGGTGACGACATCAAGTCGCAGGTCGGCGCCACCATCACGCACCGCGTGCTGGCCAAGCTGTTCGAGGACCGGGGCGTGCACCTGGACCGCACGATGCAGCTCAACGTCGGCGGCAACATGGACTTCCTGAACATGAAGGAGCTGGAGCGCCTGGAGTCGAAGAAGACCTCCAAGACGCAGTCGGTGACGTCGCAGGTCGACCGCGACCTGGGCAAGCGCAACGTGCACATCGGTCCGTCGGACTACGTGCCGTGGCTGGACGACCGCAAGTGGGCCTACATCCGGCTGGAGGGGCGCGCCTTCGGCGACGTGCCGCTGAACCTGGAGTACAAGCTCGAGGTGTGGGACTCGCCGAACTCGGCGGGCATCATCATCGACGCGATCCGCGCGGCCAAGATCGCCAAGGACCGCGGCGTCGGCGGCCCGATCCTGTCGGCCTCGTCGTACTTTATGAAGTCGCCGCCGGAGCAGTACTCCGACTCCGACGCCTACCAGGCCGTCGAGGACTTCATCGCGGGCAACGCCGAGCGCTGACCGCCGGGATGCAGAAGCGGGGCACCCACCTCACCGTGGGTGCCCCGCTTCGTTCAGCAGGGGTTACTAGACCCACGCAGTACCTCCCTTCCGATCGGCGACCAAGCTGTTGAACCACCTCGGTGGTCAGGACCTCACCTTGGCCGTGAGCTGCTGTTCGGCACGGGCCAGGACCGAGTGGACCGAGGCGAGGCCGTCGGTGGTCACCCAGGAGACGCGCAGACCGGGGCGGACCCGCTTGCGGCCGACGCGCATCGGCCAGCCGGCCACCTCGCGCGCCTGAGCGGCGATCCGCTCGCCCGTTCCGCTGGGGTGCTCGGCGATCACCGCGAACTCGTCGCCGCCGTAGCGGGCGACGGTGTGCTCGTCGTTGAGGCCTTCGCGCAGCCGTCCGGCCAGGGTGGACAGCATCTCGTCACCGCGCTCGAAACCGTGCGTGGCGTTGAACTCGGCGAGCCGCTGCACGTCGATGAGCACCAGCGTCGACAGCGTGCCCCGCGAGCGGGAGCGGACCAGCGACTGCTCCAGGCGGTCCAGCAGCAGCACGCGGCCGGGCAGGCCGGTCAGCGGGTCAAGCAGGCCGGAGGAGTGCGACACGTCGGTGTGCACCGACTGCAGCAGCACCAGCACGCGCCTGCGACCCTGCACGGTGACCGCGTGGTAGTCGGCCCAGATGCGGCTCTGGGTGTGACCGCTGATGATGACCAGCGGGATGGACAGCGGGCAGCCCGCGCGCAGCACCTGCCCGGCCAGGTCGGCCCAATCGGGCATCGGCGAGCCGGTGTCGTCGCGGACCTGCCAGGCGTTCGGGCGGGTTCCGGTCAGCAGGTCGGCCTTGTCGAGCTGCATGAGCTCGGCGGCGACGTCGTTGGTGGCCAGCACCTGGCCGCGGTCGTCGGTCAGCAGCACCCCGACGTTCAGCCCGCTGACGAGTTCGTCCCACACCGGCGCCAACTGGGCTGCAGCCACGTCAAGGACACTCATTCGGCCCCCTCCCTCTCCACCAAACGGAGCAGTCCGCTCGAGCCTCCCCTTGTGATGGGGCGATTTTCAAGAGCGAAGCGACCACCCGTAATGGTGGATTCACGCTTTGCGCATAACCCAGCGTCAACGCTCTCGCCACTCCTTCCCCACGCGTCACCTCGATCAACGGAACTTGATCATTCGTGCAGGTGAAACTCGATCGGGACGGCCTCGTCGAAACGTCGCGAGCCCGGGAGCGATGGAGAGTGCGTCACGAACAGGCCTCGCCGGAAGCCGACCGTCCACCGGCGTCGAGGTCATCTCTACCCTTGAGGCAGCCGAGAGGATGGTGCATGCCGATGCCCGGAACTGCGGACCTGGGTCCGCTGGCCGAGCGAATGCGTGATCACAGGTCATTGCTGACCGTCATCGCGATCGCCGAGCTGATCGCCGTCGTGGTGGTCTCCACCGTCAACACCCACGACCACATCGACGGCGAGGTCTACCGGCAGGGAGCCCAAGCGCTGCTCGCCGGCCGCGACCTCTACCACAACCTGCCGCCCACCGAGTCCGGCCTGTTGCTGCCTTTCATCTACCCGCCGTTCGCCGCGATCGTGTTCGCGCCGCTGGCGCTGGTGCCCAAGGCGGTGTCCACCGCGGTGATCATGCTGGTCAGCCACCTCGCGCTGCTGGCCACGCTGTACGTGGTGCTGCGGGAATCGACGTTCCTGCAGGCGCACCGCGACAAGGTGCTGCTGGTGACCGCAGCCGTGCTGCCGATCGCCACGATCAGCGAGCCGGTGATGGAGACGATCACCTACGCGCAGATCAACATCGTGCTGATGGCGCTGGTCGTGGTGGACCTGCTGTGGCGGGTGGAGGGCACTAAGAAGCTGCCCTACCCGCGCGGACTGCTGATCGGCATCGCCGCGGGCATCAAGCTCACCCCGCTGGTGTTCCTGCTGCTGCCGCTGCTGCGCCGGGACTTCCGCACGATCGCGGTGGCGCTGCTGGGCTTCGTCGGCACCGCGCTGGTCGGTCTGCTGATCACCTTCGACAACGCCCGCCGGTTCTGGCTGCACGAGATGTTCGCCAACAGCCACGTCAACTTCGGGCCGAAGTTCACCGGTGACGCCTCGACCTACGCGGGCAACCAGTCGCTGAAGTCGCTGCTGTCGAAGCTGACCGCGCCGAACCTGACCGTCGTGCTGGGCGTGCTCGCGGTGATCGTGCTGGTCCTGGCGGTGCTGGGGATGATCAACGCGATCCGCCAGCGGGACCTGCCGACTGCCGTGGTGATCAACGGCGTGCTGGGACTGCTGCTCTCGCCCATCTCCTGGTCGCACCACTGGGTGTGGGCGATCCCCGGCCTGGTGCTGCTGGGCGGAGCCGCGTTCGTGCGGCGCGACTGGGCGATGCTGCTGATGACGGCGCTGATCGGCGGGTTCTTCATGATGGGCCCGCACTGGAAGATGCCGCAGGGCAAGGGCCTGGAGCTGACCTGGAACGTCTTCGAGCAGTTCGTCGGCAACTCCTACGTCTACTTCGGAGCGGCTTACCTCGTCTACAACGGCTACCTGTGGTGGCGCGAACGCGACCGCACCCCGGTGGACATCCCGAGAGCCGAGAAGCCCCCGGTGACGACCTGAGGATTGTTGACGGCCGTGCGGGTGGCGGAATCTGAGCGGCTCCGCCGCACGGATCGAGCAGCCCCTGGAAACCGAGAAGGCCCCCTCCGCGCGGAGAAGGCCTTCTCGGTTTCGCCGGTCAGATGCGGTTCATGACCACGGTCTCGGCGTTGTCGAAGCGGTGCATCAGCTCGGGGCTGATGGCCGGCATCGGCAGGGTGACGTCCGGGGCGCCCGTCGTGCCGGACAGCAGCGGCAGCTCGGACCGCGAGGCCACCATCGTCTGCGCCGGGAGCGCGGTGTCCTCCAGCGCGGCGGTGATCCGGTTCGGCGTGGGCGCTGAGGTATGGCCGTTCTGCAGCGCGTTGAGCTCGCCGAATCCCGGGATCGGCGCGGACAGGCCGGGCCCGCTGCGCTCGACCGTTCCGGGCGTCTTGGACAGCTCCAGCAGCGACAGCCCGTCCAGCAGCGGCACCTCGGTGACCGGGGCCTGCCGCTCGCCCGGCACGTCCAGCGGCACGAAGTCCACCGGCGCGGCCGGGGGAGCGGGCGGCTCGGCCAGGGCCGCGGACAGCACCAGCGGCGGCACGGTGTGCAGGTCGCTGCGCAGCCCGCCCACGTCGGCGGCGGTCAGGTCGACCGAGTCGGTGGCCAGCAGGCCGCCGGTCTCCACCGGCGCCTGTGCGCGGGAGGCCAGGGCACCCTCGTAGAGCTCCATGATCCCGTTGGCCGGGCCGAAGCCGTCGAAGTAGACGAGGTCGTCGTGCGGGATGACCAGTTCGGCGGTCTGCGGGCCGCTGTCCATCGCGGGGTCGCGGACCACGTCGCCGATCGACGCGGACCAGCTCAGCGAGCGGTGGAAGCCCTCGGCCGGGGTGACGGGTGCGGGCCCCTGCGGCGAGCGGCGCAGATCCAGCGGCTTGGCCGCGGACGGGTCCGCCGCCCAGCCGGCCAGCTGCAGCGGCGACTCCTGGAAGCGCAGCGCTGGGATCTCGCGGGTCAGCTCGTTGGCGGACTCGTCGAGGTCACGGCGTGACTCGACCACCGGGCTGTTGTGCTGCGCACCCTCGGTGAACAGGTCTCCGGCCAGGCAACGGCCCAGCGGAGCGGTGTCGTCGAGCGCAGGCGGGAACACCGACTCTCCCAACGGCATAGGACGCTGCGGGCAGGCGTCCCCGGCGGAAGCGACCCCCGTACCGACGGCCAGCATGCCACCAGTGACCAGCGCGGTCTGAACGCCGCGCTTCGCCCAAGTCTGCATGGATCTTCTCCTTAACCAGGCTCCCCGCGTTCCGGGGGAAAATCAACTTCGAGCGCCGCACCGTCATCGGAACTTGATCATGATCGGCCGGCGGTGGACTCAGATCGCGAAGTACCGGCTCGGCGGAATCGCCACGCTGCGAACCACGGCCGGTCAGCGGGTCAGTCAGGTGTCGCGCCGGGCTGCGGGGCGGGGACGCCGCGCAGCACCTCGTCGCGGCCGGGCGCGCACGCGTCCGGCCGGGCGCCGTCGGCCCTCGGGGCCGCCGGGTACCAGCCGGGCAGGCCGGTGCCCGGTTGCTGCCCGTCCGCCGTCTTGGCGCAGCCGGTCGAGGCGGGCAGCGTGGAGTTCCCCCGCGGGAACTCCGGTTCGGGGGTGTCGCCAGGGCTGGCCGGCGCGGAACGTCCGGTCACCCGGACCGGGCCGTCCACCTGCGGGGATGACGCGGACGGCTCGGGGGCCGGAACGGGGGTGTCCGCGACGGCTCGCGGAACGTCCGCCTGCCGGTCCGGCCCGGCGGCGGGTTCGGGGGACGTGGCGGGCTCGGTGCCCTGCGGTGTCCCGGCGGGTTCGGCGGTCTCCTCTTCGAGATCACCGGTGAGCAGGTGTCCGACCGGTTCGTCGGGCACCAGGGTGAGCGGGTCGACGCGGTCGAGCGGGAACGAAGCGGGGTCGACCTGGCCCAGCGAGGTGGCCGGGAGCTCGGCCGCATCGGCGAGCGCTGTGCCGTTCGCGAGCCCGGCGTCGTCGGTGAGCGCTGCGGCGTCGGCCAGCAGCGGCGCTTGGGTGAGCGGCGCGGGCTCCTCGGGTTCGGCCTCCGCGGGCTGGCCGATCAGCAGTGCCGAGGAGGTTCCGGCGACCGCCGTTCCGGCCAGGACCAGGGCACGACCGAGGAACCGCCGTGCGGCGGTCTGCGTCGTGCGGTCATGGACGGACATCGCGGTGCCAGAACCTCCTCGGCCTGCTGTGACTCCCCCACGGAGCTTCGTCCTCCCTCGCGTCGGGAACTCTGTCAAAACAAGGTCGACTTCCGTAAGCGCGCAGGAGCCGGTTCGCTACATCGTGTTACACCCCTCGACTTGCCGAACCCCCCGAACCGGACATCCACCCCACGCCCCGGCCCACCCGCCCGCAGCACCCGGATCACGGCGGTGATCAGACCCCGGGACCCGTGCAACCCCGGAATACCGGCGTAATCCGTGTGCCACCGGGCCGGGTCGTGGCGGGGTGCGCGTTGTGGGGATGCGGGTTGGTGATCGGCGATACGGTGGCGGGGTGAGCGAGCTGAAGATCAGCGGGCCGGACGACGCCTCGACCTCGATTCCCCGGGTGCTGCGGGTCACCGCCGCCGTGAGCTGGCGAATGCTGGTGATCGCCGCTGCCCTGTACGTGACGGGGATGATCATCACCCGGGTCTACGTGGTCGTGATCCCGGTGGCGATCGCACTGCTGCTGTCGGCGCTGCTGGCACCGCTGGTGTCCTGGCTGGCGCGACGCAACGTGCCCCGGGCGCTGGCCACGGCGATGGTGCTGATCGGCGGTCTCGCGGTGGTCGGCGGCGTGCTGACCTTCGTCGTCAACGCCTTCATCAACGGCTTCCCCGACCTGCAGCGCCAGGTCGTGGCCAGCCTCGAGGCGATGCGGCGGTGGCTGGCGGTGTCGCCGCTGCACCTCAACGACGACCAGATCGCCAACTACATCCAGCAGGCGCGCGACTGGCTGCAGTCCAACCAGGCCGTGCTGACCAGCGGCGCGCTGTCCACCGCGAGCACCTTCGGCAACCTGCTGACCGGGATCGTGCTGGCGCTGTTCACCCTCATCTACTTCCTGCACGACGGCCGCCGGGTGTGGCTGTTCCTGATCCGCCTGGCGCCGCGCCAGGTGCGCGAGAAGGTCGACCGCGCAGGCATCGCCGGGTTCACCTCGCTGGTCGGGTTCGTGCGCGCGACCGCGCTGGTCGCGGTGGTGGACGCGCTCGGCATCGGCCTGAGCCTGGTGATCCTCGGCGTCCCGCTGGCGATCCCGCTGGCGGCGCTGGTGTTCCTCGGCGGTTTCGTGCCGATCGTCGGCGCGGTGGCCTCGGGTGCGGTCGCGGTGCTGGTGGCGCTGGTGACCAAGGGCTGGGTCGTGGCAATGATCGTGGTCGGCATCGTGCTGGCCGTGCAGCAGCTGGAAGGCAACGTGCTGCAACCGCTGATCCTCGGCCGCGCCGTGCAGATCCACGCGCTGGGCGTGGTGCTGGCGATCAGCATCGGCGTGGTCGTCAACGGCATCGTCGGCGCGCTGCTGGCGATCCCGATGGTCGCGGTGCTCAACGCCGCGATCCGCGCGCTGGTCGCCGTCGAGGAGGAGATCCCGGACACCACCGGCCTCCCGCTCGAACCCGCGGAGGAGCCGTCGGAGGAACCCGAGGCGGAAGAACCCGAGGACGACGGGAAGAAGGACTGAGCGCCCTCAGGCGAGCGTGACGGCGTTGCGGCCCGCGGCCTTGGCCGCGAGCATCGCGGCGTCGGCGGCCACCAGGAGATCGGTCAGGTCGTAGGCGAAGCGGCCGGTGGCCGCCACCCCGATGCTCACCGTCAGCCCGCTGAGCTCCCGCTGCTCGCCGCGGATGTCGCGGGTGGCCACCATCAGGGCGGCGGTGGCCATCCGGATCCGGTCGGCGACCCGGTAGGCGGTGTCGCTCGGGGTCCCGGGCAGCAGCACCACGAACTCCTCGCCGCCGAAGCGGCCCGCCAGGTCCTCGCGGCGGATGTTGGCCCGCAGCATCTCGGCGAACGCCGACAGCACGGTGTCGCCGGCCAGGTGGCCGAGCTCGTCGTTGACCCGCTTGAAGTTGTCCAGGTCCAGCAGCAGCAGCGCGACCGGCTGCTGCCGTTGCCGGGCGCGCATCAGCTCGACGCGCGCGAGCCGTTCCCAGTGCGAGGAGTTGGCGAGACCGGTCTTGCCGTCGTTCTGCGCGGTCCGCCGCCACTGCGGCAGCTGGCTGGCGAGGTCCAGCAGGACCATCGGCGGACCGGCCAGCAGCGCGGACAGCGGAGCCGCCGACATCGCCACCGCGAGCAGCCCGCCGAGGCTCGCGGCCACGATCCCCAGCAGCACGTCGATCGGCTCGCCCAGCACCGCGGCGCGCGGAGCTTCCGGCGTGCGCAACCGGATTCCGCCCGCGACCACCGAAGCGCGCACCAGCAGCAGCACGACGCCGGCGGTGAAGAAGCCCACCGAGGACCACACCGGTTCCTGCCACCCGAGGACCAGCCGCGCCGCGAACGCGGCGAGGGTGGTGGCCGCGGTGGTGAACAGCCAGCGGTGCGGTTCCGGCCGGTCGTGCAGAACCCCGTGCAGCGTGGGCCCGAGCAGCAGCAGGACCAGCAGATTCGTTGGCAGCAGCAGGATTCCGGCGGCCAGGTAGACGATGTGCAGGGTCCAGGGGTTCCGCCGGATCTGCCTGCGGAGGTTGATCGACGCGGAGGTGATCACGATGGTCCCGCCGGCGGTCACCGCGAGCGCGCCGAAGTTCAGCAGGTCTTCGGCGTTCGGCCGACTCCCGGTCACGAACACCAGCACCACCAGGGCGAGCGCCAGCGCTTGGACCAGCAGGACGTACGCGATCGCAGCAGGGCGCATCCGCCACAGCGACCAATCCCCCATCGCTCACCTCCCGCCCGGAGCCTGGCACAGCGAGTCAGCCCCACGAAGCACAACGTGAAAACGTCGACGACGTTTCGCTCGGAACGCCCCCGACCGGGCGTCGCCGATCGGCGGATCGGAGCAGTGCGGCGGATATCGCTTTCCCTCACACGCGATTCCGCAACCGACTCCCCGTGCGGCAGGATGGTCGCCCGGGAGGAGTTCGAATTGACCGGTTCGCAAGCAGCGTCGCCGTCACCTCAGGTGGCCGACGGCCGCACTCCGCTGTGGCGGGGCCACAACGTCTTTCGCGTCGTGACGTTCCTCTACGCCGCGTTCTGGTTCGTCATGTCCTACCGCTCCTACGAGCGGCCGTGGCTGGCGGCGATCTGCATCTGCTGCATGGCGGTGTGGACCGGCCACACCGTCTGGCGCTACCGAATCCGTGCCGGGCGCACGAACCTCCTGGTGGCCACGGATGTCGTGGTGGTCAACGCGCTGTTCCTGCTCAACGAGTTCATCCTGACCGACGCGCAGATGAACTCCCCGGACCCCTCGGTGGTGACGGTCTGGCACTCCACCGGGGTCACCGCGGCCGCGGTGCAGTGGGGGATGAAGGGCGGTGTCGCGACGGGGATCGTCGCCGCCGCGGCCAACCTGCTGGTGCGCGGTCGCACCGGCTCGGACATGGCCCTGGACACGCTGCTGCTGGTCGGGGTGGGCCTGGTGATCGGGCTGAACTCGGACACCGCGCGCCGCTCCACCGAACGGCTCGCGAAGGCGCTGCGCGCCGAAGCCGCCACGGCGGAGCGGGAGCGGCTCGCCCGGTCCATCCACGACAGCGTGCTGCAGGTGCTGGCGCGGGTTCGCCGTCGCGGCGCGGAACTCGGTGGCGAGGCGGCCGAACTCGCCGAGCTGGCGGGGGAGCAGGAGATTAAGCTGCGCTCGCTGATCGCCACGAAGCCGGAGGCCACAGAGGACGGTGAGACCGACTTGGCGGCACGGCTGCAGGTGCTGCGCACCGCGCGGGTGCACGTGTCCGTGCCGGGCAACCCGGTGCGGCTGACCGAGCAGCTCAGCGCGGACCTGGCCGCGGTGGTCCGGGAGGCGCTGGCCAACGTCGACAAGCACGCCGGCGAGAAGGCGCAGGCGTGGGTGCTGCTGGAGGAGCTGCCGGACGAGATCGTGCTCAGCGTCCGCGACGACGGACCGGGCATCCCCGAGGGACGGCTGGACGAGGCCGCCGCCGAAGGGCGGATGGGGATTGCGAAATCCATCCGGGGTCGGGTCACCGCCCTGGGTGGGATGATCACCCTCGACACCGCGCCGGGCGAGGGAACCGAGTGGGAGGTGCGGGTCCCGCGCGTTCCCGAGCCCAAACGCCGCAGAGGAGGACAGCGATGAGCGAACCGCCGGTCACCGTGATGGTCGTCGACGACCACCCGATGTGGCGGGATGGCGTCGCCCGCGATTTGAACGAGCGCGGTTTCGACGTCCGCGCCACCGCGAGCGACGCCGGCTCGGCGCTGCGCATCGCGCAGGCGGTGACGCCGGACGTGGTGCTGATGGACCTCAACCTCGGCGACACCTCGGGCGTTCAGGCGACCCTGCAGATCACCCAGGAGATCCCGGGAACGCGGGTGCTGGTGCTGTCGGCCAGCGGCGAGCACGCCGACGTGCTGGAGGCGGTCAAGGCCGGTGCTTCGGGCTACCTGGTCAAGTCGGCCTCGGCGGAGGAGCTGGTGGACGCCGTCCGCCGCACCGCGGCGGGCGACGCGGTGTTCACGGCGGGACTGGCCGGTCTGGTGCTGGGCGAGTACCGCCGGATGGCGATCACACCGGACTCCGAGCACCAGGCCCCGCAGCTGACCGAGCGCGAGACCGAGGTGCTGCGGCTGGTTGCCAAGGGCATGACGGCCCGGCAGATCGCGAACAAGCTGGTGATCTCCCACCGCACGGTGGAGAACCACGTCCAGTCCACGCTGCGCAAGCTCCAGCTCCACAACCGGGTCGAACTCGCCCGCTACGCCATCGAGCACGGCCTCGACCAGGACGGCGACCCGGACACCGAAGAACCCTGACCCCGGGGCGAGAACCGCGGTGTTCGCGCTGACGAATCCTGCGGTTCTCGCCCCGGGTGCGGGAGCTGTCAGGTCAGGGTGGTCTTGGTGGTCTGCCTGGCGGCGGCTGCGGAGGGGGCTTCGAGGGCGGCTTCGGCGGCCTTGCGGAACGTGTTGTGCGGGTGCTGCGCCAGCGCGGCGCCGACGGCCTGGACGGCCGAGGCGTTCATCGACAGGCTCGTCACGCCCAGCCCGGCCAGCACCCCGGCGAGGTGCGGGTCGGAGGCGGCCTCGCCGCAGACACCTACCGATTTGTCGACATGTCGACCCGCCTGCCCGACCATCGCGATGAGCCGGAGCAGCGCGGGCTGCCACGGGTCGTTGAGCCCGGCGAGCGCCCCGACCATCCGATCGGCGGCGAAGACGTACTGGGCCAGGTCGTTGGTGCCGAGGCTGACGAAGTCCACGGCCTGCAGGATCTCGGCGGCCGACAGCGCGGCGGCCGGGACCTCGATCATCACGCCCACTCGATCGATTCCGCCGGCGCGAGCGCGCTCGGCGAACCACGCGGCTTCCTCCGCGGTGGCGACCATCGGCGCCATCACCGACACCTCGGCACCGGAGTCCTGGGCGGCACCGGCGATCGCTTCGAGCTGCGCGTCCAGCAGGTCGGGCCGGTCGAAGGCCACCCGCAGGCCGCGCACGCCCAGCGCCGGGTTCGGTTCGACGCCCATGTCGAGGAACGCCAGCGGCTTGTCGGCACCGGCGTCGAGGGTCCGCACGACCACGGGCTTGCCCGCGAAGGGCGCGAGGACCTCGGCGTAGGCGGAGCGCTGGGTGGCGACGTCGGGTTCGGCATCGGCGCCGAGGTAGCAGAACTCGGTGCGGAACAGCCCCACGCCCTGCGCGCCCGCTTCGACGGCGGTGGTCGAGTCGGTGGCGGATCCGACGTTGGCCAGGACCTTGACCGGCACGCCGTCGGAGGTCTGCCCGACACCGTTCCACTCGGCGTGCTCGGGCCGCTCGGCGACGCGCACGGTCAGGTCGTCGGAGAGCACGACCTCGCCTTCGTCGCCGTCGACGGTGGCACCGGTGCCGGCCGCGTCGAGCACGCCGCGGACCGCGACCACGGCCGGGATGCCCAGCGCGCGGGCGAGGATCGCGGTGTGGCTGGTGGGGCCGCCCTCCTCGGTGACCAGCGCGAGCACCAGCTGCGGGTCGAGGTCGGCGGTGTCGGCGGGCGCGAGGTCGCGCGCGAGGAGCACGCTCGGCGCGGCGAGCTCGGGAACGCCGGGCGGGGTGACGCCTTCGATCTCGGCGATGATCCGGTCCCGCACGTCGTGCACGTCGCGGGCGCGTTCGGCCATGTAGCCACCGGCGGCGCGCAGCGCGTCGGCGAAGCCGTTGGCGGCTTCGTGGACAGCGCGGACGGCGGGCAGCGACCGGGTCGCCACGAGCTGTTCCGCCTGCGAGATCAGGGCCGGGTCCATCGCCATCGCCGCGGTGGTCTCGAGCACGGCCTTGGCATCACCGCCGACCCTGGCGGCGCGCTGGAACAGCCCCTCGGCGACCGCGTCGGCGGCGGGGCGGATCCGTGCGGCCTCGGCGACCAGGTCGTCCGGGGTGGGCGTGGCGGCGGGCTCGGGCAGCGGGTCGGCGACCCGGACGATCGGCCCGGCGGCGCGGCCGGAGCTGACTCCGACACCAGTCAAACGCGACATGGTCTAGACCATACCTTTCCCAGTTGCTCAGCAGAAGCGCGCGGCGCGGATACGATACGCACCACAACACCCCGCTCCGACCAGCGTAGGGACGTGTTCGGCAGTTGGCTTGATCGTGTGGGCCGATGGGCACGCAGAGTTCCCACCGTGGATTCCTACGTCACCCGAATGCAGCAGCGGGTGACATTACTCATAGGTAACAACTGAGTAGCCGTACGGATCCGGCTCGCACCCCTGAAATCGCAGGCTATGGGCATGGCATTCACCGCGACGCTCACCGATCCGACACTCGACATGGACTGGTTCGCCGAACAGCTGGCCGCCGTCGTGACCTTCTTCGCGGCCCAGCCCAAGCCGGCGGACGACGAACCCGAACCCCGCTCCGAGATCTCCGGCCGGACGGATCCCGTTCCGGGAGAGCCGGTCGACACCAGCCACCACGACGAGTCCCGGTCCCCGGTCGCTTCGGCCGGGGCGGGCCGCAAACGCGAGCCGCGAAAAGGCCGGAAAAGATCGAACGAAAAACGCGACTAGCGCCCCGACCAGGGGAAACACCCTGGAATCAAATATGAATGTGCTCTCAGACACAAATGATTATTCCACCTTTGATCCACCGTTCGAGCGAATTCCGGTGTCAAGGTGGATCTTTTCCAGGGACGTTGCCGTCAAACTGAACGGGTTGCCGCTCGTCGGTATTCGCGCCATCGACGATCGCAACCTGCTGTGGGCCGGCCGCAACGCCCCCCGTGCGGTCGGCCCACGGCGCTGCTTCAGGCGGGGAGCAGGTGCGGAGCGTGCTCGGCCACCGCGGACAGGACTTCACCGGTCGACGGGTTGACCGCCTTCCAGTCCCCGATGACCACGGTCGGCACGGTCTCGTTGCCGTCGGCGATGGAGCGCACGACGTCCGCCGCTTCCGGGTCCTGCCAGATGTCGACCTCGTTGAACGCCAGGCCCGAGCGCTGCAGACCGGCGCGCAGCGACATGCAGAACGGGCAGCCCGGCCTGCTGTACACGGTGACTTTTTCGGCGGACATCCGACCTCCAGGTTCGCCCACGGCTCTCTCCTGAGAGCTTGAACAATCGCGACGGCGAATTCATTCGCACGAGACGCAGCTCATGTCGTCCACACAGGACGCCTTGGAGGCCGGTGGTGACGCCCGTTACGGTCTGACCGACGTCCCACGAGGCGGGGGCGCCTCGCTGATCGAGGGGTAGAGGACATGACCGAGCTGTCTCCGCGCGAACGGGCGCGGGCTGCCACCGAGCAGGACATCCGGCGGCACGCGCGGATGCTGCTGGTGGAGCACGGCAGCGACGCGGTGACGCTGCGCGCGATCGCTCGCGAGCTGGGCATCACCGCGCCCGCCCTCTACCGCTACTACTCCTCCCGCGAGGACCTGCTGCGGCAGCTGTGCGACGACATCTGCGCGGACCTCTCCGTCGAGCTCTCCGCAGCGTTCGACCCGGCGAGCGAGCGCTTCCTGGACCGCACGTTCGCGGTGTGCCGCCGGTTCCGCTCCTGGGCGCTGGCGCACCCGAAGGAGTTCGCGCTGGTCTTCGCCACGCCGAAGGACCGCTCCCGGCAGCCGGACCGGTTCGCCGGCGTGTTCCTGGGCATCGTCGCCCCGATGATCTCGGAGAACCCCAACGCGGACGAGAAGGTCAAGGCCCCGGTCGACCTGCCGGACCTGTCGGTGCAGCAGAAGTCGCTGGCCGAGGCCTTCTCGCACGAGGGGATCGACATGCCCCCGGGAGCCCTGGACGCCGAAGCGGTCTACTTCCTGATGCGCTGGTGGGTGCGCCTCTACGGGCACATCGCGCTGGAGGTCTTCGGCCGCTTCCCGTTCGAGGTGTTCCACGCCGACCAGCTCTTCGACGCGGCTCTGCAGGAGCTGGCGGAGGAGAGCGGGCTGACCTGAGCTGACTCAGTGTGGTCGGAACGCGTCGGGGTCCAGCCGGACCTGCACTCGCGGGTGAACGACGTCAGCCACGTGCTCGACGATCTTGCGGTGCGCGCCGACGTAGGGCGGCGGCTCGGTCCTCGCGCGCAGCCGAGCGGGCCCGAGGTGCCTCTCCGCGCGCAGCACTTCCCTGAAGAACACTGCGAATTCGGAGTTCAGGGCGGACCGAGCGATGAGCGAGTCGCGCAGCGCCCACACCGTCAGCGCACCCGGTCCGGACCCGGCGTGCTGGCCGTGGCCACCGCGCAGCGGGAAGGTCAGCAGGAAAACCGCCGTCACGAGGAGTGTTCCCACCGCGAAGAGCAACCCGGGTGAGAGCACCGGAAGCGTGAATACCTGAATCATGTTGTCATACCTCCACTTTCATTGGTCCGATGTGGAGAGACTAGCGGCACGACGGTGGCGCCCGGCAGCGGCTTCCCGGCTGCGGTGCGACGTCTGGTCCTGGAGAGCTCGGCGCTGGGGCGGCCTTCGCCGGATTTGCCCGTGATCGACATCCGGCACGCCCGGTCGGTTCGGATCGAAACCGCCCGACGCCCGGGGGCGCGGGGTGATCTTTTCCGGGATCGGGGTTGACTGAAATCGCGGGATTGTAGCTAATGGTCGGGACCGCTACGCCAGGTTCATCAGATCGGGGAATCGGAAGGCGCAGGGGTTGTGATTGCGGTGGGCAATTTGGTTGCTCAGGTTCACGGAATTCCGTCGATCGGCGGAGTACCGGGTGATACTGGCGGCGTTGTCACTGAGCGCATCTGAATGTCGATCCGGAACGGATCGCTGATCACGCGAGTGTCGCAATGGCACGCTACCTAGATCACATCTTCGCTGGTCATGCGGTCTTCTTGGTCACGATCAGTGGTTGCTTGCGCAGTAAATCTCTTTCGATTGTCGCCTCATCAGCGTGGTAGCTTCATCGGCCCCAGCGATTTCGAATTCATTCACGCACGCTAACGACGGAGCACTCCCAAGTGGACGTGGCATTGTGGGTTGCCCTCGCGGCAATCGTTGTGATTCTGCTGGCCTTCCTGGTTTCCCTGCAGCGACTCAAGTTCCAGATCCGGCTACGCGACGAGGAAGCGCACCACTTGGTCACGCGGCGACTTCCGGCGCTGATGGACGCCGAGCGCGGCCTGCCCATCGACGTGCCCGGACCACTGCGGCCCACCATCGCCGACTCCGCCTTCCAGCACGAGCTGCAGACCGCCATCGGCCAGTTCGCGGGCTTCGCCGACGAGACCAGGCAGCGGGCCGACCGGGCCGCCAAGGCCACCCTGATCTCCACGATGCGCGGCGTGCAGAGCCTCGCCAACGAGCAGCAGCTGGCCATCACCGAGATGCAGCACGAGCACGACGACCCCGCCGTGCTCGCCGGCCTGATGAAGATCGACCACGCGAACTCGCAGCTCGTGCGGCGCGCCCAGGCCACCGCCGTGCTGTGCGGGACCTGGCCCGGGCAGCAGCGCTCCGCCGCGCCGGTGCTCGACGTGGTGCGCGGGGCGACCTCCCGCATCCGCGACTACCTGCGCGTCGAGGCGCACTCCGAGAGCGAGCTCGCCGTGACCAGCCGCGCCGTCGAACCCGTCGTGCTCGCGCTGGCCGAACTGCTCGACAACGCGGCCCGCTACTCGCAGCCCGCCACCCAGGTCCAGGTGCACTTCCAGCCCGCGCACAACGGGCTGTCCATCGTCGTCGACGACGCCGGGGTCGGCATGAGCCCGGAAGCTCGCGAACGCGCGAAAGCGCTGCTCACCGGCCGGGAAGTCGTCGACATCAACAAGCTGGGCGACCCGCCGCAGATCGGGTTCGCGCTCGCCGGGGTGCTCGCCGCCCGGTACGGGTTCAAGGTCTTCGTGGAAGCCGCCTCGCCCTACGGGGGCATGCGCGCGGTGCTGTTCCTGCCCAACGAACTGCTCACCAAGGCCGAAACGCCCGCGCCCGCAACGACGATGAACGAACCGGCCGCTGATCAGCAGACCAGCGGCGGACTGCCGAAGCGGCAGCGCCGCAGCACCACCACCGTGCCGGTGCAGGCCGCCGAGCAGGGGAACTGGGGAAGGGGCAAGCCATCGGTGATGGGGGCGTGGCAACGCGGCAGCCTCACCGGTCGCGGGTCCGAGGACAAACCGGACGACGAAGAGGGAACCACCGCGCCATGAACAGCAACCGGCAACACGACCTGGGGTGGATGCTCGACGAGGCACTGCGGATCCCGGAGGCCAAGCACGCGATCCTGCTGTCCTCCGACGGCCTGCTGATGGCCCACTCCGCGGGCATCACCTCCGACGAGGCCGACCGGCACGCCGCCGCGATGTCCGGCCTGCAGTCGCTGGCGCGCGCCAACGCGGCCTTCTGCGGCTCGACCGAGCACTCCTGGCAGCAGACCATAACCGAGTACGACCACGGCTACGTCTTCCTCGTCGCCGCAGGTCCGCGCGCCTACATGGCCGCATCCGCGGGACACGGCGTGGACGTGGAGACCATGACCCACCGGCTGATGGAACTCGTCCAGCGGCTCGGCAAGGAGCTCACCGCCGACTTGCGCATCGGTGAACTCGCGTGAAACGCGGTGAACGCGCCTTGGTCCGCCCGCACGTCGTCACGCGCGGCCGAACCCGGCCGTCGCGCAACACCTTCGAGATGGACACCCAGATCTTCGCGGTCCGCGAAGCCTCACCCGGCACCGTCGGGCCCGAGATGCGGCGCGTGCTGGGGCTGTGCCGGGACGGGGCGATGTCGGTCACCGAAGTCGCCGGGCACCTCGCGCTCCCGATCAGCGTGACGAAGGTGCTGCTCGGAGACCTGCTGGACAGCGGCCACATCGTCACCCGCAGCGCCCAGCGCGACCTCGAAGCACCGCGGCTGGACCTGCTGCAGGACGTCCTGGACGGGCTCCGCGCCAGCTTGTAGAGAGCAGGAGACCTCGTGACCGACGACCGAACCCGGCTGCACGGACCGGAATTCGCCGCCGACCCGCAGACCGTCTACCGGCGGCTGCGGGCGGCCGGCCCGACGGCTCCGGTGGAGATCGCCCCAGACGTGCCCGCGACGCTGGTGCTCGGCTACGCCGAAGCCCTGCAGGTGCTGCGCGACCCCGCGAACTTCCCCAAGGACCCCCGTGCCTGGCAGCGCACCGTGCCGCAGGGCTGCCCGGTGCTTCCGCTGATGAGCTACCGGCCCAACTGCATGTTCACCGACGGCGCCACGCACACCCGGCTGCGCGGCGCCATGACCGACGCGCTCGCGCGGGTCGACACCCGGGAGCTGCGCACGAACCTGGAGGAGACCGCCGACGCGCTCATCGACCGCTTCGCCGCCGACGGACGAGCCGACCTGGTCGAGCAGTACGCGCGGGTCCTGCCGCTGCTGATGGTCACCCGCATCTGCGGGGCCCCGCCGGTGATCTCGGAGAAGATCGTCTCCGGTGCGCTGGCGCTGTCCGACGGCGTCGACAGCGGGCGCGGGATCGGCACCGCCGTGGCCGAACTGGTCGCCGCCAAGCGGAGCAAGCCCGGGTCCGACGTCGTGTCGTGGCTGCTCGCGCACCAGGCCGGGCTCACCGACGACGAAGCCGTGCACCAGGTGGCGCTGCTGTGCGGGACGGGGAGCGAGCCGCTGCAGAACCTGATCGCGAACACGCTCCGGTTGCTGCTGGTCGACGAGCGCTTCGCCGGGGACCTCTCCGGAGGAAGCCTGCCGGTGGCCGACGCGCTCGACGAGGTGCTGTGGACCGATCCGCCGATCGCCAACCACGGCACCGTCTTCCCGACCCGGGAAGTGCAGGTGGGCGGCAACCCGGTGCCCGCCGACCAACCGCTGCTGATCAGCTACGCCGGTGCCAACACCGACCCGTCCGTGGACGCCGGAGGCCGCGTCGGCAACCGGGCGCACGTCGCCTTCGGCGCGGGAAGGCACGCGTGCCCGACACCCGCGCAGCGCATCGCGCGGATGACGGGCACCGCGGCCGTCGAACGAGTCCTGGACCGGTTGCCGGACCTGGCACCCGCCGTGCCCGCCGACGCGCTGGAGTGGAAGCCCGGGCCGTTCCACCGCTCCCTGGCCTCGCTGCCGGTGACGTTCCCGCCGCCTCCCCAGCAGATCCGGCCCTGGCTCGGCTCGCCCCCGCCGGTCGTCCGGCGCGACCCCGGCCCCTACCCGCCGGCGAGCCGCTGGGAGGCGTTCACCAGGTGGCTGCGCGGCGGTTGATCACAGCGAGCTGACCGGTGCCTCGTGCAGGTTCTTGATGACGTTGCGCGCGTCCGGGTACTGGGCGGAGCCGGATTCGTAGAGCACGTAGGCGGTTCCGCCGAGGTCGTCGATCCCCTCGGACATGCTCGGCGAGCGGAAGCAGCGCGTCGACGGGATGTCGATGTCGGTGGCGCCCTTGTCGATCACGTAGAGGTTGCTGCGCACGTCGCGGGACAGCGAGGTGCTGTAGACGAACTTGTCGCCGGTGACCATCAGGCCCTGCGTGCCCTTGGGGATCTCGAAGGACTTCCCGGTGGTCAGCGTGCCGTCGGCGGCGACGCTGTAGGCGTACATCTTCTCGCGGCCCTCGCGGCTGTACTTGCCCGCGTAGAGCGTGTTCCCATCACCGGCGAGGAACGACGCGCCGTAGACCTCGCGGGCCTCGCCGGTCTGCTTGACGTACGGGCTGCCCTCGGCCTTCAGCGCGTCGGCGAGCTCGGAGAGCTTGTACTTGCGGATCGTGTAGTGGCCCTCGGCGTTGTTGCGGCCGGTGACGAACGCCCAGCCCTGGGAGATCGCGATGCCGCTGGCGTGGGTCTCGGCGATCTCGACGTCGCCGACGGTCTTACCGGACTTCGGGTCGACGCCGTAGATCTTGGCGTTGGCACCGTCCTTGCCGTAGGCGCTGATCAGCAGCAGGCCGTTCCCGGCGCCGTCCCAGTCGTTCCACGCGGCCAGGCCCTGCGGGGTGTGCTCGGGCAGTCCCGGGATGTCCGGTCCCGCGCTGAACTTCTCGTCGTAGGTGTAGCCCGCCGACGGTCCACTGTAGAACGACGCGTCCTGCCCGCTGGAGTCGGAATCGCAGGTGATCTCCGCAGCAGCTTCAGCGGCCCCTCCCGCGGCCGCACCGGTGGCCGGAACCCCCACCAGCAACGCACCGCACGCGGCGGCCACAACGCTCTTCCGGACCAGCGCCCTCATCGCTCTCTCCCTCAGTGGCGATCAACACGAACACCACCTCAGACGCACCCGAGCCGATTCGGTTCCCTCCACTTCCGACCACACCGGCCCCGGAATTCGAATTTCGCGCGAAATTCGAGCCCGAACTTCGGCGCTCGAAGTTCGCGCGAAATTCGAAAAGGGCGGGGCACGGCCCGGGGGTGGTCCTGTCGGGGGCGAGTTGGGCTTGCTGGCGGGAGGATTCGGCTCCGGTGGCGATGGGGGCGGTCAGCCACTGACGCGGGGTGCCGAAGGCCTCGACGAGGTCGACCGCGTGCGGCCGGATCTCGCCGCACAGGTCGTTGATCGCCTGGGTGATGGCCTTGGCGCGGCGCGGGCTGATCCGCTCGTGCTCCAGGAACCAGGCCTTGTCCTCCTCGATGATCGACAGCGTGTAGAGGTCGCAGAGCTTGTCGAGCAGTTCGGCGTTGCGCGGGTCCTGGCAGCGGTCGACGGCCGCGACGAACGCCTCCAGCACGATCCGGTCGATGTGCACCCGAGCCGCGCGCAGCACGTGGTCCTGCGCGTTGTTGAACACCTCGAAGGCGTTGTCCTTGCCGGCCTTCCGCAGCCTGCGGCCCAGGCCATCGAGGACGTGCTCCTCGCGGTCCTCGAAGGCCTTCAGCTGCCAGCCGCGGTCGAGGATGTCGTCCTTGTTCGACGCGTCGATGATGCGCTGCACGATCGAGTGCGCTGCGGAGCGCTCGATGACCGCACCGACGAACTGGTCCGCGACGAACTTCGCCAGACCGAGCGTGCCGATCCCGTCGAACTGGTCCTTGTAGTTGGTCAGCAGCCCCTTGGCGACCAGCTGCAGCAGCACCGTGTTGTCGCCCTCGAAGGTGGTGAACACGTCGGTGTCGGCCTTGAGCCCCGCCAGCTGGTTCTCGGCGAGGTAGCCGGCGCCGCCGCACGCCTCGCGGCAGGTCTGGATGGTGTGCGTGGCGTGCCAGGTGGTGACCGCCTTCAGCCCGGCGGCGCGGGACTCCAGCTCGCGCTGGGCGCGCTCGTCACTGCCGCGCTGCACCTCGTCGAGAGCCTGCACCAGCTCCTCCTGCGCGAAGTGCAGGGCGAACGACCTCGCCAGCGCCGGGAGCAGTTTCCGCTGGTGGGCAAGGTAATCGAGGACCACGACCTCTTCGTCGGCACCCGGCCGGTCGAACTGGCGGCGCGCGTCGGCGTAGCGCAGCGCGATCTCCAGGGCCAGTTTCGTGGCCGCCCCCGCCGTGCCGGCGACCGAGATGCGGCCGCGGATCAGCGTGCCGAGCATGGTGAAGAACCGCTTGCCCTCGCTGTCGATCGGGCTGCTGTAGGTGCCGTCCTCGGCGACGTCGCCGTAGCGGTTGAGCAGGTTCTCGCGCGGAACCCGCACCTCGTCGAAGTAGATGCGGCCGTTGTCGACGCCGTTGAGCCCAGCCTTGCGACCGCAGTCCTCGATGCGCACGCCCGCGCAGGGGTTGCCGGTCTCGTCCCGGATCGGGACCAGCAGCGCGTGCACGCCGTGGCTCTTGCCGTCGGTGATGAGCTGGGCGAACACCACGGCCATCCGGCCGTCGCGGGCGGCGTTGCCGATGTACTCCTTGCGCGCCGCCTCGTGCGGGGTGTGGACGACGAACTCCTGCGTCGCCGGGTCGTAGGTGGCGGTGGTGCGCAGCCGCTGCACGTCGGAGCCGTGACCGGTCTCAGTCATCGCGAAGCAGCCCGCCAGCTCGGCGCTCATGATGTCGCGCAGGTAGCGCTCGTGGTGCCGTTCGGTGCCCAGCGCGACGACCGCGCCGCCGAACAGGCCCCACTGCACACCGGACTTGACCATCAGCGACAGGTTCCCGCACAGCAGTTCCAGCGAGACCACCGAACCACCCTGGTCGCCGGCACCGCCTTGCGCGACGGGGAAACCGAGCCCGGGGACGCCGGACTTGGCCAGCAGGCGCAGCTGCTCCAGGGTTCGCGCCCGGTGGCTCTCGGTGTCGAGCCCGTCGGCGTTGGTGAGGTCGTTCTCGCGCAGCGACTCGCGGACCTTCTCGCGCACCGAGGCCCACCGGCCATCCAGCAGATCGCGGAGCTCAGCTGCGTCGAATGCGGGGTTGGTCATCGCGGCCTCCACTGTGTCGTCCCGACGCCGCCCACCGTAGTTACCGGCGGGTAACCCCGCCATGCGACGTAACTCACCACGCAGCGTAGTGCCGCACACGCAACCCGAACCCCGAACACGACGAAGGGGCGCCCCCAAAGGAGACACCCCTCCACACCACGACATCCGCCCCGCCGCGGAGAACCCGGATTACCGCCGTAATCAGGCACCGGAATACCGGCGTAATCAGGAACCACGCACCGGATTACCGACGCATTCGGGATCAAGGTACCGGATTACCGGCGTAATCGGGGGTCTGATTACGGCGGTAATCCGGGTTGCGAGCGAGAGGACGTGGTCAGGCGACGATGTTGACGAGGCGGTTGGGGACGACGATGACCTTGCGGGGGTCCTTGCCGTCCAGCGCCGCGACGATCTTGTCGTCGGCGAGGGCCGCGGACTTGACCGCGTCCTGGTCGGCCGAGGCCGGGACCTGGACACGGGAGCGGACCTTGCCGTTGACCTGGATCGGGTACTCGATCGAGTCCTCCACCAGGTACTGCTCGTCGGCGACCGGGAACGGGCCGTGCGCCAGGCTGCCGGTGTTGCCCAGGCGGGTCCACAGCTCCTCCGCCAGGTGCGGCGTCAGCGGCGCCACCATCAGCACCAGCGGCTCCACCACCGAGCGCGGGGTGCCCGCGGCCGACGAGTAGGCCTTGGTGATCCGGTTGTTGAACTCGATCAGCTTCGCCACCGCAGTGTTGAACCGCAGCTCGGCGAAGTCCTCCCGGACGCCCGCGATCGTCTTGTGCAGGGCGCGCAGCATCTCGGTGTCCGGCTCGTCGTCGGTCACCCGCAGCTCGCCGGTGTTCTCGTCGACGACGTTGCGCCACAACCGCTGCAGGAACCGGTGCGAGCCGACGACGTCCTTGGTCGCCCACGGACGCGAGGCCTCCAGCGGGCCCATCGACATCTCGTACAGCCGCAACGTGTCCGCGCCGTAGGCGTCGGCCATCTCGTCCGGGGAGACCGAGTTCTTCAGGCTCTTGCCCATCTTCCCGTACTCGCGGCGGACCTCCTGGCCCTGGTAGAAGAACTTCCCGTCGGACTCCTCGACCTCTTCGGCCGGGACGTAGACGCCGCGCGGGTCGGTGAAGGCGTAGGCCTGGATGTAGCCCTGGTTGTACAGCCGCCGGTACGGCTCCTCCGAGGACAGGTGACCCAGGTCGAACAGCACCTTGTGCCAGAAGCGGGAGTACAGCAGGTGCAGCACCGCGTGCTCCACGCCGCCGACGTACAGGTCCACACCGCCCGGGTCGTTGCCGCCGTGGGCCTGCGGGTCCTTGCCCATCCAGTACCGCTCGTTGGCCGGGTCGACGAACCGCTCGGAGTTGTCCGGGTCGATGTAGCGCAGCTGGTACCAGCAGGAACCCGCCCACTGCGGCATGACGTTGGTGTCGCGCTCGTAGTGCTTGAGCCCGTCGCCCAGGTCGAGCTCGACGTGGCGCCACGCCTCGGCCTTGGCCAGCGGCGGTTCGGGGCGCGAGTCGGCGTCCTCCGGGTCGAAGGTGCGCGGCGAGTAGTCCTCGACCTCCGGCAGCTCGACCGGCAGCTGGTCCTCCGGCAGCGCGCGGGGCACGCCGTCGGAGCCGTAGACGATCGGGAACGGCTCGCCCCAGTAGCGCTGGCGGGCGAACAGCCAGTCGCGCAGCTTGTACTGGACGGTGCCGCGGCCGTGGCCGTGCTCCTCCAGCCAGGCGATCACGGTCTTCTTCGCGTCGGCGATGTCCAGGCCGTTCAGGCTCAGACCGGTGGTCTCCGACGCGGAGTTGATGGCCGGTCCGTCACCGGTGTAGGCCTCGCCGTCGAACCCGTCGGCCGGCTGCACGGTGCGGATGATCGGCAGCCCCAGCACGGTGGCGAAGTCCCAGTCGCGCTGGTCCTGGCCGGGGACCGCCATGATCGCGCCGGTGCCGTAGCCCATCAGCACGTAGTCGGCGATGAAGATCGGGATGCGGGTGCCGTTGACCGGGTTGGTGGCGTGGGCACCGGTGAAGACGCCGGTCTTCTCCTTGTTCTCCTGCCGGTCCAGGTCCGACTTCATCGACGCGGCGCGCCGGTAGGCGGCCACGGCGTCCGCCGGGGTGGCCGCGCCGCCGGTCCAGCGGTCGTCGGTGCCGTCCGGCCAGGCATCGGCGGTCAGCTCGTCGACCAGGGGGTGTTCCGGCGCCAGCACCATGTAGGTGGCGCCGAACAGGGTGTCCGGACGGGTCGTGAAGACCTCGACGGAACGGTCGGACTCACCGACCGGGAACACCACGTTGGCGCCCTGCGAGCGGCCGATCCAGTTCCGCTGCATCGTCTTGACCTTGTCCGGCCAGTCCAGCCGGTCCAGGTCGTCGACCAGGCGGTCCGCGTAGGCGGTGATCCGCATCATCCACTGCTTCAGGTTGCGGCGGAACACCGGGAAGTTGCCGCGTTCGGTCAGCCCGTCCGCGGTCACCTCCTCGTTGGCCACCACGGTGCCCAGGCCCGGCGCCCAGTTGACCGGCGCTTCGGACAGGTAGGCCAGCCGGTGGGAGTCGACGACCTCGCGCTGCTCGTCCGGGGACAGGTCCGCCCACGGGCGGCCGTCCGGGGTGGCGCGCTCACCGGCGGCGAACTCGGCCTCCAGCTCGCTGATCGGGCGTGCGCGGCCCTTGCCGCCGTCGGCGTCGGCGTCGTACCAGGCGTTGAAGATCTGCAGGAAGATCCACTGCGTCCAGCGGTAGAACTCGATGTCGGTGGTCGCGATGCGACGGCGCTCGTCGTGGCCCAGGCCCAAGCGGCGGATCTGCCCCAGGTAGCGCTCGATGTTCTGCTCGGTCGTGGTCCGCGGGTGCGTGCCGGTCTGCACCGCGTACTGCTCGGCGGGCAGGCCGAACGCGTCGAAGCCCATCGTGTGCAGCACGTTGCGGCCCAGCATGCGGTGGTAGCGGGCGTAGACGTCGGTGCCGATGAAGCCCAGCGGGTGGCCGACGTGGAGACCGGAACCGGACGGGTACGGGAACATGTCCTGGACGAACAGCTTGTCCTCGGGCACCTCGCCCCCGGCCATCGAGCCCGCGGGGTTCGGCGCGTGGAACGTGCCGCGCTCGGTCCACTCCCGCTGCCAGCGCTGCTCGATCTCGGTCGCGGTGCCCGCCGTGTACCGGAACGGCGGGACCTCTTCGGACGAAGAAGCCGCCCCCGCTGTGTTGACCTCTCCTGGCTGGCCAGTCATGTCGTTGCGTCCTTCCCTGCTCCGCCGGAACGCGCGCGTTCGTGCGCCCTAGTGTGCCGCCCCCGAAAAACGGAAAACCCCCCAGCCCTGCTCGGGCATGAGGGGTCGCCGCGCTGAACCGGTCTCATCGGCTCAACGCGGCCTCGCAAGAAGCAGCCTCGCGCTCACGGGTCCAGGGTAGCGGACCAGGCAAAACGGTTTCCGGGCAGCCGCGGCAAGCCGCGTGTGGGGCAGCGCACCCGTAGCCGATGTCGAGCGGATCGCGGTCGGCCGGAGGTTTAGGCTGCTGGGGTGCTCGCTGTTCAGGTGATCCTCTGCGCGGTTCTGGTCCTCGGCGGAGCGGCTTTGCTGCTGCTCGGGTTCCGGGGCCTTCGGAGTTCGCTGCCCCTCAACACCTACGTCGGCGTGCGGACACCCGCGGCGATGCGCAGCGAGGAGGCCTTCGAGCTCGCCAACCGGGCGGCCGGGCCGGCGATGCTGGCCGCCGGCGGGACCGCCGTGCTGGCCGGGGCGTCGCTGCCGGCGCTGGCGAGCGGGTTCAGCGTCGCGATGGTCGCGGTGCTCGGCCTGGTCGGCGCGTTCGCGCTGATGACCGTCGGCGGGGTTGTGGGCAACCGCGCCGCCGAGACCGTTCCGGACCCCGCTCCCGCGGGTGGTTGTGGGGGCTGCGCAGGCGGCTGCTGCGGCGCCTGACCTGCGCTGACGCACTTCTCCCCAAGTTATCCACAGGGAGTTGTCCACAGGTCTGTGGACAACTAGTTCAGCTTCACGTCGCCCGGGTGGGTCGCCAGGAACGCCAGGGGCGGCCCTTGTCTGCGGAGGACGCGCGACCACAGCTCGGTCTCCGGGTCGGCGATGACGTCGTCCGGCAGCGCCGGGACGACCAGCCAGTCGCCGCGTTCGATCTCCCCGGCCAGCTGCCCCGCGTCCCATCCCGCGTAGCCCGCGAAGAACCGCAGGCCGCGCGCCTTGGGCGCCAGCTCCTCCGGGTCGCCGTCCAGGTCGACCATCCCCACCGGCCCGCGCACCCCGACCATCCCGTCGATCTCCGAGACGTCCTCGCCCGCTCGCAGGGTCGCCAGGCAGATCGCCGTGCGCTGCTCGACGGGCCCGCCGACGAAGAGCGACTGGGGGAGCGTCGCGTGGTCCCCCCACTTCGGGAGCACGTCGTGCACCGCGACCTCGCTGGGCCGGTTCAGCACGACGCCGAGGGTGCCCTCCGCGCGGTGGTGGATGACGTAGACGACGGTTCGCCGGAAGTTCTTGTCCATCAGCTGCGGAGCAGCGACCAGCAACGTCCCCGGCTCCACCTCAGCGTCCGATCCCACTTGCGCATGATCTCACCGGATCGCCGGGGCTGACCCCTTCCTGGCACAACAAGATGAGCGGAAACACGCAGAACAATACGAACGAATGATGAACAGCGAGCGGTAATGCTCGCTGTTCACAACTCAGTATTAATAGTTCAGCGCTGAACGCTCACTGACCTGGGGTTTCGATGCCCTGTTCGCGGGCCCAACGGTGCAGTTCCTCGACGGCTTCCTCGCGGGACATCGGTCCGCGGTCCAGCCGGAGCTCCTTGAGGTGCTTCCACGCCTTGCCCACGACCGGACCCGGCTCCACCCCGAGCAGCCCCATGATCTCGTTGCCGTCGAGGTCCGGGCGGACTTTCGCCAGGCCCTCCTCGGCGGCGATCCGGTCGATCCGCTCCTCGAGGTCGTCGTAGGCCCGCTGCAGGGCGTTGGCCTTGCGCTTGTTGCGGGTCGTGCAGTCGGCGCGCACCAGCTTGTGCAGCCGGGGCAGCAGCGGGCCCGCGTCGTTGACGTAGCGGCGCACCGCCGAGTCGGTCCACTGCCCGTCGCTGTAGCCGTGGAACCGCAGGTGCAGGAAGACCAGGTCGGCGACCTGGTTGATGACGTCCTTCGGGTAGCGCAGCGCGCGCAGCCGCTTGCGGGTCATCTTCGCGCCGACCACCTCGTGGTGGTGGAAGCTCACCCCGCCGCCTGACTCGAAGCGCCTGGTCGCGGGCTTGCCGATGTCGTGCAGCAGGGCCGCCAGCCGCAGCACCAGGTCCGGTTCGGCGTCCGGGTCGGCCGCCCTCTCCAGGTCGATGGCCTGGTCGAGCACCGTCAGCGAGTGGCCGTAGACGTCCTTGTGCTGGTGGTGCTCGTCGATCTCCAGCTTCATCGCCGGGACCTCGGGCAGCACGTGATCGGCCAGCCCCGACTCCACCAGCAGCTCCACCCCGCGACGCGGGAACTCGCCGCACAGCAGCTTCGACAGCTCCACCTGCACCCGCTCGGGGGTGATCCGGGCGATCTCGGCGGACATCTCGGTCATCGCCCGCACCACCCGGTCGCTGGGCGCGAAGCCGAGCTGGGCGACGAAGCGCGCGGCGCGCAGCATCCGCAGCGGGTCGTCGGCGAAGGACTCCTCGGGCGTGGCCGGGGTGTCCAGCCGCTTGTCGACGAGGTCGGTCATGCCGTTGTGCAGGTCGACGAAGGTGCGCTCGGGCAGCTCGATGGCCATCGCGTTGACCGTGAAGTCGCGGCGCACCAGGTCGCCCTCGATGGTCTCGCCGAAGGCCACCTCGGGGTTGCGGCCGACGCGGTCGTAGCTGTCGGCGCGGAAGGTGGTGATCTCCACCGTGGTGCCGTGTCGGAAGGCGCCGAGCGTGCCGAACTGGATCCCGGTGTCCCAGATCGTCTCGGCCCACCCGGTCAGCAGCTCGCGGACCTGCTCGGGCCGCGCGTCGGTGGTGAAGTCCAGATCCGTGCCCAACCGCCCCAGCAGGGCGTCCCGCACGCTGCCGCCCACCAGGTAGAGCCGGTGGCCGGCCTCGGCGAACCGCTTGCCCAGCTCCTCGGCGACCGGTGCGACCTTGATCAGCTCAACGACGGCGTTGCGCTGAGCGTCTCGCTCCAAGGACGGCTGACCGGAACCGGAGTGCTGCTTGTTGGACACGATTAACCAGGGTATCCGCCACGCACCCACCCACGACGCACGCCCGCAGCAGCGCCGAGGTTCCACCTGTCGGGCCGTTGAGCAAAACGACCACGCGATCCCGAAACCTCTACCATCGGGGCATGCCCCCGTCGCCCGGCCGCTCCTCCGGCGGTTCCCAGCCGGGGCGTCGAAACCGGCGCCGGCGGCGACGGCTGCGGACGGTCGACGAGACCTCGGCCGGAGGACTGGTGATCGACGGCGTTCACGGGCTGGCTGCGATCATCGGGAGGTTGGATCGCCGGGGACGGCTGTTGTGGTCGTTGCCCAAGGGACACATCGAGCCTGGTGAGACGCCGGAGCAGACCGCGGTGCGGGAAGTCGCGGAGGAGACCGGCATCATCGGCCGCGTGGTGACCGCGATCGGCACCATCGATTACTGGTTCGTCGCGGGAAATCGGCGGATCCACAAGACGGTTCACCACTTCCTGCTGGATGCGGTGGGCGGAGAGCTGTCCGACGAGGACGTGGAGGTCACCGAGGTGGCATGGGTGCCGCTCGGTGAGCTGGACGAGGTGTTGGCCTACGCCGACGAACGCCGGCTGGTGCGCCGGGCGCTGAGCCTGCGCGACGGCGACGGCCGCGGCGACGGTCTCGCAGGAGGCGAGCGCCTCGGGGCACGACCGACGAGAGGGAGCGGGACGGAGCAGACGTGAGGTTTCTGCTGGCCGCGCTGTGCGCGGTGCTGTTGTTCGCGATGCTGCCGGTCACTCAGGCGACCGCGCAGAGCGGCAGCTCAGCCGACTTCGACGTGACCAAAGTCACACCCTCGGTGGTGGGCGGGGGATCGCCGGGCGAAGTCGTCGTCAGCGGCAGACTGACCAACCACAGCGGCCGCGCGCTCACCGGGATCCAGGCCCAGGTCGAGCGCGGCACCCCGCCGACCAGCGAACCCGCCGTGCAGCGCGCGATGAGCGACGGCTCCACCGGCATCACCCAGCCCGCCGTCGTCCCGGTCGCCAACCGGCTCGAACCCGGCCAGTCGCTGCCCGTGCAGATCCGCGTGCCGCTGACCGGCTCGAACTCCTTGCAGGTCAGCGAGCCGGGCATCTTCCCGGTGATGGTCAGCGTCCAAGCCGGTCGCTCGAACCTCGCCGAAGCCCAGTTCCTGCTGCCGGTCACCTCGCTGCCCGGCCAGCCGCCGCTGCGCCCCGCGCAGGCGACCCCGACCAGCCTGGTCGTGCCGATCGTCGACACCCCGCGCCTGGAGCGCGAGGCGCTGCCCGGCGGACGCGCCGTGCTCGTCGACGACCAGCTGTCCACCTCGCTCGCCCCCGGCGGCAGGCTCTACGACCTCGTGCAGGCCATCAGCGACAGCGCCCCGGCGGGCTCCTCGCTGGGCAACGCGATGTGCTTCGCCATCGATCCGGACCTGCTGATCACCGCCAAGGCGATGCAGGGCGGGTACCAGGTCCGCCAGCCCAACAACACCCTCGTCGAGGGCATCGGCCGGTCCGCCGCCGACCTGTGGCTGACCAAGCTGCGCCAGGCCACCGCCGGCCGCTGCGTGATCTCGCTGCCCTACTCCGACGCCGACGTGGTCGCCCTCGGCCGCGCCGGGCTCTCCGACCTCGTCGACGGCGCGATGGACGGCTCCCAGCTGATCAGCGCCCCGGACGGGCTGGGCGTGGAACCGCGCGACGTGATGTGGCCGATCGAGGGCGCGCTGGCCGACCCGAAGATCGGCGACCTGCCGTCGACGATGCTGCTGGACACCCGGTCGATGAACATCCCGGCCGGCTCGCTGACCCCGGTCAAGCTGCGCGGCCACGACACCACCGCCATCCCGATCGACCCGCTGATGGCGTCCGCGCTGGACCCCAACCGCGACACCCAGCAGGAGGTCACCCAGCCGTCCCCGCCCGGCAGCGGGGCGCTGTCCTCGCAGAACGCGCTCGGCGCGCTGGCCTTCCGGGCCACCGGCGGCTACATCCCGAACGCGACCTCGGTGCTGGTGCCGCCGCGCCGCTGGAACATGCGGGCCGACGACCTGCGCGGTCTGCTCACCGGCCTGTCGAAGCTCGACGCCGACGGGCTGATCCGGCTCACCGCGCTGCCCTCGCCGAACCCCGCGACGCTCGCCGAGGCCGACCTGACCTACCCGGTGCAGGCGGGCGGTTCGGAGATCCCGCGCGAGGTGATCGACAAGCTCGCCGCGCAGAACTTCAAGGTCGGCGACCTGGCCCGGTCCTCCGAATCCGACCGCGCCCAGACGGTCTCGCCCGGCCGGGTCACCACCCCGCTGCGCAACGGCCTGCTGCACGGCGTCTCCAGCTCCTGGCGCGGCAACTCCGGCGCGGCCGACGACTGGGTCCGCCGGGCCACCGGGCCGATCAACGACATGCTCGCCAAGGTCCGCATCGAGGAGTACCCGGGCACCACCAACCGGCTGTCCTCGGACAGCCCGATCCCGGTCACCGTCGTCAACGACCTGCCGTTCACCGTCGGCATCCGGTTCGAGATCCCCAGCGTGCCCGGCGTGGAGGTGCAGCACGAGTTCGGCGGCGGCCTGGCCACCGTGCCCGCCAACGGGCGGCGGCAGTTCATGCTGGAGGCCTCCGCGCAGCGCGCCGGCCGGTTCGTGGTCGACATCAGCGTCACCGCCGGTTCCGGCACCCCGCTGGGCGCCACCAAGCGGCTGCCGATGGAGTCCACCGAGTACGGCGCGCTGATCCCGTGGCTGACCGGCATCGCCGGAGCCGTGCTGGTGCTGATGTCGGTGCGCCGGATCGTGAACAAGGCCAAGGCCCGCCGGGAGCGCAAAGCAGCAGCTCAGCAGACGCCCGACGCAGCGCAGACGCAGCCGTTAGCGCACGCCGCCACCACCGCCTCCGCCACGCACCCGCCCACCACCGAAGGCGACCGCGACCGGGGCTGAGATCCTGGTGCGAACGTCCCGGCACGCCGGGGTAGCGCAGGCGCGGGTAAGGATTGAGGTAGTGAACCGACAAGATCCCAGGCGGTCCGGTGGGCAGCCCGACAGCCCGACCATGCCGATCCACCGCGGCTCCACGCCCGGGCAGAACGGGCGGCAGGGCTGGCACGTCGCCGAGACGCAGCCGATCTCCGCGGTCCCCGCCGAACCCGGCCCGGACCAGGCCTTCGAGCAGGCCGCCGAGCAGACCCAGGTCATCCGCCCGGTCTCACCGAGCAAGCCGTCGCTGCTCAAGGCCAGCGGTTCGATGGCCATCGCGACCCTGATCAGCCGGATCACCGGTTTCTTCTGGAAGTTGCTGCTGGCCTTCGCGGTCGGCTTCGGCGTCATCAACGACTCGTTCAACGTCTCCAACACGCTGCCCAACAGCATCTTCGAGCTGCTCATCGGCGGGGTGCTGACCAGCGTCGTGGTTCCGGTGCTGGTGCGATCGCAGAAGGCCGACGCCGACGGCGGGCAGCGCTTCGTGCAGCAGATGATGACGCTGGCCGTGGTGGTGCTGGGCATCGGCACGGTGATCGCCGTGCTCTGCGCGCCGATCCTGACCTGGATCTTCGTCACCGAGTCGGACAACTCGAACACCGAGCTCGTCAACGTCCTGGCCTACCTGCTGCTGCCGCAGATCTTCTTCTACGGCCTGTCCGCGCTGGCCGGCGCGATCCTGCAGTCCAAGCAGATCTTCAGCCCGCCGGCTTGGGCGCCGGTGGTCAACAACCTGGTCGTGATCGTCACGATCGGCGTCTACATGCTGCTGCCGGGCGAGATGTCGCTCAACCCGGTGTCGATGAGCGACGCGCACGTGCTGGTGCTGGGCATCGGCGTCACGCTCGGCGTGGTCAGCCAGGCCGCCATCCAGGTCCCCGCGCTGCGCGCGACCGGCTTCACCTTCCGCTGGCGCTGGGGCTGGGACTCGCGGCTGTCGGAGTTCGGCGGGCTGGCGCTGTGGATGCTGGCCTACGTCGCGGTCAGCCAGGTCGGCCTGATCGCGCTGAGCCGAGTCGCCTTCACCGGCGACGAGGGCGGCTGGTCGACCTACAACTACGTGTGGATGCTGCTGCAGCTGCCCTACGGCGTCATCGGCTTCTCGATCATGACCGCGATCCTGCCGCGCATGTCGGCGGCCGCCGCCGACGAGGACTACGCGAAGGTGATCGACGACCTGTCGCTGGGCAACCGGCTCTCGACGGTGACGCTGATGCCGGTCAGCGCGGTGATGACCGCGCTCGGCGTGCCGCTGGCGCTGGCGCTGTTCGCGCTGCGCGGGGAGACCGGTTCGGCCACGACGCTCGGTGTGGCGTTGGCGGTTTCGGCCTTCGGCGTGCTGCCGTACGCGCTGACGATGATGCAGATGCGGACGTTCAACGCGCTCAACGACGCCCGCACCCCGACGCTGATCATGGTCGTGATGACGGTGGCGAAGGTGCTGCTGGCGATCCTGGTCGCCGGGTTCCTGCCGTCCGATCAGATCGTGTTCGGCCTGACCTTCGTCAACTCCTTCACGTTCGTCGTCGGCTGGTTGGTCGGCGAGGCCTGGCTGCGGCACCGGCTCGGACCGCTCGGCAGCCGCCGATTCCTGACCACGCTGGGCAAATCGCTCGTCGCGTCGGTCATCGGCGGTCTCGCCGCGTGGGGCGTCGCGATCGGCATCGACGCGCTCGTCCCGGGCTCGGCAGGAGCCGGAACGGGTTGGCTGCAGCTGCTGATCGGCAGCGTGGTGGGTTTCACAGTCATCTTCGGGTTGATGTCGATGCTTCGAGTGGCCGAACTTCAACCCGCGATCGGGCGCCTCACCGGTTTGCTACGTCGTCGCTGACTTTCGCGTCACGTACCCTCATCTAGGAAGTCTCCTTCCGTGAGGGCAACCCGTAGGCGGACCGGAAGGAGCGGGAGAGGGAAGGTGTCCAGCAAACCCACCGAACGGATCGCGGCGGACAGCGAAGAACCCGGAGCCGATGCTCCGGCGGAGCAGCTCACACCGGGCCGGGTCTTGGATCACGGCCGGTACCGGCTGCTCTCCCAAGTCGGGTCGGACGAGCGCTGCAACGCCGAACTGTGGCGTGCCAAGGACGGAGTCCTGGGCCGCGACGTCGCGCTGACGATCCTGGTCGGGGATCGCGCGGACGCCGAGGCCGCCACCAACGCGCGACGCACCCTGGAACGCGCGATGCACGCCAGCACCTTCAACCACGTCGGCGTCGCGCGGGTGCTCGACGTCGTCACCCAGTCCGCAGGTGATCCGCCCGGCGTGCTCGGCCTGGTCATCGCCGAGTGGACGCACGGCACCGACCTGCTCGACCTGGTCGCCGAGGGACCGCTGCCGCCGGGGACCGCCGCTCGGCTGATGCAGCCGCTGGCCGCCGCGGTCGAGTCGGCGCACCACGCCGGGCTGGTCCTGGGCGCCGACCACCCGCAGCGCATCCGGGTCACACCGGAGGGCGAGGTGCGGATGGCGTTCCCCGGACCGCTGTCGCACGCCACCTCCAGCGACGACGTGCAGGGCCTCGGCGCCGCGCTGTACCTGCTGCTCACCGGCCGCTGGGCGCTCGGCGACGCGCCCGAGGGCCTGCCACCGGCACCGACCGGACCGGACGGGAACCTGGTCGCACCGCGCACTCTCCGCCCGACCGTGCCGATGGAGCTGTCCACCGTCGCGGTCCGCGCCCTCGGCAACCCGGACTCGACCGGCACCACCGGGGGAGTCCGCACCGGCGCCGCCGTGCTGCGGGTGCTGGAGCAGTACGCGACCTACGAGCCGACGAACGCGATGTCCAACGGCGCACCGCCCGCCGAGTCCAACGAGGTGTGGCGCCGCGAGGACCCGAAACCGGACAAGGCGCAGAACAAGAAGCTCGCGATCAGCGTCGGCGTGCTCGCGGTCGCGACGATCCTGGTGATCGGCTGGATCGCGGTCGGCGTGATCGGCATCTTCACCGAGTCGAACCAGTCCAGCGGGAGCGGCACGGTGATCAGCGGCAACAACCCGGAAACCGCCCAGCAGAAACCGCCTCAGCCGCAGGCGGCCCCGGTCCGCATCTCCGACGGAACCTCGTTCAGCGCCAACAACGAACCGGACGCACCGGCCAGGATCAAGAACCTCTTCGACGGCGACCCGAGCACCTACTGGTCGACCTTCGGCTACTTCCAGCAGCTCGGGCCCGGCGGCATCAACTCCGCCACCGGCGCCGTGCTGACCCTGGAGCGCCCCGCGGTCGTGCAGGAAGTCGTGATCAACTCGCCGAGCGCCGGTTCGAAGGTGGAGGTCCGCCAGGTCGACGGTTCGCCGAGCATGAACTCGAAGCTGCTCGGCAGCGCGGTGCTCAACTCCGGCGACACGCCGATCAAGCTCGAAGCGGTCGCGCCCAGCAGCAAGATCATGGTGGTGCTCACGCAGCTGTCGCAGAGCGGCGGCGAGTACTCCTCGCGGATCAACGAGATCACGGTCTCGGGGAGCGCGGCCTGACCCCAGCACGACGAAGCGGGTGTGATCGCAGTCACGATCGCATCCGCTTTTTCGTTGCCGACCAGGGCAATTCGGTCACATTTGCGCAGGGGGGCTTCAGCCCTTCTCACGGTCAGTATTGTCTTGAGCCGTGTCTGTCCCTGCCCCCTCTGACGCCGAGCTCATAGCGGCGCACGCCAACGGGGATCCGCGTGCGTTCTCCGAGCTCTTCCGCCGACATCGGGATCGGCTGTGGGCCGTGGCCCTGCGGACCATGCGCGACCCCGACGAAGCGGCGGACGCCTTGCAGGACGCGATGATCTCGGCCTTCCGCAACGCCTCGTCGTTCCGCGCCGAATCGCAGGTCACCACGTGGCTGCACCGGATCGTCGTGAACGCCTGCCTGGACCGGATCCGGCGTCGCCAGGCCCGGCCCACGGTTCCGCTGCCGGAAACCGGCCCGGAGCCCGCGGTCCCGCGCGACGCGATCGCCGACCAGGACACCAGAATGGTCGTGCAGGAGGCGCTGGCCCAGCTCCCCGACGACCAGCGCTCGGCGATCGTCCTGGTCGACGTGGAGGGGTATTCGGTGGCCGAAACCGCCGTGATGCTCGGCATCGCCGACGGCACGGTCAAGAGCCGTTGCGCGCGCGGTCGAGCCAGGCTCGCGAAACTTCTGGGGCACCTGCGGAACCCAAGTGCAGATGCGAACGTCCCAGATGACGCGATGGCAATGCGTCGACGGGAGGGACGATGAGTGGGGAGAGCCGGCGCGCGGGGGCGCCGCAGGGACCACCTTGGTCCCTGGACCTGCTGGCCGATCTGCACGCGGGAGTGCTGGACGGCCCGACCGCCGACGAACTGCGCCGTCAGGTCGAAGCCGACCCGGAGGCCCGGGAGATCATGGCGGCGCTGGACGCCACCAGTTCCGATCTCGCCGACCTGCCCCCGCTGACCATTCCTGACGACGTCTCGGCGCGGATCGAGGCGGCGCTGCAGGACGAGGTCCGCGCGTGGACCGAGGACGCGACGCCGACGCGGCCGGTTCAGCGGATGCCAACGATGTCGGAGCCCGCGGGCGAGAACGCCCAGGTCGTCGACTTCGCCGCGGCCAAGGCCCGCCGACGCCGCCGGATGACCATCGGAGCCGGGCTGGTGGGCGTCGCCGCCGCCGCGGCCGCCGTGGTCTTCGCGGTGCTGCCGGGCACCAGCCAGAACAACACCGCCCAGCCACCGGCCCCGACCGACACCCGGCCGAGCGGGAGCCAGGGCGCACCGCTGGCGCTGACCGGCGACCAGGTCACCCTCGACGGGAAGCAGTTCTCGCAGGTCATGTCCTCGGACCAGTACGTGTCCACGCTCGCCGACCCGCAGCAGCTGATCGGCTGCCTGCAGGCCAACGGCGTCCAGGGCGGCAAGCCGATGGGCGCCCGCGAGATCACCCTCAACGGCAGACCGGCCCAGCTGCTGATCCTCCCAGGAGGCAGCCTCGGCCAGTTCAGGCTTTTAGCGGTGGGCCCCGACTGCAGCAGGGGCAACCCGTCGACCATCTCGAACAGCACGTTCGGCGGCTGAAAGACACCGCCCGCAACGCGCCCGGTTCCCGCATCGTGGGAGGAATCGGGCGCGTTGTGCTGTGCGGCACCGGGTCCCGGTGATCGGGAACATCGCCGAATAGGATCGCGTTGATGCCAATACGGTCGCGCTCCTGCGCGGCGGAGACGCTACGAAGGGAAGGGGCGCGGTGACCAGCGACGTCCGCAACGTGATCATCGTTGGTTCCGGTCCGGCCGGCTACACCGCTGCGGTGTACGCGGCCCGGGCAGAGCTGGAGCCGGTGATCTTCGAGGGAACCCAGTTCGGTGGCGCACTGATGACCACCACCGAGGTGGAGAACTACCCGGGGTTCAAGGACGGGATCATGGGTCCCGACCTGATGGAGCAGATGCGCTCCCAGGCCGAGCGCTTCGGCGCCGAGCTGCGCACCGAGGACGTCGAGCGCATCGACCTCTCCGGTGACGTCAAGACGGTCGTCGCCAACGGGGTCGAGCACAAGGCCCGCGCCGTCATCCTCGCGATGGGTGCTGCGGCGCGCTACCTCGACGTCCCGGGCGAGGAGACCCTGCTCGGCCGCGGCGTGTCCGCCTGCGCCACCTGCGACGGGTTCTTCTTCCGCGACCAGGACATCGCCGTCATCGGCGGCGGTGACTCGGCGATGGAGGAGGCCACCTTCCTGACCCGCTTCGCGAAGTCGGTGACCATCATCCACCGCCGCGAGGAGTTCCGCGCCTCCAAGATCATGCTGGAGCGCGCCCGGGCCAACGAGAAGATCAAGTGGCTGACCAACAAGGCCGTCGACGAGGTCCAGGGCGAGGGAAAGGTCAGCGGCCTGAAGCTGCGCGACACCGTCACCGGTGAGACCTCCGAGCTGGCCGTGAGCGGCATGTTCGTGGCCATCGGGCACGACCCGCGCAGCCAGCTGGTCCGCGGTCAGGTCAGCCTCGACGACGAGGGCTACGTGCAGGTGCAGCAGCCCAGCACGCACACCGGCATCCCCGGCGTGTTCGCCTGCGGCGACCTCGTGGACCACACCTACCGGCAGGCCATCACCGCCGCCGGGTCCGGTTGCTCCGCCGCGATCGACGCCGAGCGCTGGCTCGCCGAGAACGAGACCCCGCAGGCCGAGATCGCCTCCGAGCTGGTCGGCGGCGGCTACGGGGCCTGAGCCCCGACCGGCACCGACACCCAGACCACTCCAACCCGAGCAGAAACAGGGAGATGAACATGGCCGGCAACACCGTGACCGTGGACGCCGATTCCTTCAAGAGCACCGTCCTGGACAGCGACAAGCCCGTGCTGGTCGACTTCTGGGCGACCTGGTGCGGGCCGTGCAAGATGGTCGCCCCGGTGCTGGAGGAGATCGCCGACGAGCACGCCGACAAGATCACCGTCGCCAAGCTCGACATCGACCAGAACCCCAGCATCTCCCGCGACTACCAGGTGATGTCGGTCCCGACGCTGCTGGTCTTCCAGAACGGTCAGCCGGTCAAGCAGATCGTCGGCGCCAAGCCGAAGGCCGCGCTGCTGTCGGACCTGTCCGACTACCTCTGATCGTAAACCTGTGATCTCGCTGTGAAATCAGCCTCGTTTCGAGGCAACCGAATAACGCGAACCCGCCGTCTTGTCGATAGGACAGTGACGGCGGGTTCGTGTTTTCACGATCTCCACGCCCACGGCGGGGCTGTGATCTCGCGGCGGCGCGAGGTCACTCGTGTACGGTCCGTTGTCGCACGTCCGACCCGGTGCTCGTAGGCCGCAGCGCCGGGGTACGGCGCACAAGGCACAATGACCCGACGGGTCCGCCAGCCGCGGGCCCGCTCCGCAAACGCAGAACTCGGGACAACCCCGACCATCCTCCGCGTCGGTGTCGCGCCGACGCCTGAATCGAGCGAGGAGTGCATGCAGCTGCTCCACCGCGGTGACGTCGGTCCGGCCGTTGCCGAGATCAAGAACACCCTTGCCTCGCTGGGACTGCTGTCGGCCAACGGCCGGCCGGGGCCCGCGATCTTCGACGAAGCGGTGGAACAAGCGGTACGCGGCTTCCAGCAGCAGCGCGGCCTGATCACCGACGGGGTCGTCGGTCCGGCCACCTATCGCGCGCTCACCGACGCCCGCTGGCGGCTCGGCGACCGCTCGCTGGCATTCCTGGTGTCCAAGCCGGTCAGCGGCGACGACGTGTTCGCCCTGCAGGAGCGCCTGCTGGAGCTGGGCTACGACGCGGGCCGCCCGGACGGCATCTTCAGCGCCGAGACGGAGCAGGCGCTGCGCAGCTTCCAACGCGACTACGGGCTCACCCCGGACGGCATCTGCGGCCCCGGCACCCTGCGTGCCCTCAAGCAGCTCGCACCCAAGGTCCGCGGTGGCCGTCCGGTGTTCCTGCGCGAGCAGGAGAAGGTCCGCCGGGCCGGTCCGCGGCTGCGCGGCAAGCGGATCGTGATCGACCCGGGCCACGGCGGCGCGGACCGCGGTGTCACCGTCGGCGACGTCTCCGAGGCCGACCTGACCTGGGACCTGGCCCGCAGGCTCGAGGGCCGGATGGTGGCCACCGGGATGGAAGCGCTGATCACGCGCGGCCCGAACGCCTGCCCGCCCGACGCCGACCGCGCCGCGTTCGCCAACGAGGCGGGCGCCGACATGTTCCTGTCGCTGCACGCCGACGCCAACCCGTCGTCGCTGGCCGACGGCGTGGCGAGCTTCCACTTCGGCACCGGCAACGGCACCACCTCCACAGTGGGCGAGGCGCTGGCCGGGTTCCTGCAGCGCGAGATCGTGGCCCGCACGGGCATGCGCGACTGCCGCACCCATCCGAAGACCTGGGACGTCCTCCGACTGACCCGGATGCCCGCCGTCCGGATGGAGATCGGCTACCTGACCAACGAGGGCGACCGCAACCGCCTGCTCGACCCGTCGTTCCGCGACGTGGTCGCCGAGGGCCTGCTGGTCGCGGTGAAGCGCCTCTACCTGCTCGGCAAGGACGACCAGCCGACGGGCACCTTCACCTTCGACGACCTGCTGCGCCACGAGCTGGCGCGCGCTGAAGGCGCCTGAGAGCCTCTCAGGCGCCGCCGACCGCCGGCTCGGCGGTCTTGATGGTTACGGACGTCAGCAGGCGCTCCAGGGCGGCCTCGACGTCCTCCTTCCAGCTGATGGCCGTCCGCAGCTCCAGCCGCATCCGCGGCCACTTGGGATGCTGCCGGACGGTCTTGAAGCCGACCTGCTGGAGGAACCCGGCCGGGATCACGCAGCCGTCGGCCTCACCGGTGAGATCGCCGAAGGCCTCGACCGCCTTCACCCCGCGCCGGGTCAGGTCCTTGGCGACGTTCTGCACCAGGACGCGGCCCAGGCCGCCCTCCTCGAACTCGGGGATCACCTTCAACGCCGTGAGCAGCACGGCGTCCGCGCTGACCGGCGCGGTGGGGAAGGACGCGGCACGCGGCACGGCGGCCGGGGGAGCGTAGATCGCGTACCCCGCGGGCACGCCGTCGACGTAGACGATGCGACCGCAGGAGCCCCACTCCAGCAGCACGCTGGAGACCCAGGCTTCCTTCTCCAGCTCGGTCTCGCCGAACTCCTCCGCCTGCTCCCGGATGTGCGGCGCCAGCTCCCAGTAGACGCACCGGCGGCACTTCGGGGGCAGGTGGTCGAGGTTGTCCAGCGTGACGCCGACCACGCGTCGCGACACCTGACCTCCTGGCAAGCCGCAAGAACCCGCGCACGATACGGCGGGAGTACAGCCAGAATAGGCCGCTCACCTGCCGGACGGGAAGCACCACTACTCACCCGGGCCGCCTCGATGGGGTGAGATCGCTAACCACGGTCGACCAAGATCCACGAGCGAAACACCTAGACCAGCGCCAACCTGATGTTCCACGTGAAACAAGGGCGGGTGGCACCCGCGGGTGGGACGATCGCCGCGGGACAGCTGACCAGTGCCGACGAGAGGCCTGTTACACAGGCGATACTTCGAAACGATAGGGCCTATAGAATCGCCCGAATCGCTGGTGCGCCTAACCGAAACGGGAGCGCGATATGTCGGATCAAGGAAGCCAACCAGACCAGCCTGACCACTCGGTGGACAAGGCCGCCCGGAACCTGGACGCGTACCGGGCGCGCTACGCCGAGCGGACCGCCGGGATGACCGCATCCGAGATCCGAGCTCTCTTCGCCGTCGCCAGCCGCCCCGAGGTGGTCTCGCTGGCGGGCGGCATGCCCAACCTCGCCGCTCTCCCGCTGGACTCGCTGGCCACCGAGGTGGCCCGGCTGGTGTCCGAGGACGGCCAGGTGGCCCTGCAGTACGGCTCCGCGCACGGCGTGCCCGAGCTTCGCGAGCAGATCTGCGAGGTCATGGCGCTGGAGGGGATCAGCGCCCACCCGGACGACGTGGTGGTGACCGCGGGCTCCCAGATGGGCCTGGACATGGTCACCCGCATCTTCTGCGACCCGGGCGACGTGATCCTCGCCGAGGGCCCGTCCTACGTGGGCGCGCTGGGCTCGTTCGGCGCCTACCAGGCCGAGGTCGTCCACGTGGCGATGGACGAGGACGGCCTGCAGCCGGACGCGCTGCGCCAGGCGATCACCGACCTGGAGAAGCAGGGCAAGCGGATCAAGTTCCTCTACACGATCCCGAACTTCCACAACCCGGGCGGCATCACGCTCGCGGTGAACCGGCGGGCGGAGATCTTGGAGATCTGCCGCCAGGCCGACATCCTGGTGGTGGAGGACAACCCGTACGGGCTGCTCGGCTTCGACGGCAAGCCCCACCCGGCCCTGCGCAGCATGGACCCGGACAACGTCGTGTACCTGGGGTCGTTCTCCAAGACGTTCGCGTCGGGCCTGCGGGTCGGCTGGGTGCTGGCCCCGCTGGCGATCCGGGAGAAGCTGGTGCTGACGGCCGAGTCGGCCACGCTGTGCCCGCCCACGCTGAACCAGATGATCGTCTCCCGCTACCTGTCGACGCACGACTGGCAGGGTCAGATCAAGATCTTCCAAGAGCAGTACCGGGAGCGCCGGGACGCGATGATGGCCGCGCTGGAGCAGTACATGCCGGCGGGTTGCACGTGGACGAAGCCCGAGGGCGGCTTCTTCGTCTGGCTGACCGTGCCGGAGGGCGTGGACACCAAGGCGATGCTGCCGCGCGCGGTGACCCAACGGGTCGCCTACGTGTCGGGCACCGGTTTCTACCGGGACGGTTTCGGCAGCCGGCAGATGCGGCTGTCCTACTGCTACCCGACGCCGGAGCGGATCCGCGAGGGCGTGCGCCGGCTCGCCAACACGCTGTCCGAGGAGATGGAGCTGGTCCGCACCTTCGGTACCGTGCCGCCCAGGAGCGTGCCGGGCCCGCAGGCGCCGTCGCCCGACACCGCGTGAGTTTTTCCCATCCACACGACCGGTCCACTGCGCCTCTCGGGGTGCAGTGGACCGCTACTTTTCCGAGGTGCTTGAAGAGTGTCTGATCGCTGGGTTGCCGTGCTCGCCGGTGGGCTTTCGCACGAGCGCGATGTGTCGCTGCGGTCCGGCCGCCGGTTGTCCGCCGCGCTGCGCTCGGTCGGCATGACCGTGGCCGAGTGGGACGCCGATGCCCGTCTGCTGTCCCGCCTCACCGAGGAGCGGCCGGACGCCGTCGTGATCGCGCTGCACGGCGGGGAAGGGGAGAACGGCTCGGTGCAGGCCGTGCTGGACATGCTCGGCATCCCCTACGTCGGCACCGGCCCGCACGCTTCCCGTCGCACCTGGGACAAGCCCACCGCGAAGGCTGAGGTGGCCCGTGCCGGACTCACGACGCCGGACTGGGTGGCGCTGCCGCACGCGACCTTCCGGGAGCTGGGAGCGCAGGCGGTGCTGGACGCGCTCGTCGGAAAGCTCGGTCTGCCGTTGATGCTCAAGCCGGACCAGGGCGGCTCGGGTCTGGGCGCTCAGGTCGTCCGCGACGCGGCCAGGCTGCCGTCGGCGATGGTGGGCGCGCTGTCCTACGGCGACGCCGTCCTCGTGGAGCGCTTCATCGAGGGGACCGAGGTCGCGATCACCGTCGTCGAGGGGCCGGACGGTCCGGAGGCGCTGCCGGCGGTCGAGATCGAGGCGGCCGACGGCGTCTACGACTACACCGCTCGCTACACCGCCGGCCTGACGAACTACCGCGCCCCCGCGGACATCTCCGCGGACACGGCCGCGGCCGCGGGCGAGTTGGCGATCGCCGCGCACAAGCTGCTCGGCCTCCGGGACATCTCCCGGACGGACGCGATCATCGACACCGACGGCGTGCCGCACTTCCTCGACGCGAAGGTGTCGCCCGGACTGACCGAGACCTCGCTGCTGCCGATGGCGGTCGAAGCGGCCGGCCGGTCGCTGGGGGAGACCTACGCCGGACTCGTCGAGCGGGCGATCAAGCGAGCCGAGTGACTCGCACCGGTTTCACGTGAAACAAAAGCGGCGGACTCCGTGGAGTCCGCCGCTTTTTCGTCGGTAGCCGACCGTCACCGCGATCGGCCGATTTCGTCACTCAAGGTCATCGTCACCGTGACGTAAGACCCCGGTGTCATTCCTCGCTGATTCCGCGGGCTTCTTGACCCAAGATCACTTCTGCGATGCGCTCGAGATCGTCGACCGACCCGTACTCGATGACGATCTTGCCCTTCCGGCTTCCACGGGACACCTTCACCTTGGTGTCGAAGTGGTTAGCGAGCCGATCCGCCAGCCGATCGAAGCCAGGGGCCTGGATCGGCTTCTTCGACGCGGCCTTCTCCTTCGCCGGCCCCTCGGACTTCTTCAGGGTCACCTGCTCCTCGGTCGCGCGGACCGACAGTCCCTCCGCCACGATCCGCTTCGCGAGGTCCTCCTGGTGCCCGACGTCCTCCAGGCTCAGCAGTGCGCGGGCGTGGCCGGCGGACAGCACGCCGACGGCGACCCGGCGCTGCACTTCGAGGGGGAGGCGCAGCAGCCGGATCGTGTTGGTGATGACCGGACGGCTCCGCCCGATCCGGTCGGCGAGTTCGTCGTGGGTCACGCCGAACTCGTCGAGCAGCTGCTGGTAGGCCGCCGCCTCTTCCAGCGGGTTGAGCTGCACGCGGTGGATGTTCTCCAGCAGCGCGTCCCGGAGCAGCTCATCGTCCTTGGTCTCCCGGACGATGGCTGGGATGTTCTCCAGACCGGCCAGCTGGGAAGCGCGCCACCGGCGCTCGCCCATGATCAGCTCGTACTGATCGTCCTCGATCTCGCGCACCACGATGGGCTGCATGAGCCCGAACTCGCGGATCGAGTGCTCCAACTCGTTGAGCGCTTCCTCGTCGAAGACCTGACGAGGCTGCTTCGGGTTGGGAGTGATCGATGCGATGGGGATCTCTTTGTACACGGCACCCGCGACGGACCCCTGCACCGCTTCCTCCGTTTCACGTGAAACAGAGGACTCCGGCTGAGAAGCTCCGTACGCGGGTCCGCCGCGGACCCCGGAAGTCGTCCCGCTCAGCGTGGCGCCATCGGCGCCTGCCGGGGGAGCACTCGGGATCAGCGCGGCGATACCGCGGCCCAGACCACCTCGTCGCTCGGTCATGCTGTCTTCCTTTCGGCACCCCGCTCCGCGATCTCTCGCGCCGCGTCCAGGTAGCTCATCGAGCCTCGTGATCCCGGATCGTAGGTCAGCACCGTCTGACCAAAGCCCGGAGCTTCGGAAATCTTCACGCTACGCGGGATCACGGTCCGCAGGGTCAGATCACCGAAATGACCGCGGACCTCGGCGGTGACCTGATCCGCGAGCTTGGTGCGACCGTCGTACATGGTCAGCAGAATCGTCGACACCCACAGCGCGGGGTTCAGGTGGGACTGCACCAGCTCGATGTTGCGGAGCAGCTGCCCCAGACCCTCCAGCGCGTAGTACTCGCACTGGATCGGGATCAGCACCTCGTGAGCCGCGACCAACGCGTTCACCGTGAGCAGGCCGAGCGAGGGCGGGCAGTCCACGAAGACGTAGTCGAAGCCCATCGCCTCGACCGCCTCGGCGTTCAGCGCCTCCTTCAGCCGTCCCTCGCGGGCGACCATCGTGACGAGCTCGATCTCCGAGCCGGCCAGGTCGATCGTCGCGGGAACGCAGTAGAGGTTGTCGGACTGCGTGCTCTTGGCCGCGGCGTCCGCCACGCTGATCTCACCGAGCAGCACCTCGTACACCGACGGAACGCCGCCGCGGTGCTCGACGCCCAGCGCGGTGCTCGCGTTGCCCTGCGGGTCGAGGTCGATCACCAGAACCTTGAGGCCGTGCAGCGCCAGACCGGCCGCGAGGTTCACCGTGCTCGTCGTCTTTCCGACGCCCCCCTTCTGGTTGGCCACGGTGATGATCCGCCGGTTCTTGGGCCGGGGGAGGTCCAGCTCGTCGGGGTGGAGCACGCGCGTCGCGCGCTGCGCCTCCTCCATGATCGGAGTCCAGCCGATGTCGTCCCGGCCGAAACTCATGGGGTTGCTCTCCGGGCCGGAGGGGAATCGCATGGCGCCCATCGCGCGCCCCCTTGTTTCACGTGAAACCCGACCCGCCGCTCCGTTTTCCTCCGGATTCACCGTCCACGTTCCTTTCTCGCTCGACGTGTGTCACGACGCCGACCGGACGAGGTTCGGGCCGCCGCGACCCGCTCCACCACGACAACGGTCGTCGGCACTTCCAGTACGCCGACGCCGCATGATTTGACTTCGCCACGGCCGCCACCGGCCGCGGCGATTGCCGCCGCATCCCGTTCGAGTTCGTCGGCCGCGCTTTCGCCCTTCATCGCGAGTAGTAGGCCGTCCTGTCGCAGCAGCGGGAGTGACCACTTCGCGAGCCGTTCCATCGGCGCCACGGCGCGCGCGGTCACGACGTCCTGATCGGCAAGTCGTTCGCGCACCGGACCCTCCTCGGCACGACCACGCACCACCTCAACGGTGAGTGCCAGCTCGGTGATGACTTCCTGCAACCACGTCACCCGCCGAGCCATCGGCTCCAGCAAGGTGAGGGTGAGATCCGGGCGAGCGATCGCCAACGGGATGCCCGGCAACCCCGCCCCTGAGCCTACGTCCACAACCCGGCTTTGAGGTGGGAGCAACTCCGCAATCACAGCAGAGTTCAGCAGATGTCTTTCCCAGAGCCGGTCCAACTCGCGGGGACCGATCAATCCGCGGCGGATTCCGTGCTCCTGGAGCAACTCGGCGAACCTCTCCGCCAGCTCCACTCGCTCGCCGAAAACGACCCGCGCCACCTCGGGCGCACCTCCGGTCAAGACATTCACCCCGCTGTTTCACGTGAAACCAAAGACTTCGCGTCTAGACTGCCGGATCCGCTTCCGGCGTCGTGCACCAACCCGCTGTTTCACGTGAAACCACGCCGAACGAGTAGCGGCGAGGCCAACTCCCATTCAGCCAGACCAGAGTTTCAGAACGGTTGCAGCCAAGCGGCGAAGCCGCTTTCTCAATACCCACCCCAACAACTGGCAACCACGGAGTCCTGTCCGCGAGCAGAAGAAGGCCCCCTCCGGACCGAACGTCCAGAGGGGGCCAACAAGGGAGTGCCCCTGGCATCAGCTCTTGAAGATGACGACCTTGCGGTTGGGCTCTTCACCTTCCGACTCGCTGTGCACGCCATCGATCGCCGCCACAGCGTCGTGGATGATCTTCCGCTCGAACGGGGTCATCGGGCGCAGCCGGGCAGCCTGCCCGCTCTTGAGGACCTCCTCGGCCGAGGAACGGCCGATCTCCGACAGCTCCTCGCGGCGCCCGGCCCGCCAACCGGCGACGTCGAGCATGAGGCGGCTGCGCACCCCGGTGTCCTGCTGGACGGCGAGGCGGGTCAGCTCCTGCAGCGCTTCGAGCACCTGACCGCGACCGCCGACCAGCTTCTCGAGATCGGACCCGCCGTCGATGCTCACCACGGCACGGCCGGCTTCCACGTCGAGGTCGATGTCCCCGTCGTAGTCGAGCAGGTCCAGCAGGCGCTCCAGGTAGTCACCGGCGATGTCGCCCTCCTGCACCAGCAGGGCCTCGGTGTTGGACACCTCGTTGTTCGCCGCCTCGGGGGAGGACTCGTCGGTGGCGGGGGATTCGGTGGGCTCGGCGACGGCCGGGCTCTCCTGCACAGTTTCAGACACTGGGTGTCTCCTCTCCAGGGGTTCGCGACGCGGTCAGCGGGTCTCGCCCGGCTTGTCCGCATCGCGAGCGCGGTCTTCGATCACCCCGGGGATCTCACCGGGTTGGTCATGGGACGCCTTCTCAGCGGTGGTGGTGCTGTCCACGGCTGCCGAGTCGACGACCGCGGGCGCGTCAGCGGACGCAGCCTCCTCGCGATCGATCCGGCGGTACACCACTCGTTGCTGTCCCAGCGTCCAGAAGTTGTTGGCGAGCCAGTAAATCAAAATGGCCAGCGGGAGGAACGGACCACCGACGATAGCGAACATCGGGAAGATCCACAGCATCAGTTTGTTGGTCATCGCCGCCTGCGGGTTGGCGGCGGCCTCGGGGCTCTGCCGCTGCAGGGAGTGACGCGCGGTGAAGTGGGTGGCAATCGCGGCGGCGATCATCAGCGGCACACCCACGACCATCATGTCCAGCCGGTCGGTGCCGAAGGTGGCCAGCACCTCGGGGGCCTGGCTGATCGTGTTGGACAGCTTCGCGCCGAAGAGGTCGGCCTCGACGAAGGAGTTGACGTCGGCGGCGTTGAAGACGAAGTTGCTGGGGGCACCGGGCTTGAACCCGTTGAGCACGTGGAAGAGGCCGATGAACACCGGGATCTGCACGAGCATGGGCAGGCAGCCGGAGAGCGGGTTGAACCCCTGCTCGGTCTGGAGCTTCTGCATCTCCGCGGCGAGCTTCTGCTTGTCGTCGCCGTGCTTCTCCTGCAGCTCGCGCACCAGGGGAGCGAACTCCTGCATTTTCTTCATCGACCGCACCTGGTGCACGAACGGCTTGAACAGCAGTGCGCGCAGGGTGAAGACGAGGAAGATGACCGAGAGCGCCCAGGCGAACCCGCTCGACGGTTCGAGCACGTATCCGAAGACCTTGTGCCAGAACCAGAGGATGGCCGACACGGGGTAGTAGATGAAGTCCAGCACGCGGGCTACTCCTCGGCGGGTTTGTCGGTGAGGCGAATGCCGGCTCGCCGCTCACGGGGTGGTGGGACCGGGTCCAGTCCTCCGGGGTGCCACGGTCCGCAGCGCAGGAGCCTGCGGATGGTGAGCCATCCGCCTCGAAACAGGCCGTGCACGGTCAACGCTTCGACGGCGTAGGCGCTGCAGCTGGGGTAGAACCGGCACATCGGTGGCAGCAGCGGCGAGATGACCTTGCGGTACGCGTGGACGGGGCCGAGCAGGAGCCAGGCGGACAGGTCGGCTTTCTGACCCGCACGACTTTCGTCATGCGTATCGTCATGCCGCCGATCCGGTGCCATCTCCTACAACCCCGCCATCAACTGCTGTCCGGCCCATCGGGGTAACGGACGCGAAGCCTTTTCAGCGCCGCGTCGATGTCCGCGCCGAGTTCCCGGCTGGACGCGTCCGCTGCCGGAGGCAGCGCCCGAACCACCACCAGTGTGCCAGCGGGCAGGTCTGGGAGGCGGTCACGCATCAGGTGCCGCAGACGGCGGGCGACTCGGTGGCGCACCACCGCGACGCCCACGGCCTTGCTGACGACAAAACCCACCCGGGTCGAAGGAGTCGAGTCCCGGGTGGGTGCCGTATTAGCTTGAGCCTCCGGCTTGGCCTCACCACCTGCTCGAGCCCGGTTCTGGTCCGGGCGCAGGACGTGGACCACCAGTCGGGGACGTCCGGCCCGACGACCACGACGGACCACCAGGCGAAAGTCCTGGTTCTTGGTCAGCCGGGCTGCCGTGGGAAGCACGGCCGGACGCGATCAGGCAGACAGCTGCGCGCGGCCCCGGCGACGGCGCGCGGCCACGATGGCCCGGCCGGCGCGAGTGCGCATGCGCAGCCGGAACCCGTGCTTCCTGGCACGGCGGCGGTTGTTCGGCTGGAAAGTGCGCTTGCCCTTGCTCACGGTCGGATCTCCCGGTTACTACAGGCACCGATGGCCGACTTGCGACCACGGTTCGGTCTTGGTGTCCCCGGTTCTTAAACCCGCAGGTCCGACGGTTACGGACCAGAAGCCGCAAGGCCGGGCGTGATGTCGGCGCGCCGACATGCCCGCTGCACAAGCGGGGGACTGTAGAAGGGTACGCCAGAGCCGACAGCGGGTGCGCAGCCGGGGTGGGATTCCGGCGGTATCGGCGCCGTAACGAAGGCCGCCGGGCGGGGCGACGTGGGTTCACCGGTTCAGAGATGTGTCCGCGCTGGTGATCGGGTCACCGCTCGTCGACGCCGAACAGCCTGCCACATCACGATCTCCCGGAGGCCCCCGGGATCGCCTTGTGGCTGAGGCCGCAGCTTGTTAGCGTGCCTCCCTGCGATGGCGCAGGCCGATGGGTGGGAGCATCGGTCCGCAATCAGGGGGACTGACCTCGATCGCAGTGGGTACTGCGGCCCCAGGGGGAGACGCCGAAGCGGCCTGCCGTACCTTCATACACACGTTGTGGACAACTCTGTGGACACGTGTGCCCATCGAGTCGCCCACCCGTCCCGTGGTACCCGCTACCCGTGCAACCTTGGGGGCTGGGAACCGGGGCCGCAACCGGGGAGCATCAAGCGAGGGGAGGGGAGCAGGCGGTGTCCGACCACCAAGCCGATCTCGGTCGAGTTTGGGAAGAGGTGGTGCAGGAGCTGTCCTCCGGCACTCTCTCGCCGCAGCAACGCGCGTGGATGCGGGTCACCCGCCCCATCGGGCTGCTCGACGGGACCGCGCTGCTGGCCGCTCCGAGCGATTTCGCGAAGGAAGCCATCGAACGCGCGCTGCGCGACCCCATCACCGATGCTCTGTCCCGCCGCCTCGGCCGCGACGTCTCGCTCGCGGTGAAGGTCGACACCGCGGTGCCCGCGCCGACCCGCCCGGTCGCCGCGCCCGCGCCGGAGACCTGGAGCCCGCGCGGCGGCGACGACCAGTCGTCGACCACCTACATCTCGGTTCCCGGGTTCGGCGGGGACGCCTCCTTCGGGCACACCGCGCACACGGGATCGATCGGGCACACGGGGTCCATCCCGGTCGTGCCCAGCACGGGCGGCCCCAGCACCGGAACCGATTCCCGCAGCTCAGAGGGCGGGGGCAAGCACGCCGCGCCCGAGCCGAAGCCGGCCGCGGACATCGATTTCCCGACGGCCGAGTTCAAGTGGCCCAACGGTGAGGTCCCCAAGCCCCCCGCGCAGCCGGCTGGTCCGGAACCCGAACCCGAGGCCGCACCGGAACCCAGCGCGGCCTCGGTCGAGGACGAGCCGGTGTCCGAACCGGAGACCTCCGAGCCCGAGTCCGGCGAGCAGGCCGCTGACGAGGGGGTGTGGCCGACCTTCGGTCGAGGCCAAGGGGCTCAAGGTGGTCAGACCGGGCAGACGATCCCGTCGGCCGAGCCGCAGCAGGGACAGCCCTTCACCGCCCCCAAGCACGCGCCGCCCACCTCGCAGACCAGGCTCAACGCCAAGTACACCTTCGACACCTTCGTGATCGGTTCGTCGAACCGGTTCGCGCACGCAGCCGCGGTCGCCGCGGCCGAGGCCCCCGCCCGGGCGTACAACCCGCTGTTCATCTGGGGCGAATCGGGTCTCGGCAAGACGCACCTGCTGCACGCGGTCGGGCACTACACGCAGCGGCTCTTCCCGGGGATGCGGGTCCGCTACGTCTCGACCGAGGAGTTCACCAACGACTTCATCAACTCGCTGCGCGACGACCGGCAGGTGGCGTTCCAGCGCCGCTACCGGGACGTCGACGTGCTGCTGGTCGACGACATCCAGTTCCTGGAGGGCAAGGAAGGTACTCAGGAGGAGTTCTTCCACACCTTCAACACGCTGCACAACTCGAACAAGCAGATCGTGGTGTCCTCCGACCGGCCGCCGAAGGGGCTGCGCACGCTGGAGGACCGGCTGCGCACCCGCTTCGAGTGGGGTCTGATCACCGACATCCAGCCGCCCGAGCTGGAGACGCGGATCGCGATCCTCCGCAAGAAGGCGGCGCAGGACCGGATGAACGCGCCCGCCGACGTGCTGGAGTTCATCGCCTCGCGCATCGAGCGCAACATCCGCGAGCTGGAGGGCGCGCTGATCCGGGTCACGGCGTTCGCGTCGTTGAACCGGCAGCCGGTCGACCTGCAGCTGGCCGAGATCGTGCTGCGCGACCTGATCCCGGACTCGCAGACGCCGGAGATCACCGCGCCGACGATCATGGCCGTGACCGCGGACTACTTCGGCGTGACCATCGACGACCTGTGCGGTCCGGGCAAGACGAAGGCGCTGGCCCAGGCGCGGCAGATCGCGATGTACCTGTGCCGCGAGCTGACGGACTCGTCGCTGCCGAAGATCGGCCAGTACTTCGGCAGCCGCGACCACACCACGGTCATGTACGCCGACAAGAAGATCCGCAAGGAGATGGCGGAGCGCCGGCGCGTGTACGAGCACGTCCAGGAGCTGACCGCCCGCATCAAGCAGCAGTCCCGCTGATCGAGGGCCCCGGCCGGGCGCAACCGCCGACCGAGTTGTCCTCGACCGCTCGCCCCACACCGACGGTCTGATCCGACCGTTCAATACACCGCTCTGACCTGCACTTTTACAACCTCAGTCGCTCATTTGGCCGCTGACGCGATTTCGCAGGTCCCCCGGTGTGATTCCCTAGGCCGCGCACAGCCCGACTTTCTGGTACCGCGGCCTGCTCGGAGCCACCCCCTCAACCAGAAACCTTCAGCCTCCCCGACCCCGCTTCAACCCCCGCGCACGTCGGTTCGAAGGGCGAAAACCGCAGGGTTCGTCAGGGGCGAGCCTGCGGTTCTCGCCCCTGATGCCTGCGGGCCGGACGGGCGGAGGGGTTTCTGTTGGCGGGGTCGGGCGTGAGCCCGGGGGTTAAGCAGAAAGATGTGGGCGTTCGCGGGGGGGCTCCGGACGGCTGGGCGCAAGGGTTCGGCGCCGGAATCACCACTTTCAGTGTTCGTCCGGGTGCGGTGCGTGCGACCGGGAACATTCACGCCCAGAACTTTTCTGCTGGCGCCCGTGGCCTTCACCTCACCCCGGCGGCAGAAAAGCGCCCGGGTTCGCGAGCTGTCCACAGAAATTCAATCCCCAGGGTTGACCTGCAATTTTCCCCAGTCCATCCACAAGCTGTGCACAGCCTGCCCACATGGTTCCGACGGGTTGCCAACAGAGTTCCCACAACGTTGCCCACAACCCGACCGGTGGAGAACCCGCAATCCACCCGGGGATGGGTACAACCGGGGGTCCGACTGTGGATGGGAGTGTGGACAACTGGGGATGGTTGTGGAAGAACTCAAGGCGGCCAAAAGTTGTCCACCACCCGGCTGTCGCAGTCCCCGGTTACTTCCAGTGCTCATCCACACGGCCTCACACCACCCGACCAGCCCAAACGACGGTTGTCCCCACAACTCACAGGCCTTACTACTACTGCGGACCTTTCTTCTCTTTGAAGAAAAAAGAAAAAGAGAACTAGGGGCGGTGGATAAGTGGACAACTCCCGCCTCGAAGCTCGAACCGGCCCGGAGCAAGTGCCCCGACCCGGATGCGGAGTTCGGTGAGCACGCTCTACGGTGGAACTCCCCGCAACGAGAAGCCCCGCCCGAACTCCCAGCGAAGTTCAGGCTGTTCTCGACGCGGGATCGCTTCGCCCCCGATGCGGAGCACACCGAACCTTCCAGCCGCGCACGGCTCGACACAGTTCTCGGCAGCCGAGCCACGGCTGAAACCGAAAGGACACCCATGAAGATCCGCGTGGAGCGTGACGGTCTTGCCGACGCCGTCGCCTGGGTCGCGCGCAGCCTGCCGTCGCGGCCACCGGTTCCGGTGCTGGGCGGGGTGCTGCTCGATGCGAGTTCCGGGGAAGCGCTGACGATCTCCGGCTTCGACTACGAGGTTTCGGCGCAGGTCACCATCGAGGCCTCGATCGACGCCAGCGGGAAGACCCTGGTCTCCGGGCGCCTGCTGGCCGACATCACCAAGGCGCTGCCGGCCCGGCCGGTCGAGCTGACCGTCGACGGCTCCCGGGTGACCATCACCTGCGGCAGCTCGCGGTTCAGCCTCCCGACCATGCCGGTCGAGGACTACCCGGCGCTGCCGGAGATGCCCGAGCACGTTGGCTCGGTGCCGACCGACCTGTTCAGCGAGGCGGTCGGCCAGGTCGCCATCGCGGCCGGCAAGGACGACACGCTGCCGATGCTCACCGGCATCCGGATGGAGATCAACGCCGACAAGCTGACGATGGTCGCCACCGACCGGTTCCGGCTGGCGATGCGCGAGATCACCTGGGAGCCCGGCTCGACCATCGCGGACACCCAGGTGCTGGTCCCGGCCAAGACGCTGGCGGACTCGGCCAAGACGCTGGGTGCCGGTGCGAGCAAGGTCGAGATCTCGCTGGCCTCCGGCGACGGACTGCTCGGCCTGTCCGGCACGACCCGCCGGAACACCAGCCGCCTGCTGGACGCGGAGTTCCCCAAGTACCGCCAGCTGCTCCCGGCCGAGACCGCGGTGACCGCGAACATCGACGTGTCCCCGCTGGCCGAGGCGATCAAGCGCGTGTCGCTGGTGGCCGAGCGCGGCACGCAGGTCCGGCTGGAGTTCTCCGACCGCCTGCTGCGGCTGTCCGCCGGTGGCGACGACGAGGGCAGCGCCGAGGAAGAGCTCCCGATCGAGCTCGACGGCGAGGACCTGACCATCGCCTTCAACCCGGCGTACCTGCTCGACGGCCTCAGCGCGCTGAAGTCCGAGCGCGCCCAGCTGCAGTTCACCACCGCCAACCGCCCGGCGTTGATCAAGCCGATCGGTGACGATGGCGAGGTCCAGGAGGGTTACCTCTACCTGTTGATGCCGGTCCGCCTGCCCGGCTGACGTCCGGCGCGGCCGAGGTGGTGCGCGGCTCACATCCGGCGCACCACCCGGCCCGTCGTCTCGGTCCGTGGTCGTAGGCTCGCGGCCAGATCGATTCAGCGGGTGCGACGCGCCCGCAGCGCGGCCGGCCACGCGCCGACCTCCACAAGTCGACACACCAGTTCGGATAGGGAGTTCCAGTGCAACTCGGGCTTGTCGGCCTCGGCCGAATGGGTTTCAACATGCGCGAGCGGCTGCGGGCCGCCGGCCTCGAGGTCGTGGGGTACGACCGCAACCCGGACGTCAGCGACGCGGCGTCCGTGGCGGAGATGGTGGAGAAGCTGTCCGGTCCGCGGATCGTGTGGATCATGGTTCCGCACGGTGACCCGACCCGGCAGACCGTCGAGGAGCTGTCCGGACTGCTGTCCGCCGGCGATCTGGTGATCGAGGGCGGCAACTCGAAGTTCACCGATGACCAGGCCAACGCCGCGCTGCTCGCCGAGAACGGCATCAAGTACGTCGACGTCGGTGTGTCCGGCGGTGTCTGGGGTGCCAAGAACGGCTACGGGCTGATGGCCGGTGGCGACGCCGAGGACGTCGAGCGCGCGATGCCGATCTTCGACGCGCTGCGCCCAGAGGGTCCGCGCGACGAGGGCTTCGCGCACGCCGGTCCGGTCGGTGCCGGTCACTACGCGAAGATGGTGCACAACGGCATCGAGTACGGCCTGATGCAGGCGTACGCCGAGGGCTTCGAGCTGCTCGCCGCTTCCGACGTGGTCACCGACGTGCCGGCCACGATCAAGGCCTGGAGCAAGGGCACCGTCGTGCGCTCCTGGCTGCTGGACCTGCTGGTTCGCGCGCTCGACGAGGACCCGGAGCTGTCTGAGCTGCGCGGCTACGTGCAGGACTCCGGCGAGGGTCGCTGGACCATCGAGGAAGCGATCAACAACGCGGTCCCGGCCCCGGTCATGACCGCCGCGCTGTACGCGCGCTTCGCCTCCCGCCAGGAGGACTCGCCCGCGATGAAGGCGGTCGCGGCGCTGCGCAACCAGTTCGGCGGCCACGCGGTCCAGAAGTCCGAAGGCTGACGTCGCGACCTGCGGTGGTGGGCAGGTTCAGCTGAACCCTCCCACCACCGAGCGGGGAGGTCGGCTTGGAGACTTGTCGACAAATCTCCCCGTCGTTCCGCGGACGTCCGCGCTGGTCGCGGCACGCGGACGGGCGGTCCGGCACGGTCCGGACACCCCACTTCGGACGGTGCGGACATCGCGGCCGGGACGTCCGGCGAACCTGCCCGGCAAGAACAACTAAGTTGGATCGTCGTGTACGTGCGCCACTTGCAGGTCAACGACTTCCGGTCGTGGCCGCTCGCCGACCTCGAACTCGAACCCGGGGTCACCGTGCTGGTCGGGTCGAACGGTCAGGGCAAGACCAACCTGGTCGAGGCGATCGGTTACGTCGCCACGCTCGGCTCGCACCGGGTCTCCAACGACGCGCCGCTGGTCCGCTACGGCGCCGGCCGCGCGGTGGTGCGGGCCGCGGTGGTCAACAACGGCCGGGAGCTGCTGGTCGAACTGGAGATCACCCCGGGCAAGGCGAACCGCGCGCGGATCAACCGCGGCGCTGCGGGCAAGCCCCGCGACGTGCTGGGAATCCTGCGAACCGTGCTGTTCGCGCCGGAGGACTTGGCGATCGTGCGGGGCGACCCGGGCGAACGCCGCCGGTTCATGGACGACCTGCTGGTCGCGCGGGCGCCGCGCTACGCCGGGATCCGCTCCGACTACGAGCGGGTGCTCAAGCAGCGCAGCGCGCTGCTGAAGTCGGCGGGCGCCGCTCGCCGGGGTGGTGGCAAGGCGGATCTGAGCACGCTGGCGGTCTGGGACGGCCACCTCGCGCGCTACGGCGCTGAGCTGCTGGCCGGTCGGCTGTCCCTGGTGTCGGCCCTCGCCCCGCACGTGACCAGCGCGTACGCCAACGTCGCCGCGACCGAGGACGCCAGCACGCCCTCGGGACGAGTCGCTGACCTGCGGTATCGCAGCAGCCTCGGCGAGTCGCTGCCGGAGCGCTACGGGGTGCCCGGGGGTCCGGAGGTCCCGTGGGACGACGCTCTGCCCGAACTGGAGGCCGCCCTGCTCGCGGAGCTGGAGCGGGTGCGACCGCAGGAGATCGAGCGCGGCGTGTCGCTGGTCGGCCCGCACCGCGACGACCTGGACCTGCTGCTCGGCGAGCTGCCGGCGAAGGGTTACGCCAGTCATGGCGAATCGTGGTCGTTCGTGCTGGCGTTGCGGCTGGCTTCTTACCACTTGCTCACCGAGGATGGCGCGGAACCGGTGTTGATCCTGGACGACGTGTTCGCCGAGCTCGACCGCCGCAGGCGCGCCCGGCTGGCGGAGCTGGTCTCCGGTGCCGAGCAGGTGCTGGTGACGGCCGCGGTCGGCGAGGACGTCCCGCCGGAGCTCGCCGGGGCCCGATTCGACGTCCGGGAAGGTGAGGTGCACCGTGCCGCCTAACGGAAACGGACGAAAAACTGCACGCAGAGTGACCGCAGCCACGGATCGATCCGTGGAACTACCCACATCTGGGGATAACCCTGTGGATGGTGTGGATAACTCGGCGCCCGCTCGCGGCTTCGACGGTGCCGCCCTGCCCGATGGCGAAACACCAGGTCAGGAGTTCGACGGCAGCGGACTGGCGGGACCGGACCTGGCCCGCGCGGCGCTGCAGGCGGCGCGCGAGCAGTCCGCGGCCAAGCGCAAGGAGCGGGGCAAGACCGGCAAACCGGGCAAGCTCCGCACCGCGCGGCGGCGTCGCGGCTGGACCGGTGCGGGACCCGATGAGCGGGACCCGCAGCCGCTGGGCAGGCTCGCCGCCCGGATCGCCAAGGACCACGGCTGGACCGAGCACCTCTCCGGAGGTCAGGTCTTCGCCCGGTGGAACTCGCTGGTCGGCGAGGAGATCGCCGAGCACACCAAGCCGGTGCAGCTCAAGGACGGCGAGCTCACCGTGCAGGCGCAGTCCACGGCCTGGGCCACCCAGTTGCGGCTGCTGCAGCGGCAGATCCTCAAGCGCATCAGCGACGGGGTGGGACGCGATGTGGTCAAGCGGATCAAGGTGCAGGGGCCGGCGGCGCCGAGCTGGCGACACGGACCGCGGCACATCTCCGGTCGCGGCCCGAGGGACACCTACGGCTAGTGATCCGCGCGCTGCGCACCGTCGAGTCCCGAACACCCGGGGCACCGGATCGCAGGTGGGGATCCCCGGGCGGCCGATCGCCGCAGAGAATTCCGAGCGGGTGTTCGCGGCTCTCCGATGGTGGATTGATCCGAGTTCTCAAGTCTGTGAGCAAGCTAGGGGCGTCCTTGCCCCACTTCTGCGGCGGGGGACCAGTAGAATCAATGCGGGTGTGACCCGACGCGCTCCCCGGTCGTCAGCGGCGAGGGGTCCGGACCGGGCCGCGCCGGGGTGCGGCGCCGGCAGCCGAGTCGCCCCGAAGTGGTCGTAGAGGTGCGCCGGAGCCGGTAACGAGGCCGGCATCGACCGATCACCGTGACAGCACAGTCGGCTCAAGGAGAAATCGAGGCCCGTGGCACCGAAGAAGAGCGAATACAACGCTTCATCCATCACCGTTCTTGAGGGCCTTGAGGCCGTCCGCAAGCGTCCCGGCATGTACATCGGTTCCACCGGTGAGCGCGGCCTGCACCACCTCGTGTGGGAGGTCGTGGACAACTCGGTCGACGAAGCGATGGCCGGGTACGCCTCCACGGTCGAGGTCACCCTGCTCGCCGACGGCGGCGTGCGGGTCCGCGACGACGGCCGGGGCATCCCCGTCGACATGCACCCGGTCGAGAAGAAGCCGACCCTCGAGGTCGTGCTGACCGTGCTGCACGCGGGCGGCAAGTTCGGCGGCGACTCCTACGCCGTCTCCGGTGGTCTGCACGGCGTCGGCGTGTCGGTGGTCAACGCGCTGTCCACCGCGCTCGAGGCCGAGATCCACGTCAACGGGTACGTGTGGCGGCAGCGCTACGAGGACTCCAAGCCGGTCGCCGAGATCGAGCGCGGCGAGAAGACCGACAAGACCGGCACCACCATCACGTTCTGGGCCGACCCGACGATCTTCGAGACCACCCGCTACAACGCCGAGACGGTCTCCCGCCGGTTGCAGGAGATGGCCTTCCTGAACAAGGGCCTGACCATCATCCTCCGCGACGAGCGCACGGCCGAGGAGGACGAGGGCGGCGAGGACGCCCAGGGCGCCACGGCCAAGAGCACCGAGCGGACCTACCACTACCCGGGCGGGCTCGAGGACTTCGTCAAGCACATCAACGCGACGAAGGAACCGATCCACAAGAAGGTCGTCGCCTTCAGCGCCTCCGGCAGCGGGCACGAGCTGGAGGTCGCGCTGCAGTGGAACTCCGGCTTCAACCAGTCGGTGTACACCTTCGCGAACACGATCAACACGCACGAGGGCGGTACCCACGAGGAGGGCTTCCGGTCCGCGCTGACCCGCGTGGTCAACGCCTACGCCAAGGACAAGAAGCTGCTCAAGGACAAGGACGGCAGCCTCACCGGTGACGACGTCCGCGAAGGTCTCGCCGCGATCGTGTCGGTGAAGGTCTCCGAGCCGCAGTTCGAGGGCCAGACCAAGACCAAGCTGGGCAACACCGAGGTCAAGTCGTTCGTCCAGACCACGGCGTTCGAGTGGCTGACCGACTGGTTCGAGCGCAACCCGGCCGACGCGAAGACGATCGTGAACAAGGCGGTGTCCTCGGCGCAGGCCCGCGTCGCCGCGCGCAAGGCCAAGGAGCTGGTCCGCCGCAAGAGCGCGATGGACATCGGTGGCCTGCCGGGCAAGCTCAAGGACTGCCAGTCCAACCAGCCCGACGAGTGCGAGCTCTACATCGTGGAGGGTGACTCCGCGGGTGGCTCGGCCAAGGAAGGCCGCGAATCGCGCTTCCAGGCGATCCTGCCGCTGCGAGGCAAGATCATCAACGTCGAGAAGTCCCGGATCGACAAGGTCCTCAAGAACAACGAGGTCCAGGCGATCATCACGGCGTTGGGCACGGGCATCCACGACGAGTTCGACCTGGCCAAGCTGCGGTACCACAAGATCGTGCTGATGGCCGACGCCGACGTCGACGGCCAGCACATCCGGACCCTGCTGCTGACCCTGCTGTTCCGCTTCATGCGCCCGCTGATCGAGAACGGCCACGTGTTCCTCGCACAGCCGCCGCTGTACAAGATCAAGTGGCCGCGCGCCGAGGCCGAGTACGCCTACAGCGACAAGGAGCGCGACGCGCTGCTCGCGCAGGGCGCGGCCGACGGCCGGAAGCTGCCCAAGGACGACGGCATCCAGCGCTACAAGGGTCTCGGCGAGATGAACGCCGACGAGCTCTGGGAAACCACGATGAACCCCGAGTCGCGACTGCTGCTGCAGGTGTCGCTGGACGACGCGGCGACCGCGGACGAGCTGTTCAGCGTGCTGATGGGCGAGGACGTCGAAGCCCGCCGCTCGTTCATCACCCGCAACGCCAAGGACGCCGGAATGCTGGACGTCTGAGGCCGGTGCGCAGGTAAGAGACCAGTTCTCGAAGGAAGCAAAGGACCAGCATGACTGAAATCCTGCCGCCGGAACACGGCCGGGTTGAACCGGTCGACATCCAGCAGGAGATGCAGAACTCCTACATCAACTACGCGATGAGCGTCATCGTCGCGCGAGCGCTGCCGGACGTGCGCGACGGCCTCAAGCCGGTGCACCGCCGCGTGCTCTACGCGATGTACGACTCGGGCTTCCGTCCGGACCGCGGTTACGTGAAGTGCTCCCGCGTCGTCGGCGACGTGATGGGCAACTACCACCCGCACGGCGACTCGGCGATCTACGACACCCTCGTGCGCCTGGCCCAGCCCTGGTCGATGCGCCACCCGCTGATCGACGGGCAGGGCAACTTCGGCTCGCCGGGCAACGACCCGGCCGCCGCCATGCGGTACACCGAGTCGCGGCTGGCCCCGTTGGCGATGCACATGCTCGCCGACATCGAAGAGGACACCGTCGACTTCTCCGACAACTACGACGGGCGCACCCAGGAGCCCGACGTGCTGCCGGCGCGGTTCCCGAACCTGCTGGTCAACGGCGGTGGCGGCATCGCGGTCGGGATGGCGACCAACATCCCGCCGCACAACCTGCGCGAGGTCGCCGACGGCGTCGTGTGGGCGCTGGAGAATCCCGAGGCCGACGACGACGAGCTGCTCGAAGCGCTGATGCAGCGGATCAAGGGCCCGGACTTCCCGACCCACGCCCTGATCCTCGGCAACAACGCGATCGCCGACGCCTACCGGACCGGTCGCGGCTCCATCAAGATGCGTGCCGTCGTCACCATCGAAGAGGACAGCAAGGGCCGCACCACGCTGGTCATCACCGAGCTGCCGTACCAGGTCAACCCGGACAACCTCATCGAGAACATCGCCTCGATGCACCGCGAGGGCAAGATCTCCGGCATCTCCGACATCGCCGACGAGACCAACAGCCGGCGCGGCATGCGGATCGTGATCACCCTCAAGCGGGACGCGATCCCGAAGGTGGTGCTCAACAACCTCTACAAGCACACCCAGCTGCAGACGACCTTCGGCGTCAACATGCTGGCGCTGGTCGACGGCGTGCCGCGCACGCTGCGGCTCGACCAGACGATCCGGTACTACGTCAAGCACCAGATCGAGGTCATCGTCCGCCGGACCAGGTACCGGCTGCGCAAGGCCGAGGAGCGCGCCCACATCCTGCGCGGTCTGGTCAAGGCGCTGGACATGCTCGACGAGGTCATCGCGCTGATCCGGCGCTCGCCGACGGTCGACGACGCGCGCACCGGCCTGATCGAGCTGCTCGACGTCGACGAGATCCAGGCCAACGCCATCCTCGAGATGCAGCTGCGCCGCCTGGCCGCCCTGGAGCGGCAGAAGATCGTCGACCAGCTGGCCGAGATCGAGCGCGAGATCGAGGACTTGAAGGACATCCTCGACAAGCCCGAGCGGCAGCGGCAGATCATCCGCGACGAGCTGATGGAGATCGTCGACAAGTACGGCGACGACCGCCGCACGAAGATCGTCCCGTTCGAGGGCGAGGTCTCGATGGAAGACCTCATCGCCGACGAGGACGTGGTCGTCACGATCACCCGAACCGGTTACGCCAAGCGGACCCGGACCGACCTGTACCGGGCGCAGAAGCGCGGCGGCAAGGGCGTGCAGGGCGCGGCGCTGAAGCAGGACGACATCGTGTCGCACTTCTTCGTGTGCTCCACGCACGACTGGATCCTGTTCTTCACCAACAAGGGCCGGGTCTACCGCGCGAAGGCCTACGAGCTGCCCGAGGCCAACCGGACCGCTCGCGGTCAGCACGTGGCCAACCTGCTGGCGTTCCAGCCGGACGAGCAGATCGCCCAGGTCATGCAGATCAAGGACTACACCGCGGCGCCGTACCTGGTGCTGGCGACCAAGAACGGTCTGGTCAAGAAGTCCCGTTTGACGGACTTCGATTCCAACCGATCGGGTGGTCTTATCGGCGTGAACCTGAAGGACGAGGACGAACTCGTCGGCGCCGTGCTGTGCTCGGCCGACGACGACCTGCTGCTGGTGTCGGCGGAGGGCCAGTCGATCCGGTTCCACGCGTCCGACGAGGCGCTCCGGCCGATGGGCCGGGCGACCTCGGGCGTGCTGGGCATGCGCTTCAACGACGGTGACGAGCTGCTCGCGATGGGCGTGTGCCGCGAGGACCGGTACGTGCTGGTCGCCACGGCGGGCGGTTACGCCAAGCGAACCCCGATCGAGGACTACCCGGTCCAGGGCCGCGGCGGGAAGGGCGTGCTGACTCTCCAGTACGACCGCAAACGTGGCAGGCTGGTGGGGGCGCAGATTGTCGAGCTGGAGGACGAGCTCTACGCCATCACCTCCTCCGGCGGGGTCATCCGCACCACCGCCAAGGAGGTGCGCAAGGCCGGTCGGCAGACCAAGGGCGTCCGCCTGATGAACCTCGACGAGGGTTCGACGCTGCTGGCCGTGGCGCGCAACGCCGACGAGGCAGCGGACCCGGACGCCGCACCGGAGCCCAAGCAGGCGTGAGCGCCCAGAACTGAACATGCCGTGGTACGCCACGGGGCACACCGACGCCGACGATCACCGAAGGATCGCTCGTGACTAGTTCCGAGAAGCCGGAGTCCTCGGACCCGCAAAAGGATGCGGGCCGGGGCTCGGCCAGCACCCAGACAGTCGACGACAAGGTCTCCAAGACCGGTTCTGAGGCTGCTGCCTCTGCGAACGGGACCGAGGAGTCCGGCTCGACGGCCGAGCCGACCGCCGCCGACAGCGGCGAGGAGGCCCTCGACGGCACCGACTCGCCGCCTCCGTGGCAGCGCGCCTCGGCCACCACCTCGGAGAGCGGTTCCGAGAGCGGGGAGGCGGAGTCGAGCAGTCTTTCGGGATCGCTGACGGCGGGCGCCCTCGGTGGTACCGCGGCCGGCGGCTCGTCCGACGTCGAGGACACCCAGACGATCCCGAAGACGGTCACCGATCAGGAGACCGTCCGCACGCAGATCCCGCAGGCCTCGCGCACGCAGGTGTCCTACACCGGTGCGGGAGCGCAGCGCAGCAGCGCGGCGGGCACGTCCGCGCGGCGTCCCAGCCGGGGACCGCGGCGGGCGAGCCTGCAGGTCAAGCGGCTCGACCCCTGGTCGGTGCTCAAGCTCGCCCTGGTGCTCAGCGTCGCGCTGTTCTTCGTGTGGATGATCGCCGTCGCGGTGCTCTACGGCGTGCTCGACGGCATGGGCGTGTGGGAGCAGCTCAACGGCACCTTCACCGAGCTCACCCAGCCCGACGACGCGGTGAACGAGCCGCTGATCAGCGCTGGTCGGGTGTTCGGCGTGGCCTCGATCATCGGTGCGATCAACATCGTCCTGATCACCGCGCTGGCGACGGTGGCCGCGTTCATCTACAACGTGGCGGCCGACTTCGCCGGCGGTATCGAGATCACGCTGTCCGAGCGCGAGTGAGTCGTGGACCGCGTTGCGGCGGCGTCTTCCGAGGTCGGAGAGCGTCGCCGCAGCACGGTCGGGGCGAGGTGACCCCCCGTTACGACGGCGGGAAGTCGTCCTGTAATGTTTGCAGCACAACGAACGAGGGCCTATAGCTCAGGCGGTTAGAGCGCTTCGCTGATAACGAAGAGGTCGAAGGTTCAAGTCCTTCTAGGCCCACTCGGGAAATCTTCCCGCTTCTCTCTCAAGACCCGAACATCGCTGGCATGGATGCCACGTAGGAGGCGACCGGAATGAAGAAGCTGCTCGCACTCGCCGCAGTTGCCGGAGTCGTGCTGTTCGTGGTCCGCCGCAACAAGGCAGCCAAGGCCGAGGCCGACCTCTGGCGCGAGGCCACCGCGGAGGCCTGATCCTCAGGCCGGGGGCCCTGACCTCCGCCGCCGTTGGGGGACGTAGCTCAATTGGCAGAGCACCGCCTTTGCAAGGCGGGGGTTAGGGGTTCGATTCCCCTCGTCTCCACTCCGCGACCACCAACGCCCTGCTCAACGCGGGGCGTTTTCGCTTGTGTCGCCCCGCCCTCCTTTTGGGGAGCGAGTCCTCAAGCCCTGCGGCGTTCGGGTTTCGTCGGCTGGTTCTCGTTCTGCTCACTGACCAGCGGTTTCGGCGTCCAAGATGCTGAGCAGCAGTTGAAGTGACTGTTCAATGCTGAGTGGTTGCACTCGTTACTAATACTGAGCATGAAAAAGCCGGGCCTCTCAGGGCCCGGCTCTTCGCCTTCCTTCACGTGGTTGGTGGGTTTGACCTGGGGGTTTCGACCTTGTGGGGCTCCTGGTGGCCGTCGGTCTCGGCCGGGGCGCGGTGGCGGGGCTGGCTGGTTCCCGGGGTGTGCGAGTCCCAGGGCTCGTCGTCGGCCGCGGCCAGGGGGAGCTCCTCCGGTCGGCGGGTCAGGGCGACCGCCGCCGCAGCCGCGCCCAGCAACATCAGCACCAGCAGCAGCCAGGGCCAGCGGCGCCGCTTCTTCGCCGGGGTCGGGTCGATCTTGGCCGCCAGCCGCTTGCGGGACTCCGTCGTCCGCTTCTCCCACTCCTTGCGGGCCTGCTTGGCCTGCTTGGCGAGCTCCTTGCGGGACTTGCCCGTGGCGCGCTGGGCGATCAGCTCCTGCAGCTCCTCCGCCGAGTAGCCGCGGTTGGCCAGCTCCTGCTCGGCGCGCGCCGCTGCCTGCTTGGACAGCACCGCACCTGTCTCACCTGCGCGTTTCGCGCCGTGGCGGGCCTGCTTGATACCGGTGCCGACCGCCTTGCCCACGCTCTCGCCGGCCCTGGCCATCGCCTTCACTTCATCCATCGCCTGTTGACCTCCTTGGCCTGGCTAGCTTCACCAGCCCGGTTTCCCCGGATGCGCTCACGCCAACCGCGCCTCACCGGGAACGCCGGTGAGGGAGCGGACCCGCCCATATTGCACCCAGACACCGCATTCGGCCCGCTCGATGGCAGGATGGTCGGGTGGCTGAAGACAACGGATCGCTCGTTGGGACGAAGTTGACCGCGACTCTGCACACCTCGCAGGGCGACATCCGGATCAACCTGTTCCCCGACCAGGCGCCCAAGACCGTGAAAAACTTCGTGGGCCTCGCCGAGGGCACCCAGGAATACACGGAGCCGAACGCCAAGGGCGAACGCTCCGGGCCCTTCTACGACGGTGTGATCTTCCACCGCGTCATCGAAGGCTTCATGATCCAGACCGGTGACCCGACCGGCACCGGCCGCGGTGGCCCCGGCTACCAGTTCGCGGACGAGTTCCACCCGGAGCTGCAGTTCACCAAGCCGTACCTGCTGGCGATGGCCAACGCCGGCCCGAACACCAACGGCTCGCAGTTCTTCGTGACCGTGGCGGCGACGTCGTGGCTGAACTACAAGCACACCATCTTCGGTGAGGTCGCCGACAAGGAGTCGCGCGAGGTGGTCGACACGATCGCCGGCACCGCGACCGGTCGCAACGACCGCCCGGTGAACGACATCGTCATCGAGAAGGTTTCGATCGAGCGCGGCTGACACCGCCCGGGAAAGCAGGTCTCACCAGTGACTGTGCCACCCGGATCGACGCCCGGCCCGGACGGGGCGCCGCAGCCGTCACCGACGTGCGTGCGGCACCCCGACCGGCCGACCGGGCTGCGCTGTTCCAGGTGCGAACGCCCCGCCTGCCCGGAGTGCCTCCGGGACGCCTCCGTCGGCCAGCAGTGCGTGGACTGTGTCCGCGAAGGCGGTGCGACCGCGCGGCGGCCGGTGACGGTCGCGGGCGCGCGGCTGCGCGACAAGCCGATCCTGGTCCCGCTGCTGATCGCGGCCAACGTGGCCGCCTACGTGTTCACCGCGGTTCAGGCCGGCAACTTCGGCGAGAACTACCACTCGGACCTGTTCATCGAGTACGCGCTGGTGCCGCTGACGGTGGCGGGCGGGCAGTGGTGGCGGCTGGTCACCTCGGGCTTCCTGCACATCGGTGTGCTGCACCTGGTGATGAACATGCTCGCCCTGTGGGTGATCGGCCGGGACCTGGAGCTGCTGCTCGGTCGCGCGCGGTTCGCCGCGGTCTACGGGTTGTCGCTGCTCGGCGGCAGCACCGCGGTCTTCCTGCTGGGTGAGGGCCTCAGCCCGGTGGCCGGTGCCTCGGGCGCGGTGTACGGCCTGATGGGCGGTATCGCGGTCGCCGCGCTGCGGCTGAAGGTGAGCCTGCGGCCGGTGATCACCGTGATCGCGCTGAACATCGTCGCGAGCGTGCTGATCCCGGGGATCTCGCTGCTCGGGCACGTCGGCGGGCTGGTCCTCGGCGCCGCCTCCACCGCCGCCCTGGTGTACGCGCCGCGCGAGCGCCGCAACCTGGTCCAGGCCGGTGCGCTGGTCGGGTTGCTCGTGGTGCTGCTGGTGGTGCTGTTCGTCCGGGACACCGGGTACGGCGACCTGACCTGCTTCGGATCCGGTTGGGAAACCCGCTGCGGCTGACTCACCTGCGCAGCGCGTGCAGGGCGTCGGCCGCGGCGTAGGGGTCTTGGCCCAGGTCGAGGCGGGTGAGGACGGTCAGGTCCGGATTCGCGTCGAGCTCCAGGCTGGTGCCGGTCAGGCCCAGCCGGCGGGTCTCCCGGACGCGGATGGTGATCTCGTCCCACGAGTGGTGCTTGCGCCCGGTGAGCGTGCGCACGGTGACGCCGGTGGCGTCGGCCTCCAGCCGGGGACGGCAGAGCGTGCCGAAGGCGGACGCGGCCAGCAGCGCCAGCGCGAGGACGCCCACGAAGACCTTGTCCGTCGGGCTGTCGGCGAGCAGCGCCCAGGTCGCGGCGCCGGCGGTGAGCACCCAGCCGCAGCCGACCAGCGCCGCCGGGGGTGCCCAGCGCATCGCGTCCACCGTTATCCACCCGCTATCGACGAGTTATCCACAGGACTTATCCCCACTGGGGACTAGTTACACAGGTGTGTTTCGCTGACCGTCTGTCAAGACAACGATGGGATGAGTGAGCTCCGAAGGAATTGGTCCCTCCGGAGCTCGTGCACGAAGCGTCGTCGTGCTGCCGGCCCGAGTTGCGAGCTCGACCGACCGCCTTTACGGGTAGGACGTCATCGCAGGTCAGCGCGCTGGATCAGCGCCACCGCATGGTCATCAGCAGGCCGATGATCATGAACGAGAAGCCGACGGCGAAATTCCACCCGCCCAGGTCGCTCATGAATCCGATCTTGTCGCCCGCGATGTAGTTGGTCACGAGCCAGAGCAGCCCGATGAGCATCAGGCCGAGCATGACGGCGACGTAGATCGGGTGCGACGGGCCGACCGCCTTCGCCTTGACCGGCGTGCGGCGATCGACAGCCGGGTTGGAGTCGTCCTTCTTGCGGACCTTGGACTTCGGCATAGGTGTCCTCGCCAGGTGATGCGGCACAGCGTCCCGCGCCCTGGCGGGCTTCACGCGCGTCCGGGGCGGCGGAACGGTTCCATTTCCACCTACCACGTTAACGTAATCACAGCGCTGATCGAGCACCCCTCGCAAAGCCGTGACCGGAGAGGAACGTCCGCGCACGGGACCGGGTTCGCGCAGCTCCACCTGCCGACGTTCGGACCGGACTTCGACTTCACGGTCCTGGAGGGCACCGACCTCGAGACCCTCGCCGGCGGCCCCGGGCACTACACCGGCACCGCGTGGCCGGGGGAGCAGGGCAACTTCGCCGTCGCCGGGCACCGGATCGGGCGGGGTGCGCCGTTCAACGACCTGGACGCGCTGCCGTCCTGCGCGCCGATCGTGGTGGAGACGGCCACCCACTGGTACGTCTACCGCGTGCTGCCGATGGCCGACGAGGTCGCGACCTGGGACGGCCACGGCGGTGACCCGCGCTGCCAGGGCGTCGCGCCGATCCCCGCTCCTACGACCAGGTCGTGGGCAGGCGCATCGTGCAGCCCTCGCAGGGCGAGGCGATCTTCCCGGTGCCCGGCGTGCCGCCGGAGGCGTTCGCGCGCGACCAGCTGACCAGGCTCATCACGCTGACCACCTGCAACCCGGAGTTCTCCGCGCGCGAGCGGCTCATCGTCCACGGCGTGCTCACCACGCAGTACCCCAAGATCGCCGAGCACCCCGAGCTGCGGCCGCCGGAACTGGAGGAGCGCTGATGTACGCGTGGATCTGGCGACACCTGCCCGGCCCCTTCCCCGCCAAGGCCCTCATCGCCCTCGTCCTGGTCGCCGCGGTGGTGGCGCTGCTGCTGTTCGTGGTGTTCCCGTGGGTGGAACCCGCGCTGCCCTTCAACGACATCACCACCAGTTCCGGTTGATGCCTCCCGCTTCCCGGTGGGTTGTCCGGGGAAAACGCCTTGTGGCGGGCGCGTAGGCTGGGCGCGTGCGTGTTCTGGTGGTCGACAACTACGACAGCTTCGTCTACAACCTCGTCCAGTACCTCGCGCAGCTCGGAGCCGAGTGCGAGGTGCGCCGCAACGACGTGGTCACCGATGACGACGTGGCCGCAGCCGACGGCGTGCTGCTCAGCCCCGGTCCGGGAACACCGGATCGCGCGGGCCGGACGATGGAGCTCATCCAGCGCTGCGCCGCCGAGCGCAAGCCCGCCTTCGGCGTGTGCCTCGGGCACCAGGCGATCGGTGCGGTGTGGGGCGGCACCGTCGAGCGCGCGCCCGAGCTGCTGCACGGCAAGGTCAGCGAGATCGAGCACTCCGGCGCGGGCGTGTTCGCCGGGCTGCCGCAGCCGTTCATCGCGACCCGCTACCACTCGCTGATCGTCCGCGCGGACACCGTCCCGGACGACTTCGAGATCACCGCGCGCACCGAGTCCGGCATCGTGATGGGCATGCGCCACCGCGAGCTGCCGATCGAGGGCGTCCAGTTCCACCCCGAGTCGGTGCTCACCGACGGCGGCCACCGGATGCTCGCCAACTGGATGGCCTCGGCGGGCCACCCGGTCGCCGATCAGGTCGTCGACCAGCTCGAAGCCGAGATGCGCGCGGTCGCCGCGGCGGCTCGCTGACCCCCGGACGCGAAGCGGGGCGGTGGCCACCCGGCCACCGCCCCGCTGTCGTCGGATCAGGTCACGGGAACGGGAAGAACCCGCCACCGCTGCCCGGAGGCGTGCTCGTGCTGGAGCTGTCGTAGTCGCCGACGTAGAGCGTGATCGACTGGTCCTTGCTGATCTTCTGACCGGCCTGCGGCGAGCTGTTGACGACCTTGCCGTCCTTGGAGGGGTCACCGGTCGGCTGCTTCGACTCGTTGATCGAGCCGTTCCAGCCCACGGCCTTCAGCGCGGCCTCGGCCTCTTCCTTCGACATGTTCTGCACCTGCGGCATGGTGATCTGGTTGCCCTTGGAGACCACCAGCGTCACCGTCGAACCGTTGCGCGCCTTGGTGCCGCCGGACGGCGACTGGTCGAGGACCGTGTTGGCCGGCTGCTCGGAGTCGCGCGATTCCACGCTCACCTTGAAGCCCGCGCCGACCAGGAACGCCCGCGCGGTCTCGACCGACTGGCCGCGCAGGTCCGGGACCTCGGTCTGCGGGATCGCCTGGCCGACCACGACGTTGACGGTGGAGCCCTTCGGGACCTGGGTGCCCTTGCCCTCCCAGTCCATGATCTTGTCGATCATCGACGAGTCGGACGTCTCCTCCTTCTCCGGAGTCAGCCCGATCTTCAGCCCGGCCTGCTCGAGCGCCTTCTGCGCCTGGCTCATGGTCATCCCGGTCAGGTCCGGGATGTCGACCCGCTCCTCGCCCTGGCCGGTGCACAGCTCGAGCTTGACGTCGGCCTTCACCGCCATCGTGCCCGCGGTCGGGGTCTGCTTGACGATCCTGCCGCGCTCCTCCTCCTTGGAGAAGCAGGAGCTCGGGCGGATCAACCACCCCTCGGCCTTGGCCTTGTCGTGCGCGGCCTGGGTCGTCTGCCCGACGAGGCTCGGGACCGCCACGCGGTCCGGCTCACCGGCGCCGACCAGCATCGTCACCAGCCACGCGGCCAGTGCGAACACCGCGACGCAGGCGAGGGTGACCAGCGCGACGACCGCGTTCTTGTTGCGCCGCCGCTCCGGCTGCTCCGGCGGGTAGTCGGCGAGGTCCTCGGAGCGGTGCCTTCCGGAACCGATCATCTCGGTGGCCCCGGTGCCCTGGCCGAGCATCGCGGTGTGCTCTTCCTCCGACATGATCATCGGAGCCTTCGGGCGCTGACCGGACAGCACCCGCACCAGGTCGGCGCGCATCTCGGCCGCCGACTGGTACCGGTTGGCCGGGTTCTTGCTCAGCGCCTTGAGCACCACGGCGTCCAGCGAGGCCGGGGTCGCCGGGACGACGTCGGACGGCTTGCGGGGTTCCTCCCGGACGTGCTGGTAGGCCACCGCGACCGGCGAATCACCGGTGAACGGCGGCTCCCCGGTGAGCAGCTCGAAGAGCACGCAGCCCGAGGCGTAGACGTCGCTCCGCGCGTCCACCGCCTCGCCGCGCGCCTGCTCCGGCGAGAGGTACTGGGCGGTGCCGATGACCGCCGCGGTCTGGGTCACCGCGGCCTGGCCGTCGGCCAGCGCGCGGGCGATGCCGAAGTCCATCACCTTCACCGCGCCGGAGCGGGTGATCATGATGTTGGCCGGCTTCACGTCGCGGTGCACGATCCCGTGCCGGTGGCTGAAGTCCAGGGCTGCCGAGGCGTCCGCCATGACCTCCATCGCCCGCCGGGGCGAGAGCGGCCCCTCGGTCTTGACGATGTCGCGCAGCGTCCGACCGTCGACGTACTCCATGACGATGTAGGGCAGCGGCCCGTTCTCGGAGTCCGTCTCGCCGGTGTCGTAGACCGCGACGATCGCCGGGTGGTTCAACGCGGCGGCGTTCTGCGCCTCGCGGCGGAAGCGCAGCTGGAAGGTGGGGTCCCGGGCGAGGTCGGCACGCAGGATCTTGACCGCGACGTCTCGGCTCAGACGGGTGTCGCGGCCCTTGTGCACCTCCGACATACCGCCGTAGCCGAGAGTCTCGCCGAGCTCGTAGCGGTCGGATAGAAGTCGAGGTGAACTCATCGAATCGTCGTTCCGATCCTTGTCAACGATCGTCCCATCTCGCCCGCGGGAGGCTTTCCGATCATGGGTTCCTGCCGATGCGAAGTTTGTCCCAAAGCGTTCGTGGAATCCAGGCTCAGGGCGGCCACCGGACCACTCCCGGCCATGCCCAGCTCGGAGCGGTTCACCGCCCAGTAGGTCAGCAGACCGATGGCGACCAGCAAGACTACCGCCAGGAACGCGACCAGAACCCACACGACGACCCTGGTGTTGCCGGTTCCCCGGTGAGCATTGCCACGCATGGCCCCGACCACGCCGGCGCCGCTCGCGGGCATCGGCATCGGTGCCTGTTGTTGCTGTGAGACCTGCTGCTGCTGAACCGCCTGCTGTCCGGGCTGGTGCGGTTGCCCGGGTTGTTGGGGCGGGATGACGCCGGGCGGGTAGGTGTTGCCCATCGGCGGCGAGCCCGGCACGACCGGGTGCACACCGGTGCCCGGCCCGGGCACGTTCACCGGCCGCTGCTGTTGCGCGACCAGCGAGGACGGCGTCGGCAGCGGTCGACCCGCGCGCACCGCCGCGACCGCTGCGGCGAACTCCCCGCCGTCGGCGTAGCGCCGCCGCGGGTCCTTCACCAGGGTCGCCTCCACCAGCGCCCGCACTCCCGGCGGGACGTCCGGCGGCAGCGGCGGGGCGATCTCGCGGATGTGCATCATGGCGACCGTCACCGCGTTCTCGGAGAGAAACGGGCGGTGCCCCATCAAGCACTCGTAGCCGACCACCGCCAGCGAGTACACGTCGCTGGCCGGCGTCGCGTCGGTGCCGAGCGCTTGCTCCGGCGCGATGTAGTGCGCCGTTCCCATCACCATCCCGTTGCGGGTGACCGGTGCCGCGTCGGCCGCCTTCGCGATGCCGAAGTCGGTCAGCTTCACCTTGCCCTCGGGGGTGATCAGGATGTTGCCGGGCTTGACGTCCCGGTGCACCAGGCCGCGCTCGTGCGCGGCCTGCAGCGCCTGTCCCGCCTGCTCCAGCATGTCCATCACGTGATCGGTGTTGATCCGTCGTTCCCGAGCCAGGATCGCCGCGAGCGGCTCTCCCTCGACCAGCTCCATCACCAGGTAGGCGGTGTCCTCAGGACCGTCCGGGACGGCGGCGGTCTCACCGTAGTCGTGGACCGCCGCGATGCCCGGGTGGTTCAGCGACGCGGTGGTGCGGGCCTCGGTGCGGAAGCGGTGCAGGAACTCGGCGTCCCCGCACAGCTCGGCCTTGAGCACCTTGACCGCCACCGTCCGGTCCAGCCGGACGTCCACCGCCTCCCACACCTCGCCCATGCCGCCGACCGCGATGCGGCGGCCGAGGCGATAGCGCTCGGCGAGTAACTGGCCGGTGGTCAGCACGGATCAGCCACCTCCCCGCAGACCGGCCCGGATGACCTCCCGGCCGATCGGGGCGGCGAGCGAACCGCCGGTGGCCTCCTCGCCCTCGTCGCCGCCGTTCTCCACGATCACCGCGACGGCGATCGTCGGATTGGCGGCGGGAGCGAACGCCACGTACCAGCCGTGGGGCTTGTCGCCCGGATCGCCGTGCTGCGCGGTACCGGTCTTCGAGGCGATCTCGACACCGGTGATCTTGCCGGAGCCCTTGGTGTTCTTCTCCGACTGGATCATCATGTCGCGGATCTGGCCCGCGACGTCCGACGAGACGGCCTGGCTGATCTCCTCCGGGCGGAAGCTGTCCAGCTCCTCCATGTCCGGAGCGCGGGTGGCCTTGACCAGCTGCGGGCGCATCACCTTGCCGCCGTTGGCGATCGTCGCGGCCATCATCGCGTTCTGCATCGGCGTGACGCGCACGTCGCGCTGGCCGATGCCGCTCTGGTACAGCGCCGCCGGGTCCGACATCGGGCCCAGGTCCGACTTGGCCACGCTCATCGGCATCTGCACCTCTTGGCCGAAGCCGAACGACGCGGCGGTCTCCCGCAGCTTGTCCGCGCCGACCTTGCCCGCGATCTCGGCGAACGCCGTGTTGCAGGAGTGCGCGAGCGCGTCGGTCAGGGTGTTGCCGGAGCACTTCTTGCCGCCGTAGTTCGGCAGCGGCGTCGACGACTGCGGCAGCGTGATCGACGCGGCGTCCTGCACCTTGCTGTTCGGGTTGTACCCGTTCTCCAGCGCAGCCGCCGTCGTGATCAGCTTGAACGTCGACCCGGGCGGGTAGATCTCGGAGACCGCCCGGTTGGCCATCGGGTTGCCCTCGGCGTTGTTCAGGGCGTTCCACTGCTCGGCGACCTGGTTGTTGTCCGGGCCGGTGAGCTGGTTCGGGTCGTAGGACGGCGCGTTGACCATCGCCAGGATCTCGCCCGTCGACGGGTTCAGCGCCACCACCGAGCCCTGGTAGCCCTTCTTCGTCAGCTGGTCGTAGGCGACCTGCTGCATCTCCGGGTTGATGGTCAGTTCGACGCTGCCGCCGCGCGGCGTGTTGCCGGTGACCATGTCCGAGAACCGGCCGAACGCCATGCTGTCGTCGGTGCCGTTGAGGATCTTGTCGTCGGCGCGCTCGATCCCGTTCGACCCGTAGAAGAACGAGTAGAACCCGGTGACCGGTGCGTACAGCGGACCGTTCGGGTAGGTCCGCTGGTACTTGTAGCGGTCGTGCTCGATCGGCTTGGAGGTCGCCAGCGACTGGCCGGCCGCGATGATCTGCCCGCGCTCCCGGGAGAACTCCTCCAGCTGGGTGCGCGTGTTGCGGGCGTCGTCGCGGTACTCGTCGGCCTTGATGACCTGGACGTAGGTCATGTTGCCCATGAGCAGCAGGACCATCGCCATCATTGCCAGCGCCACCCGGCGCAGCGGCTTGTTCATCGAGGACGCTCCACCAGTTCCGTATGCGCTTCGGCGATCGGCGCCTGCTTCGGCTTCGGCTTCGACGGGGCCTGCGGGCGGCGAGCCGCGTCGGAGACCCGCAGCAGCAGCGCGATCAGCACGTAGTTGGCCAGCATCGACGAACCACCGGCCGCCAGGAACGGGGCCGTCAGACCCGTCATCGGGATCAGGCCCGTCGAACCGCCGGCCACGACGAACAGCTGCAGCGCGATGGTGAACGACAGACCGCCGGCGAACAGCTTGCCGAACGAGTCGCGCACCGCCAGCGCGCTGCGCAGACCGCGCATCATCAGCAGCACGTAGACCAGCAGCAACGCCATCAGCCCGATCAGGCCGAGCTCCTCGCCCAGCGCCGGGATGATGAAGTCGCTGAACGACAGCGGGGTGATGTTGGGCATCCCGCTGCCCAGACCCGAACCCGGGATGCCGCCGTGCGCCATGCCGAACAGGCCGGTCCGCAGCTGGTATCCCGGGTCGGACTCGCCGTCGGGCACCTGCATCATCGGGTCCAGCCAGGTGTTCACCCGGACCTGGACGTGCGAGAACAGGTTGAAGGCGATCACCGCGCCCGCCGCGAACAGCGTCAGGCCCAGGCCGACCCACACCGCGCGCTCGGTGGCGATGTAGATCATCACCAGCACGATGCCGAAGAACAGCAGCGAGGTGCCCAGGTCCTTCTCCAGCACCACGATGCCGATCGACAGGACCCAGGCGACCAGCACCGGGCCCAGGTCGCGAGGGCGCGGCCAGTCCACGCCGAGGAACCGCTTGCCCGCCGTGGTGAACAGCTCGCGCTTGCCCACCAGGAACGAGGCGAAGAAGATCAGCAGCAGGATCTTGGCGAACTCGCTGGGCTGGATCGAGATGAAGCCCAGGTTGACCCACAGCTTCGCGCCGTTGGCCTCCGAGATGCTCGCCGGCAGCACACCGGGCAGCGCCAGCAGCGCCAGCCCGACGAAACCGCACGTGTAGCCGTACTGCGCGAGCGTTCGGTGGTCCTTCACCAGCCACAGGACGAGGATGAACATCGCCACGCCCGCTGTGGTGTAGAGGATCTGCTTCGGCGTGTACGGCGCCCCGACCACCGGGGCCAGGTCCAGCCGGTGCAGCATCACCAGACCGAGACCGTTGATCAACGCCACCAGCGGCAGGATCAGCGGGTCGGCGTACGGCGCGAAGTAGCGCACGCCGAAGTGCGCCGCGCCGTAGAGGACCAGGAAAGCCAGCCCGTAGAACAGCAGCTCACGGGTGAGGGTCTGCTCCTGCGAAACCTCGACCACGATCAGCGCCGCGGTCACGATGATCGCGGAGAAAACGAGCATGAACAGTTCGGTGCCCCGCCGAGTGTTCACTCGGGGGGCCCCGTTGACTGCTCCGGTCGTAGCGGCCGGTTCGGACATCAACTCACCGTCCGGCAGTTCACGCCAGGCTTCGGCTCCTCCGGTAGCAGCGGCGTGGCGTCCGCCGCGGAAGACTCCGGCGGAAGGGCCTGACCAGGTACCGGCGCACCCGGCGTGGGCTGCACCGGCGGCTGGCCGGGAGGAGGCGGTGCCGGTGCGCCCGGAGGAACGGGCTGGCCCGGCACGGACGGCGGAACCGTCGGCACCGAAGGCTCGGGCGTGGCGCACTCCGGCAGCAGCGCGGTCATCCGCAGCCGCCGCATCGCTTCCCGCGCCTCGGTGAGGCCGTTGACCTCGGTGATGCCGTTGCGCACGTCCGGACGCTGCGCTTCCTGCAGGTCGCTCAGCTTGATCGGCTGGCAGTCCTTGGCCGAGTCCGGCGGGCAGGAGGTCTCGACCTGCCAGTTCAGCGCCACGCCCAGCGTGGCGCCCTGAACGCCCTGGTAGATCACGACCTCATCGGCGCGGTTCACGCCGATGTAGTACTGGTTGAGCACCCACCAACGCCCAACCAGCGCGACAGCCGCCAACACGATGAGCACGCCGCAGGCCACCACCAGCGAGGTCAGCCAGCGCCGTTTGCGCGGCTGCTCCGCCGGAGGTGAGGTGGGCTCGAAACGCTTGGGCTGCGGCCGCGGCATGGTCACCGCGGAAGCGCGCGCCGCCGACGAATCGGGTTGCGGATGCTCATCGCCATTTCCCGCCGCACCCCCCACTATGGGGGCGTCGTCGCCGAACTCGACGTCGACGACATCGGCGATGATCACGGTCACGTTGTCCGGACCGCCACCTTTGAGCGCCAGCTCGATCATCCGGTCCGCGCACTGCTGCGGATCCGGGATGCGCAAGGCCTCCGCCATCGTCTCCGTGCTCACCGGGCCGGTCAGGCCGTCGGAGCAGAGCAGGTAGCGGTCGCCCGCGCGAGCCTCGCGGATCGCCAGGCTCGGTTCCACCTCGTGGCCGGTCAACGCGTGCAGCAGCAACGAGCGCTGCGGGTGGTTGGCGGCCTCCTCCTCGGTGATCCGGCCTTCGTCGATCAGCGACTGCACGAAGGTGTCGTCGTGGGTTATCTGGGTCAGCTCGCCGTCGCGGACCAAGTAGGCGCGGGAGTCACCGATGTGCACCAAACCCAGCTTGCTGCCTGCGAACAGCACAGCCGTGAGCGTGGTGCCCATTCCGTCCAGTTCCGGGTCGTTGGCCACCAGCTCGGCGATCGCACTGTTGCCGTCCAGCACCGCGCCGCGGAGCTGTCCGAGCAGGTCGTCACCCGGTTCGTCGTCGTCCAGCGGCGCCAACGCCGCGATGACGACCTTGCTGGCGACCTCACCGGCGGCATGTCCACCCATGCCGTCCGCGAGGGCGAGTAGTCGTGGGCCGGCATAGACCGAGTCCTGGTTGTTGGAGCGCACCAGGCCGCGGTCGCTGCGGGCTGCGTAGTGAAGGACGAGGGTCATGAGCGCAGCTCGATCACCGTCTTGCCGATTCTGATCGGAACGCCGAGCGGGACCTTGGTCGGCCCCGTGACCTTCGCCCGATCGAGGTATGTGCCGTTAGTGGAGCCTAGATCCTCCACGTACCAATCGGAGCCGCGGAGCGACAACCGAGCGTGCCGGGTCGACGCGTAGTCGTCGTCCAGCACCAACGTGGAGTCATCGGCTCGGCCGATCAGGATCGGCCGGCCGTCCAGGGAAATGCGCGTGCCGGCGAGAGCGCCGTGCGTCACCACCATCTGGCGGGGCGCCTTGCTCTTGCCCCGGGACTTGCCCGGGGCCCGACTCGCACCTGGCATCGGGACTCGCATCCCCGACGCGGAGTAGAGATCTGAACGAACCACGCGAAGCGCAGCCAGCACGAACAACCAGAGCAGGGCGAGAAACCCTGCTCTGGTCAGCTGAATTACCAGCTCCGGCACTTGTTGTGAACGCTCCTACTCGTATTCGGGGACCGGCGATCCGCGCTCAGCCCTGCTGGGCGCGGAAGACCAGGGACGAATGCCCGACCCTGATCACGTCGCCATCTGCCAACTGCCAAGTCTGCACCGGAGTGCCGTTCACCGTGGTGCCGTTTGTCGAACCGAGATCAGCCAGCATCGCGCTCTGACCATCCCAGGTGATCTCGATGTGCTTGCGCGAGACCCCCGTGTCGGGAAGTCGGAACTGGCCTTCCTGGCCGCGGCCGATGATGTTCGAGCCGTGCTGCAGCGTGTACGAGCGGTTCGAACCGTCGTCCAGGTGCAGCGTGGCGGTCATCTGACCACGCGGGCCGCCGGCCGGGTAACCGCCGGGTGCGCTCTGCGGGTAGCCACCGCCGGGCTGGCCGTAGCCGCCCTGGTCCGGGAATCCGCCCGGAGCGCTCTGCGGGTAGGCGCCGCCCGGCTGGCCGTAGCCCTGGTCGAACCCGGGCTGCTGCGGGTAGCCCTGGTCGAAGCCCTGCTGCGGCTGGCCGTAGCCCTGGTCGAAACCAGGCGGCTGCGCGTAGCCCTGGTCATAACCCTGCTGCGGCTGGCCGTAACCCTGGTCGTAACCGGGCTGCTGCGGCGGCTGGCCGTAGCCGGGCTGCGGCTGACCGTAACCCTGGTCGAACCCGGGCTGCTGCGGCGGCTGGCCGTAGCCCTGGTCGTAGCCGGGCTGCGGCTGGCCGTAACCCTGGTCGTAACCGGGCTGCTGCGGCTGGGCGTAGCCGCCCTGCTGGTCGTAACCCGGCTGCTGGCCGTAGCCCTGGTCGTAACCGGGCTGCTGGCCGTAGCCGTAGTTGGGGTCCTGGCCTTGGCCGTAACCCTGGTCGTAGCCGTACTGCCCCTGCTGGTTGTACGGATCTCCCTGGGGGTAGTGGCCTGGTGGCTGGCTCATGGGTCGGTCTCCTGCGGTACGCGGTTGTGTCGGCCGTCGTGTTACGTCGGGGTCGACGGTCGAACTGATTCGAAACTGTCCCGTGTGCAGCGTCTCAGAGCGCTCCAGGGAGACTACGACGTCACCATATGTGTCCCACCCCTGCTCGGTGAGATGCTCCTGAACGCAGTCAGCGAGAAGGTCCGTCACCCGGGCCTCATCGCCGGTGAGCCGATCATGGTCCGACGGGCTCAGTTGCACAACGTAGTGGTTACAAGCGAGCAACCGTCCACCGGCAAGCTCCCTGACCTTCAGCTCGGCATCTCGCTGCAAGGCCTGGGCGACTTCCTGCGGGACTACGTTCCCGCCGAACACGCGCGCAAAGCCATTACCGACGATGCCTTCGATCCGGCGCTCAAAGCGCTGCACGAGGCCCACGGCAATATCCCTCCACGCGTACGACTCCTGCTGACCATCGTATCTGGGCCAACGGCCCGAGACACCGCCCAGTTCCCAACTTCCTGACCCCCCTGCGCAGACCCCTCTCGGAGCCGTGCTAATGTTCTTCTCGCCAACAGGGCAGCAGGGAAAAGCGAAAGCCGACCCCGGTGCCCAGCGGTGAAAAGCGGCAAGCTAAGCTTCTCATCGTGCCACGGGCGAGTGGCGGAATGGCAGACGCGCACGGTTCAGGTCCGTGTGTCCGAAAGGACGTGAGGGTTCAACTCCCTCCTCGCCCACTCGAAGGCCCCCACCGGCTCATGCTTCGCCGGTGGGGGCCTTCTCGATTTGGTTGGGGGGTCGACCCCCCCATGCCCCCCACGGTGCGGCTGGGCTCGTCTTTCCCGTTCGTCGCCTTGGGTTTCGCCGGACCTGCTCACGTAAAGCTCTGTGCTCGGCCTTCGGCCTCGGGGCTTCTTGGGTCTCTTCCTCCCTCTCCCCTTCCTTCTCCTTCGTCCTTCTTGTCTTTGGGTTTGTGTGCTGTTTGTCATGGGCGGGTGGGGGTTCAGCGTTGAGCGAAATCTTTTCGTGATCTTTCTTGGTGTTCCGTGGGTGTTGTGCTGTGGTGGGGGAGTCCGGCTGGGGGGTTTGGGCTCGGAGGTGGCCTGGTGGCGGGAAACAGTCGGGATCCTGGGCGGTCGGTGACCGCTCGTGCGTTGAGCGTGCTGACCGCGTTCGACGCCGAGCACCCTCGGTTGACCCTCACGGCGATCGCGCAGCGGGCGGACATCCCGCTGGCGACCGCGCACCGGTTGGTGCGCGAGCTGGAGCTGTGGGGTGCGCTGCAGCGCGACTCCGATGGGCGGTACGTCATCGGGTTGCGGTTGTGGGAGATCGGGTTGCTGGCGCCGGTCAACGGACGCCTGCGCGAGGCCGCGCTGCCCTACATGCAGGAGTTGTGCGAAACCACTCACGACAACGTGCACCTGGCCGTGCGGGACGGGCTCGACGCGGTGTACGTGGAGAAGCTCACCACTCCCCGGGCCGTGCCCATCATCTCCCGGACCGGCGGGCGGCTGCCGCTGCACGCGACCGGGGTCGGCAAGGTGCTGCTCGCGCACGCGCCCGCGACGGTGCTGCACTCCTGCTGCGAGCACGGGCTCAGCCGGCACACCGCTTACACGATCACCGAACCCGGTCGGCTCGGCCGCGAGCTCCAGGGCGTGCGCAGCCGCGGCTACGCCTCCGCCAACGAGGAGATGACCCTCGGGAACTGCTCGGTGGCCGTGCCCGTCCAAGACGGCTCCGGAATCGTCGTCGCGGCGCTCGGCGTCGTCGCCCACAGCGTCCGCGCCGACGTCACCCGGCTCGCCCGCGCACTGCTGCCCGCCGCCGACGGCATCCGGCAGCGGCTCGCTGACGGCGAACGGGTCAACCTCGACGTGCTTCACCGGTGAATAATCTTGGGCTCACCGGCCGAATAATCGGGCAACTGTACATTTGTGCAGGTAGCGTGACCGGCGGCGATATCATGCGGCGATTCCCCAAGCCATGAATGATGGGCGGGTGCCGTTGTCGTGCGGGTGTCGGGCACCGATCACCTGTTTGGCCGCATCGCTGGGCTGAAGCCCCCATGTCATTCGTCGACCGGTCACCGACAGCTGCCCGCCGCCGATCGCAGCGACCCCGGATGAGCAGCGCAGAACCGCCTCGGAGCTGTTTTAGTCGACATCGGCCCCCGCACCGGTGGCCGGGGGAAGTTGAAAGACGCGGAGTGCACGTAGCCGAGGGAGGCGGAACGCTGTGACCGGAATGCCGGGACAAGCCTGGTCCGAAGACGAGCTCCGAGCCTGCTCGACCACGCAGGTCCGGTCGCCGCTGGGGTTGGCCGCCTCGATGGGCCGGCTCGCCCAGCGATCGGTGGACGCCCTGGGCTGGACCGGCAGCACGCTGCCGCCGGTCAAACTGCTCGGGCGCCAGATCATCGCCACCGCCGAGCTGGTGCCGGACGCCCACGCCGAACGCCTCGTCTTCGGCAGCGGGCCCGTGCTCGACCGCGCGGAGATCGCCACCTGGGTGTGGCCGGAGATGGACGGCCGGGTGCCACCGCCCGCCGCCCGCATCACCGGAGTCCTCGCCCCGGCGCGCCACTGGCGCACCGCGCTGACCGCCGCCGTGCCGTTCGCCCGGTTCGCCAACGCTGCCATCGTCGTGCCGCGCACCGTGGCGGTCGCCCCGGACTTCGCCGAGACCTGCCTGATCCGCGCCCGCCAGTTCGGCATCGCGGTGCTCAGCGCTGACGGCGACGACGTCCAGGAAGAGCTCCCGGGGCACAGCTTCGACGATGCGCCGCCGGTGGAGCACACCGCGGTCTCGCGGTGGGTGAACGAGGTCGTCTACCAGCAGCTGCTGTCGGCCGAAGCGCCGGCGCCGTCGCGCAGCTGAAGGCCCCTGGGGGCCGGCAGTTCCAGTTGGACCGGGGGGCTTCAACTGGAACTGCACCTACCAACCGGCGGGCGGGGGGCCAAGCCTGCTGGAGGGGGAAGGGAAGCGGACGGAGGCCCGCCCGATCGCGCACTGCGCAAGCGGGGGCGGGACTCCGTCCGCTGACGCCTGCCACGAGTTGTCCACAGGTGTGTCCACAGGTGGGTTATCCCCAGAAATCGGGAGTTGTCCACAGGGTGTGCTTGAACGGTTGAGGAGCGTCGCCGGGCCTACCGTGAAGGCATGCGAATCGTCATCGCCGGAGCCCACGGGAAGATCGCCCGGCCGCTCGGCCGGCTGCTGTCCGAACGGGGCGATCAAGTCCTCGGAATCATCCGCAAGCCCGACCACGCGGCCGACCTCGAAGCCGACGGGGTCGAGCCGCTCGTGCTCGACATGGAGAGCACCTCGGCGTCCGATCTGGCCGGTCGGCTGTCCGGAGTGGACGCCGCCGTCTTCCTCGCCGGGGCGGGCCCGGGCAGCGGTGCCGCGCGCAAGGACACAGTGGACCGAGGGGCCTCCGTGCTGCTCGCGGATTCCTGTCAACAGGCCGGAATTCGGCGCTTCGTGCAGGTGAGCTCGATGGGCACCCGGACCCCCAACCCGCCGGACGTGGACCCGGTGTTCGGGGCCTACTTGGACGCCAAGCGCGCCGCCGAGGAGGACCTGCGCGGGCGCGATCTGGAGTGGACGATCCTGCGGCCGGGTCGGCTCACCGACGACGAGCCGACCGGCCGGGTGACGCTGGCCGAGGAGGTCGGCCGGGACGCCGTCACCCGCCGCGACGTGGCCGCCGTGCTGGCCGCCCTGCTGCGCGAACCGGGGACCACCGGACGGGCCCTGGAGCTCGTCAACGGTGACGTTGCGATCACCGATGCGGTGCGTGCCGCGGCGGGGTAATCAGTTCGGGTTATCCACAGGCCCCAGGACGCGTTCCAGGTACGAGTTGTGGAATATCCCGCCCGGGTCGACCGAGGCCCGGACCTGCCGAAACTCGTTGAACATGGGGTAAATGCCGGACAACGCCGCCGCGTCCAGGCGGTGCATCTTCCCCCAGTGCGGTCGCCCGCCCGCGTCCCGGGCGATCGCCTCGAAGGCGTCGAAGTAGTGCCGGTGCGGCATGCCGAGGTACTGGTGCACCGCGACGTAGCCGGTGTCGCGGCCGTGCGCGGTCGACAGCCACACGTCGTCGGCCCGCGCGACCCGCACCTCCACCGGGAACACCACCGGGTCGGCCAGCCGGTCGGCGACGGCCCGCAACTCGCGCAGCACGTCCGGGACCGCCTCGCGGGGGAACGCGTACTCGGTCTCCACGAAGCGGATCCGGCGCGGTGTGGTGAACACCCGGTAGGAGCGGTCCCGGTAGGTGCGGGCCGACCAGGTCGCCGCGCACAGCCGGTTCAGCGGCCGGACCAGCCGGGGAACCGCCCGCCCGACGCCGCAGACCGCGCCGAACAGGCGGTTCTCCATCACCTCGTACTCCAGGAAGTGCCGCGCCGGGTGCAGCGGCCGCGGTGGTCCCGGGTGCCGGTTGTTGCGCTTGACCATCGTGCGGCGGCTGTGCGGGAACCAGTGGAACTCGAAGTGGTCGTTGGCCTCCGCCAGCCCGTGGAAGTCCGCGAGCACGTCCTCCAGCGGCGCCGGGTGCTCCTCGGCCGACAGCGTGAAGGCCGGGACGCAGCGCAAGGTGACCGTGGTGATCACCCCGAGCGCACCGAGACCGAGGCGGGCGGCGGCGAACAGCTCGGGGTTCTCGGTCGCCGAGCAGCGCACCTCGGACCCGTCGGCGAGCAGCAGTTCCAGCGCCTCGACCTGCGTGGCCAGGCCGCCGAGAGCGGCTCCGGTGCCGTGGGTCCCGGTGGAGATGGCGCCGGCGATGGTCTGCTGGTCGATGTCGCCGAGGTTGGCCATCGCCAGGCCCAGCGAGTCGAGCTCGGCGTTGAGCACGTGCAGGGGAGTGCCGCCGTGCACCGCGACCAGCCCGGTCGCCGGGTCGGCGTGGATGATCCCCGACCAGTGCCGCAGGTCCAGCGCCACACCGGATTCCGGGGAGGCCACGGCCGAGAACGAGTGCCCGGAGCCGATCGGCCGGACCCGCAGGCCGTCCCGGTTCGCGGCGTTGAGCGCCTCGGCCGCTTCGGCGGTGTCTCGCGGGGTCACGACGCGCGCGGGGTGCGCGGTGGCCGTGCGGCCCCAGTTCGTCCACGGCCGTGCGGTGGCCGGATCACGCTGCATGCCGGGCCTCCAATGGGTGAGGTGGTCGGCGCGATGGGCTGAAGTTATGTGAAACCGATTCACATAACAAGGCCCCACGGCCTACGGTTGTCGGCGTGCGCCGGATCGACGAGATCACCAGCGAGATCGAGCCACCGTTCGCCGCGGTGGACTTGGCAGCCTTCGACCACAACGCCGATGACATGGTGCGCCGCGCGGCCGGTGTGCCGATCCGGATCGCCACGAAATCCGTCCGCTGCCGGGAACTCATCGCCCGCGCGTTGCGGGTCGACGGCTACCGGGGCCTGATGTGCTACTCCCTCGCCGAAGCCCTCTGGCTGCACGGCGAAGGGCTCAGCGACGACATCCTGGTCGCCTACCCGACCGCGGACCGCTCGGCGCTGCGGGAACTCGCCGCGAACCCGGAGGCAGCGGCGGCCATCAGCGTCATGGTCGACTCGACCGAGCACCTGGACCTCATCGACGCCGCCGTCGGCCGCGACCGGCCCGACATCCGGCTCTGCGTCGAGGTCGACGCGTCCTGGAGACCGCTGCCCGGTGTGCACATCGGCACCCGCCGCTCACCGCTGCACACCCCCGAGCAGGTCCGGCGGTTCGCCGAAATCGCCCAGCGCCGCGCGGGATTCGCGCTGGTCGGGCTGATGGCATACGAGGGCCAGATCGCCGGGCTCGGCGACGCCCCGCCGGGCAGGCCGTTGCGCGCGGCGCTGCTGCGCGCCGTCCAGCGCCGCTCGGCGGCCGAGCTGGCGCAGCGGCGCGCGGCGGTGGTGCGCCAGGTGCGCGAGGTCGCGGATCTGGAGTTCGTCAACGGTGGCGGCACCGGCAGCCTGGAGCGGACAGCGGTGGAGGAGGGGGTCATCACCGAGGTCGCGGCGGGTTCCGGCCTGATCGGCCCGACGCTGTTCGACGCCTACCGCGGTTTTCAACCTCGTCCGGCGGTGCTCTACGCGCTGCCGGTGGTGCACCGCCCGGCGCGGAGCGTCGCGACGCTGTTCGGCGGTGGTTACATCGCTTCGGGACCCCCCGGGGCGGACCGGGTTCCGGCCCCGCACTGGCCGGAGGGTCTGGGATTGCTGGGCACAGAGGGTGCCGGTGAGGTGCAGACGCCGGTGACCGGTGCGCCTGCGCGCGGCCTGCGGATCGGGGACCGGGTCTGGTTCCGGCACGCCAAGGCCGGGGAGCTCGCGGAGCGGTTCGACCGGTACCACCTGATCGACGGCGGGGTCTGGACCGTCGAGGAGGTGCCGACCTACCGCGGGGAGGGCAGGTCGTTCGGGTAGTTCGCCCTGATCGTCTGCCCGACCACGGTCGACTTCACCCGTTCTTCTCCGGTGATCCTCTTGGACAGGTACCCGCGGACGAGGTCCTTGGCCTCGGCCAGCATCGCCGGATCGCCGTGGGGGTCG